>JAJZPZ010000104.1 GCA_021847795.1 Nitrospirota bacterium
AGCGTTGCTCTTTTCGGCCCTTATCTGATCGGCGTCGAACTGGCCTCAATGCTGCTGCTGGCCGGACTTGTAGGGGCGTATCATTTGGGCAGGCGAAATTAAAGATCAACCACAGAGTACACGGAGGCGCAGAGGCAAACCCTAAGCGCTAAACTCTAAACAAATTCAAAACGAGAAATTCGAATGTTTCAAACATGTTTTGGATTTCGAGCCTTGTGATTTGTTTAGGATCTGAGATTTGTTGTTTCCCGGTGCTCTCGCTGAGAAGCGGCTATTTTGGGTTGTGGTTAAATTTTTTCAGGAGATGATTATGGCAACGGTCCCAATGGAATACGGTCTCATCCTGGCAGGAGTGCTTTTTGCGCTTGGTTTGATCGGGGTCCTTGTAAGGAGGAACATTATTTTTATTCTCATGTCCATAGAGATCATGCTGAATTCAGCGGGCCTGGCTTTTATTGTTGCCGGTTACCGTTGGGCACAGCCTGACGGGCAGGTCATGTACTTCTTTATCCTTGCAATGGCTGCCACCGAGGTGTCCGTGGGCCTGGCCCTTACCCTGATGTTTTATAACAGGCACAAGACACTCGATTCCGACGCAGCCGGCAGGATGAACGGATAAATATCAGATACACGGAGCCCTTATATGTTTGAACTATTATGGCTGATTCCTGCATTGCCCTTTGCCGGCTTTCTTATCCTGGCCCCGGCAGGGTCAAAGCTTGCGCGTCCCCTGACCGCACTTATCGGTGTGGGTTCGGTGGGTCTGTCGGCAGCGCTGGCTTTTGCCATAGGCATCGGTTTTGCCGTATCTCCGCCCCCGGGTTACGCCTATTCCCAGGTGCTATGGACATGGGTATCGGTAAGCGGCTTCAGGCCTGAAATAGCTTTTTACCTGGATGCCCTGTCACTGACCATGATCCTTGTTGTTGCTTTTGTCGGCTTTCTTATCCATCTCTATTCATCGGAATTCATGGCTGATGAGGAGGGCTACAGCCGCTTCTTTGCCTATATGAACCTTTTTGTAGGCTCAATGCTTACCCTGGTGCTTGCCGATAACCTGCTCCTCCTTTATCTCGGCTGGGAGGGCGTAGGCCTTTGCAGCTACCTGCTGATCGGCTTCTGGTACAAAGACCCTTATAACGGGTATGCCGCGCGCAAGGCCTTTGTTGTTACCCGTACCGGAGATACTGCATTCAGTGTGGGTCTGTTCCTGCTCTTCACCAGCCTCGGCACACTTCAGATACAGGAACTCATGCAGAGGGCTGTTCAGCAATGGGGCGCAGGAAACGGTGTGGCTGTCGCGGCTGCGGCGCTCCTGCTCGGCGGGGCGCTCGGCAAGTCCGCACAGCTTCCCCTCCAGACATGGCTGCCTGATGCCATGGCAGGGCCGACCCCGGTAAGCGCTCTCATACATGCAGCCACCATGGTCACTGCAGGTGTTTATCTCATTGCCAGGACCCATGTGCTTTTTGCCCTTGCGCCCCCTGTCCAGGCGGCTGTGGCAATTATCGGGGCAGCGACACTGCTGCTTGCAGGCTTCAGCGCTCTTACCCAGCGTGATATAAAACGCGTGCTGGCCTATTCCACGATCAGCCAGATCGGGTACATGTTCCTGGCCCTTGGAGTGGGCGCCTGGTCTGCCGCAATTTTCCATTTCATGACCCATGCCTTTTTCAAGGCGCTCCTCTTCCTGGGCGCCGGGACCGTAATTATCAGCCTGCATCACGAACACGATATGTTCAGGATGGGAGGCCTCCGGAAACAGCTTCCCGTGACCTTCTGGACCTTTCTTATCGGCGCTCTGTCGCTTTCGGCCCTGCCCCTGGTCACCGCAGGATATTACAGCAAGGACCTGATCCTCCTGGAGACATGGGAGTCCCCTGCAGGCAGTCCTCTTCTCTGGGCAGCGGGCGTTGCCGGTGCGCTCCTGACCGCGCTGTATACTTTCCGTATGGTGTTCCTCACCTTCTTCGGCGAGGCGAAAGGCACTGCAGACCGCACGCCCGGCATCAAAATGACAATACCCCTGGTCGTCCTGGCAGTTTTGTCCGTGGCAGGAGGTTTTATGGAGATGCCTGCATCATTGGGGAATGTTCATGTTTTCACGGACTTCATGCATACTGCGCTGCCTCCGGTGCGCTCCCTTCCTGTTTTGCCGGGTGCTGATCTGATGCTGGAAATTGATGCAGCCTTAGCTCCGCTTGCCGGCATAATCCTGGCGTATATTTTCTTCCTCTACCGCCCCCGGTATGCAGAGCGCCTTTTGAACACAACGCCGGGCAAGCTCCTGCACCGGTTCTGGTTTTCGGGTTGGGGTTTTGACCGGGTATACGACAGGTTTGTTGTAAGGCCCTTTTTATGGTTCGCCGGGGTGGACAAGGATGATTTCATCGACCTCCCTTATTCCGGACTGATCCGGATCAGCCGCATGATCAACGGCGCGCTTATCCGCACGCAAACGGGCAGGGTGAGATGGTACGCGATGGGGATCGTAATAGGAGCTGTCCTGGCGCTCTCCGTGGTGGTGTTTAGATGATACTCCTGTGGCTGATCATCATTCCTTTCCTGGGCGGCCTGCTGGCGTGGCGCTCCAGCAGCGTCAATTCCGTGCTGCCGCGCTGGATCTCCCTTGCAGCACTCGCCCTGGACTTTATCCTGATCATCGCCCTCTGGGTACAGCCGGGGTTTGTCCTGTCTCCGCCGGGAGGGTTGATGCAGGCAGGAGGCGGCATGTGGATTGCCGAGGGCAACTGGAAATGGGTCCCCCAACTAGGCATAAGCCTGCACCTTGCCCTGGACGGGTTGAGTCTTCTCCTCCTTATGCTCACCGTGTTCCTGGGCTTCACCGCTGTTGCCTCGTCCTGGACAGAGATACAGGAACGTGTGGGTTTCTTTCACCTGAATCTCATGTGGGTCCTGACAGGCATTATCGGGGTGTTCCTGTCTTTGGACCTCTTTATCTTTTATTTCTTCTGGGAGCTGATGCTGATACCCATGTATTTCCTTATAGCATTATGGGGACATGAAGGCCGCTTCTATGCCTCCGTCAAATTCTTCATCTTCACCCAGGTAAGCGGACTCCTTATGCTGATCGCAATACTCGGCCTTTATTTTATTCACGGCCGCGACACCGGGGTGTATACGTTTGACTACCTGCAGTTGCTAGGCGCCTCACTGCCGCCGGCAGCGGAGTTCTGGCTGATGCTGGGGTTCTTTATCGCTTTTGCCGTCAAGCTGCCGGTTGTCCCGGTGCATACATGGCTCCCTGATGCGCATACCGAAGCCCCTACCGCGGGCAGCGTGGTCCTTGCAGGGCTCCTGCTGAAGACCGGCGCATACGGCCTGCTGCGCTTTGTGATCCCCCTGTTCCCCCGGGCTGCCTTTGAGTTCACTCCCGTTGCTTTTGTGCTGGCGGTCATAGGGATCATCTACGGCGCAGTTCTTGCCTTCGCGCAAACTGACCTGAAGCGGCTTGTCGCATACACAAGCGTCAGCCACATGGGTTTCGTGCTCCTCGGTATATTTGCATGGAACGAGATCGCGCTCCAGGGCGCGGTTATGCAGATTATCTGCCACGGGGTGGCCACCGGAGCGCTTTTCATACTGGCAGGCTCTCTCCAGGAGCGCATGCATACCCGTGAGATGTCACGCATGGGGGGCTTATGGGCAGCAGTCCCCCGGATGGGAGGGCTTGCCCTGTTCTTTGCCCTTGCTGCCCTGGGATTGCCGGGCATGGGCAACTTTATCGGCGAATTCCTTGTTATGCTCGGGACCTTCCGGGTGAGCGCCGCTGCCGCAGTCATCGCAGCTGCAGGCGTCATTACAGCAACGGTATATGCTTTGTGGATGATACAGCGGGTGTTCCATGGACCAGTCGGATTCAAAGGGGAAATCCCTGATTTTAAAGGCAGGGAAACATTCACCCTGGCAGTTATGGTCATTATCATAATCTGGCTGGGGCTCTATCCCCGGGCTGTCTTTACCACGGCAAAGCCGGCGCTGGACAATCTGCAGAAAGCCGTAACCGTAACCGAGACAGCGGGCAAACAGATACATGATGGGCGATAGCTCCATAAGTAAGGAGGCGTAAATGAACGCCGGCGATTTTTTCGTTCTGCTTCCGGTCCTTGTGATGGCCGCGGCCCCGGTTGTGGTAATGATGACTGCAGCCTTCACTAAGGGCCGTATGCGCCATGCAACGGCTGTGCTGCTGTCCCTCGCGGGCCTTGCCATTGCGTTTGCAATGCTCCTGGTGGTATCTCCGGCAGCGCCGCGGCAGGTGACCCCGCTTATCATCCTCGACAGCTATGCGGTTTTCTACATGGGATTGATCTTTGCCTCGAGCTTTGTCGTCACAATCCTGTCGTACAGCTATCTTGAAGGTCGCGACGGCAGCCATCACGAATATTACATCCTGCTTCTCCTTGCGACGCTCGGGTCGGCGGTCCTGGTTGCCGGCAGCCATTTCGCCTCGTTTTTCCTCGGGCTTGAGATACTCAGCATTTCCCTCTATTCCCTTATCGCTTACGTGCGTGTAAGCGAGCGAAGCAATGAGGCTGGAATCAAGTACCTGGTCCTTGCCGCTGCATCATCGTCGTTCCTGCTCTTTGGGATGGCCCTGGTGTATGCGCAGTTCGGCACAATGGAATTTGCCGGGATTGCACGAAAGAGCGCTGATGCCGCCGCACACACTCCCCTGCTGTCTGCGGGACTGGTCATGATAATCATAGGAGCAGGTTTCAAGCTCGCCCTTGTTCCGTTCCATATGTGGACGCCTGATGTATACGAGGGCGCCCCTGCGCCGGTCTCCGCCTTCATTGCAAGTGTTTCCAAAGGCGCCATGTTCGCGCTGCTCCTGCGCTACTTCACCCTGGTGGACATACGCGCTTACGGCCCGCTTTTCATGATCTTCACGGTAATTGCTATTGCCTCCATGTTTACCGGCAACCTGCTTGCCCTGTTCCAGAACAACATCAAGCGTGTCCTCGCCTATTCATCAATAGCGCACCTCGGCTATCTGCTCGTTGCTTTCCTCGCGGGCGGCGCCCTTGCGATCACGGCTGTAAGCTATTACCTCATCTCCTACTTCGTCACTATTCTCGGCGCCTTCGGCATTATTACCGTCCTGTCAGGCAAGGAAAGGGATGCAGATACCCTGGAGGAATACAGGGGCCTTGCGCTGCGCAGGCCCTGGATCGCAGGGGTTTTTACGGCCATGCTGCTCTCACTGGCAGGCATTCCCCTTACCGCGGGGTTTATCGGCAAGTTCTATGTCGTGACTGCCGGGGTCGGGTCCGCCTTATGGCTGCTTGTCATCGTCCTTGCGGTAAACAGCGCAATCAGCCTGTTTTATTATTTAAGGATCGTCGTGGCTTTATATGCTCATACTGCCGGGGAGGAGGCTGCGCCCCGCCTCTCCCTGGCCGGAGGGATAGTAATGGCTGTATTGACGTTGCTGCTCCTGTGGCTGGGGGTGTATCCGTCGCCGTTCATCCGCATCATACAAACTACTGTTGCGGGCCTGGTCTGAGGGGCTGAGGAATATCAAAGTATCGGGGAGATTATTGTAAAAAGTATTGCTTGCCCTTGGAAATGGCGAATGCATTGTTTGCCGGCAACGCCAGGCGGAACCCCCCGCTGCTGCTGCGCTTGTCGGGCTCAATTCCATCGCGGTCTGCTGCACGCAGGCTCCTCGGTCCATAGTCCCATGACCCTCCGCGGATTGCCTTTTTCTGCCCATGGTCCGGACCTGTCGGGTTATTTCCTGCCCGCGTCTTGTAATATGCCGGATCATACCAGTCCTGCACAAATTCCCATACATTCCCGGACATATCATACAGCCCCAGGCCGTTGGGCCTGTGCTTGCCGACAGGCACGGTCTTTTTATACTCATTGTCCGGGCCCTCTGTTTTGGAGCCGTAATCATCATCACAGCAATTCGCATATTTCGGCAGCGAACTTTCCCCGGAGAATCCCGCAAACCTCTCTCTCTTTCCCCTGTCCCGTGCAGCATATTCCCACTCAGCCTCGGTAGGCAGGCGAGAGGTGTTTCCTGTCATCAGATTGATTTTTCCGATAAAGTCCTGGATATCCGACCAACTCACCTGCTCCACCGGATAATTATCTCCCAGCGCGAATTTTGACGGGTTGTTCCCCATGACTTTTTTCCATTGTCTCTGGGTCGCCTCGTACTGTCCCAGGTAGAAATCATCCAGGCAAACTTCATGGACAGGGCGTTCATCGCTGTCTCCTTCTCCGAAGACATCCCCCATCTGATAGCATCCGCCTTTTACAAAAACAAACTTCATGACCGTGGACGGATCGAGCAAGACAGTAAGCTGTTTGCGTGCTTTTTCCCGGACAGTAACGGATTTTTTTGAAGGCGGCTGGACTGATTTTTTTTCCTTCACGCACGAGGAGACAAGGAGGGCGAGGAGGAAGAGGGCAAGGATAATGCATTGTGCGGATAAACCCGGCTGTGCCTTTCTGTTATACATGTGTGATTATAATGTGCCGTCCGTATTTTTAACAATCCCGGCTTTTTAACCGGAGAGGAGAGCGGAATGTAAAGGCGCCTGTCCGCCTCTATTGCCGGGAATACCTGGGAAATGCTTTGTATCCCTGTGCGGCAGGGCGCTCCGTGTATAGAGAAAGTTTAACAGGAAAAGGCGCCGAAGGATATCGGACACTTGAAAAACAGAGGGAAGGCGTTATCATTTAAATAGAGGGCTTATCAGGATATCGCGCAGCATGAGGGGTGAGCATGGGAAAAGATAAAGGTAAATATCTCATCCGGGACATACTGGCTCAGGCAGGCATAGCAATAAACGGCAGCCGTCTCTATGACATCAGGGTCCTCCATGAAGGGTTTTACCGGAGGGTCCTGTGCCGCGGCAGCCTGGGATTCGGCGAGGCTTACATGGATGGGTGGTGGGAGTGCGACAGGCTCGACGAACTTTTCTGCAAGCTCATCCCCTCTGATCCTAAGTCCAAGGTGAAAAATCTTACTGCCCTGCTCCATGCGGCAAGGGCAGTTGTTCTGAACCTGGGGGGGAGGGCAAGGGCTTTCCAAATAGGGGAAAGGCATTATGATATCGGCAACGAGTTGTACCGGAACATGCTGGATAAAAGGATGATCTACAGCTGCGCCTATTGGGAGAACGCACAGGACCTTGATGAAGCGCAGGAGGCAAAACTCGACCTTATTTGCAGAAAGCTTTATCTGAAACCCGGCGACAGCATACTGGATATCGGCTGCGGCTGGGGAGGCTTTGCAAGGTATGCCGCTGAAAAGTATGGTGCGCGGGTAGTCGGCATCACGGTGTCCAGAGAGCAGGCGTCGCTCGGCAGGATGGTGTGCGAGGGACTGCCCGTTGAAATCAGGTTGCAGGACTACAGGAATGTGAAAGAGAAGTTCGACCATATTGTCTCTGTCGGGATGTTTGAGCATGTGGGCTTCAAGAATTACAGGCCCTATATGGAAAGTGTCGGTAATTGCCTTAAAGACAACGGGCTGTTCCTGCTCCACACTATCGGGGACAATCGCTCTTTTGTTGCAGGAGACCCGTGGTTCAGCAAATACATATTCCCCAATTCGCTTGTGCCTTCGATGAAACAGATCAGCGCTGCACTGGAAGGGCTCTTTGTGATGGAGGACTGGCACAATATCGGCCCTGGTTATGACGCGACCCTGCTTTCCTGGTTCAGGAATTTCGACAGGAACTGGCACAAATTGAGAGAGCAGTATGACGATAGGTTTTACCGCATGTGGAAGTACTACCTCCTGAGCTGCGCCGGGTCATTCAGGTCGCGAAATCTGCAGGTCTGGCAGATGGTCCTCTCCAAACGAGGGCTGCCCGGGGGATACCGGCAGGTGCGATGAAGAATTATATGTCGTACAAGTCCTATAGGCCTTATTTAAGGCTTAAATCAGTTGACAATGCAGGCCGGCCTGTTAAAATTTAATTAAAGCGTCCCTGTGATGACTCCAATCCATGTAATCTCTACCCCCGACACGAAGCATCCAGAAAGAGAATCCCGTAAAAACCATTTAAAAATAACCGCCGGGGAAAATATCTCCGGACCTCAGTACCCGGGGGGCCGTATCAATGTACTCTTTACTCAAGCACTGCAATATTGCAATATAGCTGGGAGGTTGCTATGAATCCGACCGCCGATATACATGTGACGATAGAAAGATTCGATATGCTGATCCAACTGGCCGAGGAGCATTTGGATTACGTAAGGGGCACAATATATGAAGGGTATGCTGAGGGATTGCTGGAAGCTGTTCTTGCCGAGAGGGAGGAGTACATTGCAAGAATGGTGCGCAGCAATTAAGATATCCTCCAGTCAGGTGAAGTGCGGGAACCGGAAGGTGGAAGAAAAAAAGCGAAAGGAGCGCCTATGAGCAGGAACAGGGAATGCGGCGGCCCGGTACTGTGTGCCGGGGCGGTGGAGGGAAGAGATGGATGGGGGTGACGGGTGGATCGATGTTTCAGCTCCTGTAAAGCAGGGTATGGTCCATTGGCCGGGAGATCCGGAAATACATATCGAACGGGTTGAGGACATTGCGAAAGGTGATGAAGCAACGGTATCCGGGATTTCCATGGGCGCGCATACCGGCACCCACATCGACGCCCCCCTGCATTTTATTGCCGCAGGGCGCTCGATTGATGAGATGCCCCTGGACGTTATGGTCGGCCCTGCACGGGTGATCGAGGTAAAGGACAGGGAAGCCATAAAAGTGGAAGAGCTGGAAAAACACCGTATACTCTCCGGTGAAAGAATTCTTTTTAAGACGCGTAATTCCGGGTTATGGCAGGATGATTGTTTTCATGAGGACTTTGTCTCTCTTACGGCCGGAGCAGCCCGGTACCTGGCAGGCCTGAAAGTGGCTGCAATCGGCATCGACTATCTTTCCGTGGGCGGTTATCACGAAAACGGGGCCGAGGTGCACCGGACCCTGCTGGAGGGCCATGTGTGGATCATTGAGGGGCTTGACCTGACGGGGGTACAGGCCGGCAGTTACGATCTCATCTGCCTGCCTTTGAAAATTGAGAAGGGAGAGGCAGCCCCGGCCCGCGCTGTTCTGAGACAGAGGAAAGAAGCATAATTGTTGACAATGAAAGTAGGCCTGATACAATTAAGTATAGATAGTCAAATGCAGGTCTACCACACGGTTCTTTCAAGTTCCGCCGTCACATGGAGAGCAGGCGCATTCCCCGCAGCAAGCTGCGGGGTTGAGCGGGCGAATATGACAATAATAGTTCCTTGTACGGAGGTCCCCTGTATCTTGCTGCAGGGGATCTTCAATCCGAAATGCTGAGGGGGATTCCGACATGAAAGTCAATGAAGTCGATTATAAGGGGAAATATGCTCCCGTAGAGGAAATCACCGTTGACAAGGAGAAGCTGGAAAAGCTCGCAAAGCTGGTGCGCTACTTTATCCTCATCTCCACTACAGAGGCCGGATCGGGCCATCCGACATCCTCTTTGTCCGCAACTGATTTAATGACAGGCCTTATGTTCAGCGGCATATTCCGGTACAACACCGACAACCCGCATTTCCCGAATAATGACCGGCTCATCTTTTCAAAGGGACATGCATCACCGCTCCTCTATTCTCTATGGGCAGCGGCCGGGAAGGTGAGTGAGGAGGAGTTGATGTCCCTGCGTAAATTCGGCAGTCCCCTTGAGGGACATCCAACCCCTGCTTTCAAATATGCGGATGTGGCGACGGGCTCCCTGGGGCAGGGACTTTCGATCGGGCTGGGCATGGCCCTCAATGCGAAATACATCGACAAGCTCCCGTACAGGACTTATGTGCTCCTGGGGGACAGCGAAATGACTGAAGGCTCACAATGGGAAGCAATGCAGCTTGCAGAGCATTACAAGCTGAACAACCTCATTGGGATAATCGACGTGAACCGCCTGGGTCAAAGGGGCGAAACGCTGTACGGGCATGATGTGGATGCCTACGAGAGGCGCATCTCATCCTTCGGATGGGAAACCATAGTGATCGACGGGCATAATTTTGACGAAATCATTGCAGCATACGGCAGGGCGCTTGCAGCAGAAGACAAGCCGGTGATGATCATAGCCAGGACCATAAAAGGCAAGGGGGTCCCTTTTGTGGAAGACAAGGACGGCTGGCACGGAAAGGCACTGAACAAAGAGCAGCTCAGTGAGGCGCTCAGGGACATGGGAGAGATTGATACCTCGATCAGGGGCGAGATATCCGCGCCGGAGGCCCCCTCGATGAAGAAACCTGCAACAGGAAAGGCAAAGCCGATCTCCTATCCTCCGGATAAGCCCGTTGCAACAAGAAAGGCCTATGGCAATGCCCTGAAGAGATTATTCCCCCGCTTCCCCGGAATGGCGGTCCTGGATGCCGAGGTGAGCAACTCGACCCATTCGGATGTGTTCAAGGAAGCATACCCTGATCGCTTTTTCGAGATGTATATCGCTGAGCAGAATATGGTAGGCGCGGCGCTGGGGCTTTCGAGCCGGGACAAAATTCCCTTTGTCTCGACCTTTGCGGCGTTTTTCACGCGCGCCTTTGATCAGATAAGGATGAGCCAATACTCGGACGCCAATATAAAGTTCTCCGGCTCCCATGCCGGGGTGTCCATAGGAGAAGACGGCCCCTCACAGATGGGTCTTGAGGACATTGCCATGTTCAGGACCATCCTGAACAGCGTTGTGCTCTACCCGTCGGATGCGGTATCAACAGAGAAGCTGGTCGAAGAGGCGGCGGAACACAGGGGGATAGTCTACATACGCACCACTAGAAAGGACACTCCCGTCATTTACCGTGCGGATGAGGAATTCCCCATCGGCGGCAGCAAGGTAATACGGCAGTCCGATAATGATGTTGTTACGGTTGCTGCCGCGGGGGTAACGCTTTTCGGGGCATTGGAGGCCTACGAAGAGCTGAAGAACGAGGGGACTTTTATCCGGGTGATAGACCTCTACAGCATAAAACCGGTTGACAAGGCCGCCCTCAGGAAGGCAGGCGCCATTACGAGGGCGATAGTTACTGTTGAGGACCATCACCTCGAAGGCGGCATGGGTGAGGCCGTCAGGACTGCCATGGCGGAATTCGATGTCCCGGTCCACGCCTTGTCGGTTATGAAAATACCGAAGAGCGGAACACCGGGGGAACTGCTCGACTACGAAAACATATCGAAGGCTGCGATTGTGAAAAAGGTGAAGGAGCTTTTGTAGAAATAATGAGCTTAAAGACCGTGATGCGTGATGAGTGATCAGTGATGAGCTGGAGGACAAAGATCTGTTCCGTCTCACGTCTCATTGTCTTTATACTCATCACCCATTACTCATCACTCATCACTCATCACTGTCTTTTGACTCATCACTGTTCTTCAGTGGAGGTTTTATGAAACCGGATACCCTTACCACAAAGATCTTTTTAGACGGCGGCAACCCCGATGAAACCCGCGAGATTATA
>JAJZPZ010000105.1 GCA_021847795.1 Nitrospirota bacterium
CCCTTTTGCTCAGGTTATGGATCATCCTGGCTATGGTCGACTTCCCTGTCCCCGTCTCCCCCTGGATGATTACGGAGAAGTCGCTCCAGGCCACCTGGTGTATTTGCTCGATAATGCCCTTGATCGCCCGGCCTTTTCCCAGATGCCACTCAAGGGAGGTCTCAACAGCGGTGTTGAGCCTCTTTACCGCGCGCTCCAGTTCCAGCTTCTCTACCGCCCTCTTCAGGGTGAGGATGAGCCTGTCGAAATCCGGGGGCTTCAGGATGAAGTCATAGGCCCCCAGCTTGATCGCCTCCACCGCGGTCTCAACATCACCATGCCCTGTCACAATGATGATGGGGATGTCGGGGTCTATTTTCCTGAGTTTCTGCATGGTTTCGATGCCGTCCATGCCCGGCATCTTGAGGTCAAGGAGGACCGCTGCGGGCCGCTCCTTCCTGAGCAATTCCATTGCCTTCACGCCGTTTGACGCTTCCAGGGGGAAAAAGCCGTTGCTGTCCAGGGTTTCACATAGAGTGTACCGTACTGTCTTATCGTCATCTATGATCAGGATATTCGTGGGGGGGGTCTTCATGGCATGGTTACGGTAATCTCATAAGTGCCGACCCCGATGTTCGAGGTGAATCCGCTTTTCCATAAGAGTTCCGTTACTTTCACTTTCGAATTCTTAGGCACCATCAGGATCAATTTCGAGCCTTCCCGGGCAAGGGAGTTCCATTCCTGCGCTTTTTCAGCAGTTATGCTGCTCTCTGTTTCCACTTCCACTGCAGCAAGGACAAGACCGTGATTGGATAAGGTCAGATCGGGACTGCCCGAGGGATTTACCTTTATCTCGCTGTATTGCCGGGAAAGCTTTTGTTTCAGATAGTCGACAATTAAATCATGTATGAGTTTTTCATTGCCCATTGAACCTATCTATCTTATACAGAAGCGGCAAAAAAATAAATAAAAAACTTAGAGATTTTTCTCCTCTTTTGTTTTCCTTGTGAAATCAACCTTTATAACATTTTCAGAGGGTTCCGGCGATTGTATGTCATCACCGGCGTGGTCTCTTGTTTGTATATTCTTTTTTGTCCGCGACTTGCGGGATTCCTCGCCCTGGGGCGCAGTGATGAATTGGGTGTTCAACTCGGGAGAATATATTGCTGTTATATCCTCCAGGGGGATAAAACACCTTTGGGGAGAAGTGCCGAAGACCAGCGTTACCGTGATGCCGTATTCATCCCATGCGAAATTCATTTTGGGATTAAATACAAGGACAATGCCGTTTTCCCTCTCCTCGGCAGTAAAACCCCTCTTGCCCAGAACTACGTTATCGGAGTATCTGACAAGGATAAACACCCTGCCTGCAAGGTTGAGAAGTTCAAAAAAGACATGTTTCTTCAGATTATTCATATGAACGTGTTGTGCTCATAATTGCATAAAAGGGTTGGATATTCCCTACGGTACAGGTTGAATTAAACGGCCCTCACGGGTAACTTTCAGAAATATTTCGCAAGCCCCTGCCCGGCTTTTCCCGATGAGCGCATATCAGTTGAAAAATTATATCATATATGTATGAAATTTTTTAAAGGTGAACAATGGGCCTCCTGAAAATCCCGCCTTTTCAAGATGCCCATATGCATTTCATGAGAGACGGCAAGGGCGCTGCTGCAGATGAGTTGCCGGAAATCATGAGCGCATATGCAGCACACGGAATATTTTCCATATGCGACATGGGACACAAAAGCGGGATTGGATTACAGGCACGGGAGACTTCCCGGGGCGCTCTGCTTATCAAATCAGCGGGCTCTGCATTTTACCGGAAGGGCACGTATGGTGCGTTCCTCGGCAAAGGTATTTCCGGTGAGGAGGAGATCAGGGAGGCGGTGAGGTGCATAGCGGGCGCGGGCGCCGATTTTATAAAGGTGATAAATTCCGGTATAGTCAGCACACAAGGTGAGTGTCCAGTGACCGAGGGCGGGTTCTCCCTGGAGGAACTGGGGACTTTCAGCAGGGAAGCCAGGGAGAAGAATATGGATTTTATCTGCCATGCCAATGCTGATGTGGCGATCCGTGGCGCCGTGGAAGCCGGGGCCTCATCCATTGAGCATGGGTATTTTATTTCCCGCAACACACTCCGCAGGATGGCTGAACTGGGGACCCGGTGGACTCCCACGCTCTCTGCACTCCTGCGCGTTTCTGCAAAGGCATCTTTCCCTGAAAGGCAGTATATAAAAGGGCTCGTAGAAAAGCACCTTTTGTCCGTGAAATACGCATTCTCTATCGGAGTGAGAGTGAGCGTAGGCACTGATAGCGGCTCAACAGGCATAAGGCATGGTGAATCCTTTATTGATGAGCTGCAGGTGCTTTACAGCGCAGGGCTCCCTTTGGATGCGATACTTGCTGCCGCATGCATGGACAGGAGCGAGATCGATAAGGGGAATTTCCTTATTGTGGAAGAGGACTTTATCCTATCAGGAAAGATAGAGGCTGTTTTTAAAGACGGAGTGCAAATAGGGCAACAATGAAGGGTGGAGAACCGGCGGGTGTGGCTACTGATTGTCAGGCCTTTTTGCGGGCATAGAGGATTACTGCCCCGATAATGATCATAAACGCGCTTAATATCTGCCCCATGGTTACTACCCTGAAAAGGTAGCCAAGCTGCGCATCAGGCTCCCTGAAAAATTCGACGGAAAACCTGAACAGGCCGTAAAGTATAAGGAAAAGGGCTGACAGCACTCCAGACCTGAATCCCCTGTCCTTGAGTATCCAGAGGAGGGTAAAGAGCGCCACGCCTTCCAGGAGGAACTCATAAAGCTGCGACGGATGCCTCGGGAAAGGGCCGCCCCCGGGGAATACCATTGCCCAGGGCACGTCGCTTACTCTTCCGTAAAGCTCTCCGTTGATAAAGTTGCCCAGCCTTCCGAGCCCCAGGCCTATGGGAGCGGTAACAATCACAATATCCGTCATCTGCCAGAAGTCCAGGTCGTATTTCCTGCAGAACAACAGGCCTGCAGCAATGCTTCCTATCAACCCCCCGTGGAAGGACATCCCGCCATGCCATATTGCGAACACTTCAACGGGATGCTGGAGGTAATAGGCGAGATTATAGAAAACAACATACCCGAAACGCGCGCCGAGCAGGAGACCGATGATGAGATATGAATACAGTGATTCCACAAAATCCTTGCCGAGTCCGAGTCCCTTCTTCTTTGTCTGGTATCTCACCAGGAAGTAGGAGGCAGCAAACCCTATCAGGTACATGATGCCGTACCACCTGACAGCAAGCGGACCGACCCTCACAATTTCGGGGCTTATGTTCGGATAGGAAATCATGAAAAGATCACCAGCTGGACGTCTTTTACGAAACCTTTATCGTTACTGGAAGTGTGATGCACATTTGTTAGTTTAACATATGTCTCGACTTTTTGATAAGCCTTGCTTATCATTATGTTATATGCTTTCTTACAGAGCGAGGGTACAGAGATTGCCTGAGGGGCCCGGTAGCGTATGATCCCGTTCAAAGACGACAATCCGACAACGGTATTCCCTTTCGTTACCATCGGGTTGATTGCACTCAATGTTCTTGTATTCCTCTGGGAGCTTGTTACTCCACTGGGCGGGGAAAGGATAGCATTCCTTTATGGAGCAATCCCGAACAATATCGTTACTTTTGAGAGAACGCAGCCGATCCCACCGGTGCTGAGCATTTTCACTTCCATGTTCCTGCACGGCGGGTTTCTCCATATAGCAGGAAATATGCTCTACTTCTGGATCTTCGGCAATAATATTGAAGACGCCCTGGGCCATGTAAGGTTCCTTGTTTTCTACCTTTTTTCGGGGATAGCCGCTGCATATGGATACGCTCTTACCGACCCGCAGTCCGTGATCCCCATGATCGGCGCAAGCGGCGCTATTTCGGGAATACTCGGGGCCTATCTCCTGTTATTCCCCCATGCCAGGGTCCACACCCTGCTTTTCTTCGGTTTCTTCTGGCAGATAGTCAGGATTCCTGCTGTGGTCGTCATTGGCTTCTGGGTAGTAATGCAGCTGATCAACGGACTTCTAAGCACAGGAGCCCTGCAACACGGAGGTGTTGCATGGTTTGCGCATGTCGGGGGATTCCTTGCGGGCCTGCTTACAATTAAATTATGGATTCCGCGCAAGAAAAGATTCAAATTTTAATAAAAAGATAGCAAAAAATGGCGGAAATCGATCATATTTGCTGCTATTCACCCTTAATCGCCTCTACAAAGCCTTGCCACAGACCCCGTTTTCAGGTTATATTAGCACTCATCGTATGTGAGTGCTAATAAATTAAATGGAACCGGTCGATCAGCTTCCACTTCGATTTTCGATGAATAGCTGAGGACCAGAAATTAAAAGGAGGTATTCGGTATGAAAATTAAGCCGCTCAAAGACAGGGTAGTAGTGAAGTACTCAGATGAGGCGATGGAAAAGACCGCCGGCGGTCTTTACGTGCCTGACGTGGCGAAAGAAAAGCCGCAGAAGGGCACTGTAGAGGCAGTCGGATCTGAGGTGAAAGAAGTAAAGGCAGGAAACACAGTGCTTTTCGACAAGTATTCAGGCTCAAAGATCAAACTCGATGATTCAGAGTTTCTCATTGTGAAAGAAGAAGACCTATTAGGAATTATTGAATAAAAAGGAGGACGAAAGGTATGGCGGCAAAACAACTTTTATTTGACGAAGCAGCACGGCAGTCAATTTTGAGGGGTATAACTGTTTTGACGGATGCAGTCAAGGCAACCCTGGGCCCCAGGGGAAGAAATGTGATCATCGACAGGAAGTTCGGCGCTCCAAATATCACGAAAGACGGCGTAACCGTTGCAAAGGAAATCGAGCTGAAAGAGCCTTATGAGAATATGGGCGCCCAGCTCCTCAGGGAAGTTGCTTCCAAGACATCCGATGTCGCAGGTGACGGGACCACAACCGCAACCGTGCTTGCCTATGCTGTTTATAAGGAAGGCATGAGACATGTGACAGCCGGCGCCAACTCCATTGATCTCAAGAGGGGCATTGACAAGGCTGTTGAGAATGTCATCGGCGAATTGAAGAAGATGAGCAAGCCCGTTGCTGAGAAGAAAGAGATCGCCCAGGTCGGAACGATTTCAGCCAACAGCGATCCTTCCATAGGCGAGCTGATCGCCGAGGCAATGGACAAGGTCGGCAAAGACGGCGTTATTACCGTTGAAGAGGCAAAGAGCATGGCAACCACTCTCGACGTTGTTGAGGGTATGCAGTTCGACAGGGGCTATATCTCTCCCTACTTCATCACCGACCCGGACAGGATGGAAGCCATTCTCGACGACGCTTTTATCCTTATCCATGACAAGAAAATTTCGAGCATGAAGGACCTACTTCCTGTTCTTGAGCAGGTGGCAAAGATGGGCAGGCCGCTCCTCATCCTCTCGGAAGAGGTTGAAGGCGAGGCCCTTGCAACACTCGTTGTGAACAAGCTCCGCGGCACCCTCCAGGTCTGTGCTGTCAAGGCCCCCGGCTTTGGCGACAGGCGGAAGGCAATGCTTGAGGATATCGCTATCCTCACGGGCGGCACCGTTATCTCCGAGGACCTGGGACTCAAACTCGAAAATATAAAGATCCCCGATCTCGGCAGGGCGAGGAAGATCACCATTGACAAGGAAAACACCACCATTGTCGAAGGTGCAGGAGACGCCAAGAATATCCAGGGGAGGGTAAAGCAGATCAAGACCCAGGTTGATGAGACCACCTCTGATTATGACAGGGAGAAGCTCCAGGAGAGGCTCGCAAAGCTCGTTGGCGGCGTTGCCGTCATCAATGTCGGCGCTGCAACCGAGTCTGAGATGAAGGAGAAGAAGGCAAGAGTTGAGGATGCTCTCCACGCAACAAGGGCAGCTGTTGAAGAAGGCATTGTCCCGGGCGGCGGCGTTGCTCTTCTGAGATGCCTTAAGTCCCTGGACAAGTTGAAAGTGGACCACCACGATCAGCAGCTCGGCGTAAACATCGTGAAGAAAGCCCTGGAAGAGCCGATACGGCAGATAATCCAGAACGCAGGAATCGAGGCGTCCATCATCGTTGAGAAAGTTAAGGAATCAAAGGATGCCAATTACGGCTACGATGCCTATAAAGAGGAATACACCGACATGCTGAAGGCCGGGATCATAGATCCTACAAAGGTGACAAGATCGGCCCTGCAGAATGCGGCCTCCGTTGCCGGCTTGATGCTTACCACAGAGGTAATGATCACTGAATTGCCGGAAGAAGAGAAAAAGATGCCTCCAATGCCCGGCGGCGGCATGGAAGGCATGTATTAAAAGCGTTTAAGTGTAAAGCAGTAAGCTGAAGACAGGGGGCGCCTTTAATCAGGCTCCCCCTGTTAAATTTGGATTTGAGTGAAAAATCAGGAAACTCTCGCGCATCAGTCTCAGCACGTTACCCATCCCGCTAAAACACTTACAGCACAAAAGCTTATCCTGCGGGTGGGCCTGCTGTAAAGGAAAAAGGAAAGGCGTGCCTGCCCGTGGCCCCTCGGTCTGCCCCACTGCCCCGGGTTGCAACTTTTAAAGGGTAATCTGGTATCCTAAAGATCATGACCATGAAAAATAACATGAGGTTGATACTCCCGGCGATTCTGCTGATTTTCGCCGCCTATGTCATTATGCAGTTGTTCGTGCCCTCCAATATCGGCAGCAGCATACAGGTTGAAGTCGAAATCCCCCAGGGCGCAACGTACAAACAGGCAATCAACATCCTCTATACGAACAACCTGATCCGTGATAAAAACCTGTTCATTGTTCTCGGGAAGCTATCGGGGCTGGACAAGCGGATACGCTATGGCTACTACTCGTTTCTCGGCAAGATGAGCCCTTTCCAGGTCTTCAAGATATTAAGGAGCGGGAAGATCATCGAGTATGAGGTGACTGTTGTCGAAGGAGACACCCTCCTGGAAATAGGAAAAAAGCTTGCAGCGCTCAAATTTACGGACATTGATACTTTCAATGAGCTTGTTAAGGACAGGGACTTCCTTGATGCCCTCAAGATTAACGGGCCGAACATCGAGGGCTATCTTTTCCCGCAGACTTACAAGATACCGAAAGGCGCTCCCCTTAAGAACATACTGAGGCTTATGGTGGAAACACTGAGAGGGGAATATTCCGATGAGCTGACTAAGCGCATGAACAAGATAAAGTGGGATGAAAACAAGGTTCTCACCATGGCGTCTATTATAGAGAAAGAGGCGATAACCGATGAGGAAAGGCCGCTGATCTCTGCGGTCTACAACAACAGGCTCAAAAAAGGCATGCAGCTGCAGGCCGACCCGACTGCAATATACGGTGTGAAGAGTTCAAGAGAGAGGATAACGATCAGGGACCTTAAGAAAAAGACGGATTACAACACTTATGTTATCAAAGGCCTGCCGCCCGGCCCCATAGCCTCGCCGGGAATGAAATCCATAAAGGCCGCGCTTTACCCGGCAAACGCGCCCTATCTTTATTTTGTTTCACAGGGCAATGGGACCCACTACTTTTCAAGAACATGGGAGGAACATGCCCTTGCCGTTAAACGGCTCAGGGCGATGCAGAACGACTCCAGGGTCCAGTCCGGCCCGGCATCCGATACCGGGCTCGCACCTGCCGCAAAGCCCGAAATATCAGAGGTAAAGGATACGAACAAGAAAGAAGTGAAAAAGCAGGAAACGAAGAAGAAAGAAGTGAAGAAGAAAAAGACGAAGAAAAAAACGGCGAAAAAGAAAGCAGCGAAGAAAAAAACGAAAAAGGCAACAAAGAAAAAATAAAGGGAAAAAGAAGCGAGTTGATAAAGAGAGAAAAAACGCGGGCAATCCGCATAGGCGCTGTCGTGGTCGGCGGAGGCAACCCCGTTTCTGTCCAGTCCATGACCAAGACCGATACGCGCGATGTGCGCACGACCTCTGAGCAGATACTCTTTTTGGAATCCGCCGGCTGCGAGATCATCAGGCTTGCCGTGCCGGACATGGAGGCCGCACTGGCACTCGGGAAGATAAGAGAGCAGGTCCATATACCGGTCATTGCCGATATCCATTTCGACTGGAGGCTTGCCCTTGAAGCGATCAGGCAGGGCGTGGACGGATTAAGGCTGAATCCCGGCAACATCGGCGCGGAATGGAAGGTCAAGGAAGTGGTGGTTGCCGCAAAGGAGCGCAGCATCCCGATCAGGATCGGCGTGAATGCGGGCTCTCTCGAAAAGGAACTGCTCGATAAATACGGGCATCCCACCCCTGAGGCGCTCGTTGAAAGCGCAGAGGGGCATATCAGGATACTCGAAGCCCTCGATTTCCGGGACATCAAGGTATCGCTCAAGGCCTCGAACGTGGTCAGGACCGTTGATGCCTACAGGTTGTTTTCCGAAAAACACGATTACCCCCTCCATATCGGCATATCCGAGGCAGGGCCGCCGTTTACCGGTACGATCAAAAGTTCCGTGGGCCTGGGCATCCTGCTTTCAGAAGGCATCGGCGATACGATGAGGGTCTCTCTTACCGCAGCTCCGGAAGAAGAGATCAGGGTTGCCTATGAAATCCTCAAGTCTTTGGGGCTCAGGAGAAGGGGGCCTGAAATCATTTCCTGCCCCACCTGCGGCAGGTGCTGCATAGACCTGAGGCCGCTTGCGCAGAAGGTCGAAGATTTGATGAAGGACATTAAAGAGCCGATCAGCGTTGCTGTGATGGGATGCGTTGTGAACGGCCCCGGTGAAGCGCGGGAAGCCGATTTCGGCATTGCCGGCGGCAAAGGCATGGGGCTTGTCTTCAAAAAGGGAGAGGTTGTCAGGCAAGTAAAAGAAGACGAGCTGCTCGATGCGTTGATGAAGATGATCAAGGAATCCTAACCGCTCGGAACAAACCCCGCCTGGTTTTAACCTCCCGGATTTCATGCTACCCTTTAGTTAGAGGTTGACCATTACACTGAAGGAGGTATGTCATGAACTATCATTTCAGCACAATGGTGAATTATCCGTTTGACGAGGCGGTGGCAAAGGCCACGGAGGCATTAAGGGAGGAGGGATTCGGCATCCTGACCGAGATCGATGTCAAAGAGACCCTGAAGCAAAAACTCGACATCGATTTCAGGCGCTACAAAATACTCGGGGCCTGCAATCCCGCTTTGGCATACCGCGCGCTGAAGACTGAAGACAAGATCGGCGTCATGCTCCCCTGCAATGTAGTTGTCCAGGAAATTTCGAATGGAACAGTAGAGGTGTCGGCTGTCGATCCTTTGGCGTCCATGATGGCCATAGATAACGCGGAACTGCAGATCGTGGCGTTCGAGGTCCAGGACAAACTGAAAAAAGTCATTGCCGGCCTGCAGGCGGCAAAGGTGTCGGTGTAATGACCGTCGTTTGTGAATGGAGCAGGACTGCCGCTTGATTATTGTTCCGGATTGACCGCTTCTTCTTTTTGGGCGACAATGAAATCCGGATATTCTTCTTTCCATTCAGACCAATAGTCTTGCAGGCGTATCTGGGTTACTGCGCCAACTTCGATTTCATCTGCAGCATCTAAAAGCAGATCTGCTATCATACGGAGGACCTCCGGCTTTGCAACCAACGCTACCGCTGCAAGTTCCATAGGAACCGCCTCCTCAATACCGTCTCTGTATCCGAAAAGCTTCATCATTTCTCCTTTGCAGAGATGAAGCCGGTTTACACACTTCATCCATTCTGAGTTTTTTATAAATTCCGTACAAATTTCTATCAGCTTCTTCATTATACCAAAATTACTCTTATTGCTTTACGTAAGGGTAATTCCGGGGACACCATACCGAATTCATGATATCTCGCATAATTAAGTATACTGTCCCCGGAATTATAAGGCTGTTGCCCTCCTCCCTGGAGCTTGAGGGGATGTTCAAAGAGATGAGGAACGGTGCACTTGGGGCAGGCAGGGGAACAGGCACTTGCAAAAACAATCCGTAGGATTCATAATGATTCCTACCTTTCAAAGAAGGAGAGATGTATGTTTCAAAGGCTGCTTTTTCTTGCTGCTGTTACTGTATTTATAACCCTTTTCATGTGCGCAGGTGTTGTCTCCGCCTTTCACCCTCTCATCACGGACGATGCGGGCACGCAGGGCAAAGGGAAATACCTGCTGGAAATCAACGGACAATACGGGCATGACAAAGATCATGGGACCATCCAGAACACTACTCCCACGGCAACCACATTGACCTATGGAGTGGTTAATTCTCTGGATGTCGCTGTCGGCGTCCCCTATTCGCTGATAAGGACAAAGGATGATCAGGGGACCACTCACCACGATGGGTTCGGCGACGTGGGGCTTTCAGCGAAGTGGAGATTTTATGAAAAAGAGGGTTTAAATCTTGCGCTTAAACCCGTCATTACGTTTCCTACAGGAGATAAGGACACGGGGTTGGGGACCGGGAGGCCGACATACAGCCTTTTTTTCATCACCACAAAAGAACTCAACCCCTGGGCATTTCATCTGAACCTGGGCTATATCGGCAATGAAAACAAACTGGCCCAGCGAGTGCCCCTGTGGCATGCCTCCTTAGCTTCTGAAGTGGAGGTGGTCAAAAAGTTGAAGGCCGTGGCAAATATCGGGGTCCAGCGGAACATAGATAAAACCTCTCATACGGACCCGGCCTTTCTTTTGGGCGGCTTGGTCTATTCAATTACCGGGAGCACAGACATCGATGCAGGATATAAATACGGATTGACCAGGACTGAAGTGGACCATACCGTATTGGCAGGGATAACTTTCAGATTCTGAAAGAGAGTAAACGAGACAGGTCTGCGTGAAAACAGGCCTGTCCCGGAATCGCGCTCTGGTTTAATTTTTGGAAAAGAACCCTTTTTTCATCTTTGCTTCCTCTTTTTTTGCTGCCTCTTTCTGTTCCGCCTCGCGTTTCTGCTCCATCTCCATGCGGGTGATCCGGCCTTCCACTTTTGCGCCTTTCTGGATAGAGAGAGACTCTTTGTAGAAAATTTCTCCCTTGCCCTGGGCCCCTGAGCCAACCTCTATCTCATTGCTTTCAAGGGTGCCGCTGAATTCGCCGTTGATATGGATTTTCTCTTTTGCCTGGATCTTTCCGCCATGGAACTTCCCGGTGATCTTCACATACCCCCCGGCCACGATGTCCCCGCCGCTCATATCTCCGTCGATCTCAACGCTGCCGCCTTTGGTCTTGATGTTCCCTTTGCAGGTGCCTTTGATCAGGATATTGGAGCCTTCTTCGCTCGTAATGTCGCCCTCGACATCCC
>JAJZPZ010000106.1 GCA_021847795.1 Nitrospirota bacterium
CCTGCCGGAAACGGTTCTCAGCGATGAAATTCTTCAGGGACCGTGAGAAAGTGTCCTCTCCCACGGTGTTCTTCAGCATATGGAACACCAGCATGGCTTTGCCGTAGCCGATTGCCTTTGATGCTGAATCGGTCCTGCCTCTGAAAGCCCTGAGAGGGAATTCGTTTTTGCCGTTCACATAGGCTGCATAATCCACCAGCGCCTGTTTTCTGTACTCCCAGCCCTTGCCCTTCTGCTCCTCGTAGAAGTGGTCCGCAAGATAGGTGGTCAGTCCCTCTGCCCAGTTCCCCGTACCATAGTCGATATAAACGAGGTTCCCGAACCACTGGTGGAGGACCTCATGGCCGAGGGATGTTTCCACAATAAAAGGAAGCCTCACCACATCCCTTCCCAGAAGGGTATAGGTCGGCATCGAATAGCCCGAGGGCAGGAAATTCTCTACGATCGAAAACCTTTTATACGCATACCTGCCGAGCATATCTCCATACAGCTTGAGATATCTTTTTGCATATTCGATGTAACTCTTTGCAAGCTCCCGGTCCTCACGGAAAAAATACGCATACACTTCGACAGGGCCGGAAACGTCCTTTATCTCTTCATAATCTTTTGCAGCAATGAAATTGATCCCGGGCACCGGGTGGGGGAAATCGAAAGAAAATTCTGTCAGAGGCCCCTTCCTGCTTTTCCCTATGCTCTCGGCTTCGGAGAGAGCGGTATAGCCTTCGGGAAGAGCGGCCTTCAGATCGTAGATGCACAAGCAGTCGGGTTGCGGATACCAGATATCGGTCAGGGATATTCCCCTTTCACCGATGCTGTTTTTCACTACTCCGTAATTCGTGCCCCCTGCATTTCCGGCATCCTTGAAAACGCCCTCATACCTGATAGTCAGGTTTCCGCTCTGTGAGGGTAGTATCCTTAAAACTCCGTTGATGACGGTAAAGTGCACCGTCTGCTGATTCATGGCAACTTCAAGTATCCTGAGGTCCCCTGTCTGAAGCACCACTTCCTTTCCCGCTTCAATAGCAACGCCGGCCAGGCCCGTGATTTTCGAGTTTGCGATATCGAAGGAGACCGCCAGATGGTATCTCTGGGGCTGCTGTCCCTCTGCCTGTTCTGCACCTGACGCACAAGGCAGCAGCAGGAGGAGGATAAGGATTAATAATCTGTACAGCGTCATTTTAAAATTATACACTACACGGGATTAATCTTTCAGAAGTTGCTGAAAAGAGATTACAGACCTCTTTCAAAAACAATGGGAAAGGACAGGCTCCGGTCCTTGCGAAAAATAGCGCAACTGCATTGCGGGAAATCACACAATCTCGTCACTATATTGGTTACTTGTGGTATCCCCGCATCACCTGTTCAGGGTATTGATAGGTGATGAGGATAGCATGTCATACTTGCCTGGAGGCGATATTCAGTTGAAAAAGGGTGTCTGGCATAGTAAATGCTATTTAAGAGGAAGTTATGAGTTTGAAGAAACTTTTCATATTAATCTCTTTATCTTTGCTTCTTCCCCTTTTTGCCTATGGCATTTCCGATGCAAAAGTGACCGGGCCATGTTCCAACTGCCACACCATGCACAACAGCCAGAACGGCACTATTTTGGCTAGGACAGGGACAGGTACGGGATGGGACGGCAGCGGAAAGCTCACGGGAGGTTCAGTGCAAGGACCGATAAACCAGTTGCTCGTCACCAGTTGCGTGGGATGCCATTCATCGACGACAAACCAGACCATTATCAATATCGGCGGCAGCAGGATTCCCATTGTTTTTAACACCGTTGAGCCCGCATACATGACCCCCGGTCCGACAAACGCCCTTGCAGGAGGCAATTACTACTGGGTAAAAAATGTAGACGACAACAGAGGGCATAACGTTTACGGCATTTCCGCTGCCGACAGCAGGCTGACTCAGGCGCCGGGGGGCAGCACTTTCTGCAGTAATTGCCACAGAACCTTAGTCGTTAACAATATAATTAACCCGTGGAATGGTCCTCGCCCGGTGCAGGATAGTTGCCAAGCGTGCCATCTTATTCCCTCCCATCACAAAGACAACGGGGTGTATCGCTTTTTGACGTCGATGTACTATACTCCAACAATTAATAATAACCAGTATGTTGCAGGGATAGAAGATCCCGACTGGGAACAGACCACAAACAACACAAAGCATAATTATTACAAGGGGAACAATGTAATTTCTTTTTATGTCAATGGAGGATACGACGTTACCGACCATACAATCACCGAATTCTGTTCCGGCTGTCATGATGGTTTCCATGGAGGATACGGAACAGAGTATGGCGCAGGCATGGGCAGGACAAGCCCCTGGATACGGCATCCGACCGATATCTCATTACCGGCTACCGGAGAATACGGCGGCTACGATCCGGTGAACAGCTATAGCACTGAGGCTCCTGTTGCCTGGCTCGATCCGGCAAATCCCTCAAGGGCCGGAGCTGTTGTGATGTGTCTCTCATGCCACAGGGCGCACGGCTCGCCTTATCCTTCAATGCTCAGATGGGATTACAACAACATGGTTGCCGGCGACGTTTCCAAATCCGGCGGCTGCTTCACCTGCCATACGCAGAAAAACTGAAAGGAAACTTTTATATCCGGTTATGGACGGGGAATCCGGAAAGACTGCAATAAGAATGCCGTGATTCTCCTGTCCATAAATTCCTTTAATATCTGCAACCAGGCTGAATTGACCTCATCCATTCATTCTTATATACTAAGCCTATGGATTATAGAACTGCATGGGAAGAGCGCATCAAAGAGGATGAGGAGAAGAGGCTCGGCCTCTTTCGGGAAGCCAGAGATGCTGCCGCTCGTGCGGCCCGGATACTCATCGATGAATTCGATGCCAGGCGGGTTTACCTCTTCGGTTCTCTTCTAACAAGCGAGGACTTTACAGAACATTCCGATATCGATCTCGCAGTTGAAGGCTTAAAAGATGAATTATTTTTTAAGGCCCTGAATCGCGTGTGGAATGCGCTGCCGAAAGGGATGGAGCTTGACCTTGTTCCAATAGAAGACGCCGATGAATATATAAAAGCAAAAATATTTTCAACAGGGGCCATCCTATATGAAAGGGAGCTTGCTTGTCCTTAAGGCGGAGATCGAAAAGGAACTGAGTGACCTCGAGAGATTAGCCGGGGAAATGTCTGAAGTATTGAGACAGCCCCGACCGACATTCCTTGAGACACGTGCTGCCGGCAGTATCCTGCACGATTTCTATTCAGGCATAGAAAAAATCTTCCGGCGCATTGCATCAAGGGTGGACAGAGATATCCCGTCAGGTGATGACTGGCATACCGTATTGTTAAAAAGAATGGCCATACCCGTTGATGGCATCAGACCGCCTGTAATAAGTGAACAATTAGCGGATATGCTCGGAGAATATTTGAGATTCCGCCACCTCTTCAGAAATATTTACGGGTTTGAACTGAGATGGGAGAGGTGTAAGACACTTGGAATGATGATGGATGAGGCGTTCAGGATTTTCAAAAAAGAAATTGAATGTTTTTTCGGATTCATTGATTCGATCAAAGATATTGAATGACCGGGTGTATGCCGGTGCTGAAGAGCGCGTAAAGGTTTCAGCGTTAAACAGACTTTTTGACCGGTTGAGCTTTCAATAAGCAACCCTGAACATCCGTCATTAAACCTGCCCCCGATCCGGTGGACAAAAAGCATTTGGGCAGCCGACCGAAACCGCCGGCTTAACCTGCAGTGCGTCCAACTCCATCCGATATCTAACCTTGTCTTCCGTTTATGTTATTCTTAACGATGTGTCCCTCGCGCAGGGTCCGAGTTCAACCTTTGGGAGGTCTATATGGCAAAGGTCTATTTCGCATCAGCACGGGTGAAGAAATGGAGATATGAGGATAGCATGCCCGGCAAGCTTGAGAGATTGCTCAGGGAAGCAGGAGTTTCAAAACAGTTTGAAAAAGATGAATGGGTCGCGGTCAAGACGCATTTCGGTTCCGAAGGCGCGCACAGGATTGTCAGGCCTGTCTTCCTGAGAAAAGTCGTCAATGAACTGAAAAGCGCCGGCTCAAAGCCTTTTGTCACCGATACCGTGAGGATAAAGGGGCTCGATTACCTCGAGGTGGCGAACCAGAACGGGATCAACCACCTTTCAGTCGGCGCCCCTGTCGTGATAGCTGATGGACTCTACGGACACGACAATGTGATGGTAAAAGCAGGTGAACTGCTCGGCGAAATTGCCGTAGCGTCCCTGATCCACGATGTGCCCGCAATGGTGGTCTGTTCCCATGTAAAAGGGCATATAAATGCCGGCTATGCCGGGGCAATAAAGAACCTTGCTATGGGCGCTGTCAGTGCCGGCCACAGGCATTGCGGCTGGAAGTGCGGAAGGGGCGCAATGCATACGATGGGCGAAGGGAAATTCGTGTGGGACAGTGAGAAGTGCGCCCTGTGCTACCAGTGCGCAGAGGTCTGCCCTCTGGATTGCATAGATTTCGAAAAAGATACCTTCAACTATAAGAATGAGCGGTGCTGGAGGTGCGGAAGATGCACACGTGTCTGCCCCGAAGGAGCGCTCTCTCTGCCCGGGGATGACCAGCTCTTTATGAAATCCCTTGCCGAGTCGACCCAAGCAGTGCTCGGCACGTTTCAGCAGAATAAAGTCCTGTATGTGAACTTCCTTATGGAAATACAGCCCGAGTGCGACTGCATGCCCGCAGCAGAAGTCCCTGTAATCCAGGATATCGGGATAGTGGTCTCAAGCGATATAGTTGCAGTCGAGCAGGCATCCATCGATATGCTGCTCAAAGCAAAGCCCCTTCCCGGGTCTCTTGCCGCGGATGAAAAAATAAAGGAGGGAGCGGATATCCTCCTGGAACTGCACAAGAAACCCTATATTTTACAGGTGCAGGAGGCGGAAAGGCTCGGACTCGGCAGCCCTGAGTATGAACTTATTGAAATAGAATAAAAAAAGTGCTGCTGCCCATGGGATATAGACAGCAGCTTAGGGGAGGTAACGAGGCGCTTCTTGGATTTGAGTTTATCAAAATTATTATGTCATGTCAAGGAAAAAAATTAGATTATCTAATGATTATAGTTTTAGCTTAAGCAGGGCACGGCAAGCCCGCCTTTCATGACAATTCTCGTACCGGCATGAACTAAGACAACGCGAGGGGGACTGTGCCCGGCGATATCATGACATCACCTGCCGGAACAGTAAAGAGAATATAGCGAAGCATAACAAAAATATGGATAATAATATTGTGATGCTTAGAAAGGGAACCCTGCCGCGTTTAATCGATGAAGTCACGGAAAAAGCGCTCACGAGCGGCTCATTGCTGCCGATCAGCACAGCTTCCGAGTATGTCGAGGATAACGGCGTTCGTTTCGTGGTGCGCATTCTCTCGAATCTCGTGCGAAAGGATGAAGACCGACTCAAAAGGGCGCAGGAAAAAAAGAGGAACCCCTTTCTCCCCTACGAAAAAGAGCTTTTTGTTGCAGACCTCACTCCGACACATATCGCGCTTCTGAACAAGTTCAATGTCATGGAGCGGCATCTGCTCATAGTGACGAGAGAGTTCGAAGACCAGGAAAATCTCCTCACCCCTGCTGACTTTTCGGCCCTCTGGACCTGCATGGCTGAATATGATGCAGTCGGTTTTTATAACGGCGGAGAGGCCGCAGGCGCCAGCCAGTCGCACAAGCACCTGCAGATCGTGCCGCTTCCGCTTGCGGAGCAGGGGCCTCCTGTTCCGATCCAGCCCCTTGTGGACGAGACCAGGGACACGGGCAGGATCACGCAACTGCGTTCTTTCGGGTTCCGCCACTGTTTCGCCCGGCTGGATTTGGACGATTCAGGATTTCCCCGCAAACCCGGGGAGCAGTGCTATGCCCTTTACCGGGCGATGCTTTCGGAACTCGGGATGTCGGTTCCAAGCGAGGCAAAGGCGGTGAGGCAGTCGGGGCCGTATTGCCTTGTGGTCACGCGCCAGTGGATGCTGCTTGCACCGAGGTCGCAGGAGTTCTATGGGGAAGTCTCGGTCAATTCCCTCGGATTTGCGGGCTGCCTGCTCGTCAGGAAGCCTGAGCATCTCGAACTCGTCAAAAAGACCGGCCCCCTCGAGTTACTGAGGGCGGTGTCGGTTTCTCTCTGAGATCATCATGGAAAGGAAACTAATGGGACGCTTCGAGAAACGCGCATTTCAGGTATTCCGTTTCCGGGATGGAGAGCGCAACAGGATGGTCCTTTCCCTGGGAACGGTACTCCAGGAGCCTGAAGCTCTTCCGCGAGTCCCTGGATGCGGTGCGGAGCATATCGAGGAACACCATCCTGTCGATATGATAAGAACATGATGAGGTTGCAAGGAGGCCGCCGCTCTTTACGATTCTCATAGCCATGGCATTTATCTCCCGGTATCCCCTGAGCGCCTCTTTTATTTTCAATTTGCTTTTCACGAAGGCAGGAGGGTCCAGTGCAACGGAATCATAGCCGCTCCCTGATTCAGCCTCACTTTTAAGAAATGCAAAGGCATCGTCCTTCACGAAGTCACAGGTCCCTGCCACGCCGTTCAGTTCCGCATTCCTCCGCGCCCGGGCAAGGGCGGCTTCCGAATCATCTACAAAGGTTACCTGCATCCCTCTCCGGGCGAGCTGAAGTCCCCAGGCCCCTGAATAACAAAAGAGGTCAAGTCCCCTGCCGCCTTTTGCAAGCCTGCTGAAGGCAATCCTGTTTTCTCTCTGATCGAGGAAAGAGCCTGTCTTCTGGCCGGATAAGGGGTCCACTTCCAGCAGCGCTTCGCCTTCCCTGATAACGGGAAGAGTATCGAGCCTGCCCTTTACGATCTTCTTCTCCAGGGAAAGGCCCTCGAGTATCCTGGTCCGGCTGTCGTTTCTTAAAACAATGACGGAGGGCGCAAGCATCTCGTCCAGGAGGCCTGTTATGGTGTCCTTCTGCTTTTCCATTCCCAGGGTCAGAATCTGGATCACGATACAATCCGCATATTTATCGACCATCAGCCCCGGAAGGAAGTCGCCTTCGCTGAAGACCAGCCTGCAGGACCCGGTGTCCGGGAGAAAGCGCTCCCTGTATCTCAGAGCTGCGGTGATCCTCCTGCGGAAAAAACCGGCATCTATTTTCTCCCTCTCCCTGGTAAGCAATCTTATTGCTATCAGGGAATTGGGATTAATATAACCGGCGCCGATATATTCATTCCTGTTGTCATAAACCTCGACCAGGGAGCCGGGTCCAAAGCGTTTCGGGCTCGTTGACAATTCGTTCGAGAATATCCAGGGATGCCCTGCAAGGATCCTGCTCGTGCGCTTTAAAATAACCTTATCCATATCTAGAGCCGCCCCTCCTGCCTCCGCACAAAATCGTTCGATCCAATGCTGCCGGCATCATAATCTATATTAACCTAAAAACTTACTTACTGCTGGATGTACGGGCAAAAGGCATATTCATGGCAATTCCAGCATGCATAATCATTCAGCGGCTTTGCCCTGAAGTCGCCCTTCCCCATGCGTTCAACGGCATCTTCCAGGAATCTCAGGGCTTCCTTTATGTAATTGTCCATGACCTGGGCCCCGCCCTCTTTGCCCTTGCCTTTCCTTTTCGGCGGACACCATTTGATGTGCATGTCCTTTAACGAGTAGATACCTGCCCGGCGAATGTTGTATCCATGGCTTTTCAGGAGCGCCGCGTAGAGGAACAGCTGAAGGTTCTCATTCCCGCTCAACACCTGTGTGCAGTTCAGTCCTGCGGTTCCTGTCTTGTAATCAATAATCTGGAACTCGTCCCCTATCTTATCAATCCTGTCCACCTTGCCTTTCAGCTTTATCCCGTTCAGCAGTTCGCCCGAGATGCTTTTTTCCGTTTCCGTGGATACATACCCCGCCTCCCGTATCTCAAACTCCTTCTCATAAAGAGCGGGCAGCATATCGACAAAGGTATCTCTGATGAGCCTTTTCCAGTACGCATCCATCCTCTTGTCACGGGTTATCTCATCGATCAGCGCGCCTGCCTCTTCCCTCATGTCCCTGATTTTCTCAGGGGGCTCCTGTACAATCCTCTCCATTGCACGGTGGATTATGGTCCCCACCGTAGCTGCCTCGACCTCGTACTCTTTCACTCCTACCGGGGCAAGTTTTAATTCCTTTTCTATAAAAAACCTCCTGGGGCAGGACCTGTAGGCATCGATATCCGTTACGCGGAGGTATGAGGGCCTCTTCATCAGCGAGGGATGAACCCCGATCTCTTCCATATAATCCAGCAGGGGCCTCCTGCCCCTCCTGATATGGTACTCCTCCTTTGAGAAGATACCGGGAATATTTTCCCTGATCTCCTCTCCTGAATAAAGGAAGGACGACGGAAGGAACAGGCTGTCCCCCTCCATCAGGGGATAGGACAGGTGAAGGCGCCTGCCGGCCCTTGTAATACCCTCAAAGATGAATTTCTGGAGCCCATTGAACTTTTCGAGATGCATAAGGCCCATTTTCATCTTTATGTTATCGGGAAGTATGTAATCCATATCCTGCCTTTTCGGCAGGTTCCCGTCAGACAGCCCCCCGAAATACAGGTACTGGGGGGACAGCCCCCGGGCCTCGAAAAAGTCCATTACGCGGACCCCTGAACTCTCATTTTCCGGATAGGCTGCATAGAGCAAATGCTTCAGCACTTCCCTGAATTCCGACAGGGACACGGGCGCGGGATTCAGTGTGCCCAGGAAAGATATCTGCTCAAAGATATCATCGGTTGCTTCAAGGATTCTTTTGGCGAAGACGTTGTCCGCAGGCTCGTCAAAGAGCCCGGTCATGGGGTCCTGCAGAGGGCCCGGGAACCCGAGGTCTCCGAGGATCTTTTTCAGGCAGTACGCATGGACTTCAAGCGGAGCGCCCTCCTTCAGATCATCAAGGGGCTGCAGTTTCTTCAAAATCCATTTCAGGTCCTTCTCCAGCGCCTTCTTTTCCTCAAGAAGACCCATATCGAGGGTTTCAGATCCCTCGCTGATAAAACCGAGCCACGCCTCCTTCCCCGAGATGATCCCTGAATGCAGCGAAAGGGAGGGTATCCATTTTTTCAGGTTTGCCGGGATCCCGGCAAAGTATTTCGAGGAAAGGAACTGGGCAAACTTCAGCCTGGCATAGCCTTCGGATACGGAGTCCAGAAGACAGAATACATCAAGAAACGGCCTCATTGCCCCGAGCTTTTTATCGGCGGATATTTCGCAGGGGATTCCATAGCGCCTGAATATCCGCTCGACCATAGCCCCGTAGGCGCTCAGATCAGGGAATACCACGGCTACCTCCCCCGGTTTTTTCATCTGCCCCGATACGTACAAGGATTTGATGCTCCTTGCTATCCCTTCGACCTCTTCTTCGGTGTCGGAATAAGCATAGTAGTTGAGCACAGGCGGTTGGTCCGCATTGTCCTGTTTGATACGGGCTTCCTCGATCTGAAAATTCTCATGTAAAAAGTCCCTATATTCCTTTGTCAGTCCGTGAAAGCGCGGGTCAGAGGGAATTGATATATATACGTCTTCAGAACTCCGGATAAGCGCCTCCAGGACATTTTTCTCGGCCATGGTAATATCGGAGAAGCCGTCTAAAATCAGTGAAGAGTGACGAGTAACCTTATCAGTAACAAGTAACGAGCCTTTGTCGTTAGTCTTTAACTCGTTACTTGTCACTTGTGACTCGTTACTGCCTTTCAAAGTTTCTGCGACAACATGCATAATGTCATCTCCGTCGATCAGTCCTCTTTCCCCGGCAAGCGCCTGGTACCTGTCGAATATGTCCAGGGCATCTTCTACAGCACCGGCTATGGAGTCCGGCACGTCCGCCTCGCGGAATACGTCGTGAAAAGCAATACGGATGAAATCCATATCCTTGCCGGGATAGAGCTGTTTCAGATCACCGACGAGATCAGCCGCCATCGTGGAATAACCGAGCCCCTTGCCGGAGAGCCCCGACAGGATGACCGGGATCATCGGCTTACGGAGTATCTTCTTATTGCCGTATGAGGAGTACAGCCTTTTGCAATATCCGCGTATCGTGGTCATTTCCGGAGGGATATAGCATTTGTTCTTCTGCAATTGATGAAAAAGCTTTTGCGCATCCTCCACTTTCATTGAGGTCGGGGCGAAATAGAGTATTTTCGAATAATCGGGAGAGTGGGTTTTCTCTACAGCCTCCCTGAGCAGGAATTTAGTGGAGTCCCGGCAACCTACCGATGTATAAAAGAGTTTAATCATTGGGCAGGAATGCTTTTTTGTTTGCACTGCCGGTCAGGCTTTGTAGCTTCATAGCGAAAATTATATGAATTCCGGGACAATTAATGCAATCGTAAAAACGGGTATGAACAGCTTTACAACCCCCTTACTCCCCCTTTTCCAAGGGGGAACCGGATATGATATGCCCTTTTCACAAGAGGAACCGGATACGATATGCCCTCTTTTCCAATAGGGAATCAGATATTATATTCCCACTTGAGAAAGGGGGAGTAAGGGGGTTGTTTTTTCTCTCGCCGCTTAAAAAGGTTGAGATAAGGGGGAAATAAAAAGTATTATATCAATACACTCGATAATTCAGGGGGATGAAACAATGATTACTGGAAAGCCGTTCCTGACAACCGAACAAATCCGCGACAAAGTGACGGAGCTGGCAGACGCTATATCCCGGGATTACGAAGGCAGGGAAGTCCTTGCAATAGGCATTCTCAAGGGCGCTTTTGTCTTCTTCGCCGACCTTATCAGGGCGCTCAGAATCCCTGTAACTGTGGATTTCATTGTAGCAGCCAGCTATATAAAGACATCATCCACCGGAGAGACCAAAATATATTATGATGTGCGTGAAAACATAAACGGAAGAGATGTGCTGCTTATTGATGATATAATTGATACAGGTATATCTCTCAATTACGTAAGGGAAAGGATCCTGTCTCTGGGACCTGCGAGCCTGAAGATATGCGCGCTGCTCGACAAAAGCGAGCGCAGGGTTGTGGATGTGCCGGTGAATTATACCGGATTTAAGATCCCCAACAAATTTGTTGTGGGATATGGTCTGGATTATGAAAACAAATACAGGAACCTGCCCTACATAGCAACATTCAAAAAAGAAACATAAAGACAGTGATGTGTTATGCGTAATGCGTAATGAGTTAAAGAATAAGAATACGAGAT
>JAJZPZ010000107.1 GCA_021847795.1 Nitrospirota bacterium
CCTGGAAGATATTATTCACAAAGACCCTGTTGATATGCGCGCTGCCGAATCTCAGCTGAAGCAGATAGAGGCGATGAAAACGAACATGTTTCTTACGCATTTGAAGGCTTTTGAGGAAATTAAAGCAACACTGACTCCCGAACAAAGGAGCAAACTTAAGGAAATGACGGAGATGCACATGGCAGGTGGCATGATGAAGGGCTGTGACTGCAGCATGATGGAAAAGGAAAAACCCCAAAAAAATGAGAAAAAATGATGCGACGGCGCCAGGCGCACAGGCGTAAAAAGAATGCCGGTGAAAAGGGGCGGTTCCCTTACTGCATGTATTTACCAGTGAGGGAAAGGAGGACTGGCAATGCAAAGAATATCTCTCATTTTTTGTATCCTGCTCATGGTGCTGGCACCCTGCACTGCTTGTTATGCTGAGGAGCATGGCCGTGGTGGAGGCCATGAGCGCGGGGGAAGATTTGAGCACGGGGAAGGACGTGAGCACGGGGGAAGATTTGAGCACGGGGAAGGACGTGAGCACGGGGAAAGACATGAGCACGGGGAAGGACGCGGGCACGGCGGCTTTGGGGTGTTTATCGAGCCGTTCCCGTATCCCGGTTATCCCGCTTGCGAAAGGGAATGCCGCGATCGCGTAGTTCCTGTGTGCCGTTATGACTATTGGGGCGAGCGGTGGTGCCATGATGAAGTAGTCCGGGATTGCAGATGGGTCTGCTACTAGGGGTTCGTTAATGTAAACACCATATCAGTCAAAAAGCGCCGGAAGGATTCATTCTGGACGAATTGCTTGTATAGCTCGGTATCATCTTTAAGAAATCCTCCCATGATACGCGCCAGGGCTTTATCGTGTTCAATCCGCGCTGTGTGCGGTGTGTTTTCCTTTGCGTTTTGGTAGGCCTGATCAGCCGCCACTTTCGGAGCGATGTCATATTTGATTCGCTTCGTCACACGGTCGGCGTCGGTGAAAAGCGTGCTGAACTGTTCGTTGAATGATTTGATGATGTTGCTAAGGCGGTCGAGTTCCGGCTCTGCTTTTCTGCCTCCGCCGCTTGCCGGCACCGGCTCTATTTCAGCATTTTCATCGGGTAGCATAATATTTATGGCCGCCTTTTTCTCAACCCGGTAGCTGTCCATGTCTATAGCTTCGAGGATTCCCCTGGAAAAGTCCTCCTCTTTCGGCGCGGGCAGCTTAGGCACCAGGAATGTCAAGAAGATAGAAAGCTCCTCCCATTCGGCATTGTTGTACGGCAGTATCGATGAAAGGAAATTGTAGGTGCGGGTAAATGCCTTTGCCTTGCCTTTGAAATCCACCTGACCATCTTCATCAAGCCACTCTTTATATACAGCCACGCATACGTCAAGAACAGGGTCAAGCTTATCCCGCTCAGCTCCGTCAAGGTAAAGAGACACAAGGTTTTCAATATGCTCCGGCGTATATACCTGATAGCCGTCGAGTGCGGTCTTCAAATCATGGAGCTTGTTTGGATCGGTTTCATCGCTCAAGACCGTTGTGCGGTAGTAATCGGAAAAGGCCTCGGTGATCATCTCCGTGTTGTTCATAAAATCGAGAACAAACACATCATGTGTTTTCGGGTGCGCACGATTCAGACGTGACAGGGTCTGCACTGCCTTTATTCCGGCAAGCGGCTTGTCCACATACATTGTATGGAGGAGCGGCTCGTCGTATCCGGTCTGAAATTTCTCCGCACAGATCAGGAACCGATACGGGTCTTCCTGAATCCTGTCCGCAATATCGCTGCCGGGGAATCCATTCAGCGATGACTCGGTAACCTTTGCCCCGCCGTATTCATGTTCTCCGGAAAAGGCGACAATGGCCTGGAATGGGCTCTTCCTTTCCTTGAGGTACTCCCTGAATGCCTGAAAATACTGGATTGCGCGCTCAATGCCGCTGCAAACAACCATTGCACGCGCCTGGCCGCCGATCTTGTTCAGGCCGATGACCTGTTCGTGAAAATGGTCTGCCATGATCTCTGCCTTCAACCTGATGGCGTGGTCATGGCTCTCCACATAGCGACGCAGCTTTTTTTGTGCCTTCTTCGTGTCAAACTCCGGATCGCCCTCCACAGTCTTCACCAGCTTGTAGTAACTGTCAACAGGGGTGTAACTCTTCAGCACATCAAGGATAAAACCTTCCTGTATAGCCTGCTTCATCGTGTAGCTATGGAAAGGCCCATGCTTTACTTTGCCCTCCGCATCGCGCGGAAGCGGCACTCCGAACATCTCCAGGGTCTTGTTCTTTGGAGTAGCGGTGAAAGCGAAGTAACTGGCGTTCGTTAGCATCTTTCGCGCTGCCATACGTTTTTCCAGCGCATCGTTAATAGTGTCTTCAGGATCGGCAAGAGCCTCACTCAAGGCGGTAGAGGTCTTTCCACCCTGGCTGGAATGGGCTTCGTCAATAATGACGGCAAAGCTCCCGCCCCTATGCTCGTCTCCGATCTCATCGAGAATGAATGGGAATTTTTGTACAGTGCTGATAATGATTTTCTTTCCGCTCTCGATGAATTTCCGAAGAGCGCCTGAGTGCTCGGCATGGCCTACGGTAGCGCCTACCTGCGCGAATTGTTTGATAGTGTCGCGTATCTGCTTGTCGAGTATGCGCCGGTCCGTCACCACGATAATCGAATCAAAGACATCATTGCCGCCTTTTCTCACACCGATGAGTTGATGCGCCAGCCATGCTATGGAGTTGGACTTTCCGCTCCCGGCTGAGTGCTGGATGAGATATCGTTTACCGACCCCGTGCTCTGCAACATCAGCCAATAGCTTGCGCACAACATCGAGCTGGTGGTAGCGCGGAAATATCTGTGTAAGCTTCTTCTTGCCGGTCTTTAGGTTTTTTTCTTCCACCACCTGCGCATAATTTTCGATGATGTCCGTAATTCCTTTGGGCGTGAGAATACGCTTCCAGAGATAGTCCGTCTTCAGCCCATCCGGGTTAGGCGGGTTTCCTGCGCCGTCATTCCAGCCCTGATTGAGCGGCAGGAACCATGACCCTTTGCCCTTGAGATGCGTACACATCCTCACCTCATGATCGTCCACGGCAAAATGCACTATGCACCGGCCGAATTGAAATAACAGTTCGCGGGGATCGCGGTCGCGCCGGTATTGTTCAATAGCATCATCAACTGTCTGCTTGGTCAGGCTGTTTTTCAACTCAAAAGTTGCGATTGGCAGGCCATTGATAAATAAGCAGAGATCAAGCGCGCACCGCGTTTCATCACGGCTGTAACGAAGCTGGCGGGTAATGCTGAACCGGTTTGCAGCGAACAGCAACGCTGCCTTGTCGTTTCCGGGTGAAGGAGTGCTGTAAAAAAGATCGAGAGTATGTTTCTCGTGTTTCAAGCCGTGGCGCAGGATATGAATGACCCCGTGTCTGTTGATCTCCGACATCAGGCGGGCTAAAAACTTCCGGCGCACCGGAGTGTCGTTGTCCAGTTCAAGCGCTCCGGCAATCTTCGGCTGGGTTACATCGAGAAAGGCTTGCAGTTGGGAAAGGTCAAGAGCGTATTCACGGTCATAATCGCTGGCGTCACCCAACAGCCAGCCGGTCCCGCCGTATGTTGATGCATCCTCAGCCCCCAGATCTTTTCCGGAAGCCGAAACGGCTTTGCTGCCCACCATCGAAGCGACAATCAGATCCTCAAGGCCCTTTTCGGATGTATCAGACGGCATGAGATTACCCTCCATTCGTCAACTACCCGTCAACTAAAAACAGCAAGTGCAATCAAAGGCTTGCCTAGCAGATCGCCAAGCCGGGGCATTTCCAATCAACTACCCGTCAACTAAATATCTATTTGGCGAACATGGAGCGAACCTTCTTAGCGCCGACAAGTTCTTTCAGTATTGTGTAGTTCTTTTTTTCGAAGCGAATCCGCCCTGCCGGAATTGCCGGACTGATTCTCAATGCCTCAGCAAAGGCCCGCACTGCTCCGGCTGAATAATGGCGGGAGAGTCCGGCCTTAGTCCACCGCTCTTGCGGGAGCAATGCTTCAGAGGCAAGCTTGTCTGCCTCTTTCTCGTATTTATCATCGCCTCCGTCAGCAAGATCATCATAAAACGTATCTATATCGTCCTTATCCAAATGCAATGTTATGTGGGCGAGTTCATGACAAAGCGTGAACCAGAAGTTGTCCAGGCGATCATGGCGCAGAGTAAGCGCAACTACGGGGGAACCATCAGGCAACTTGAGAGCGGCCCCGTCCAGGAATGTTTTTGGGAGATGTTGTTCTACTATGAAATGTATGCCGGTTTTATTAAGGAATTCTTTTGCAAGTTTTGGCCCGGCATCAAGGTAGCTCAGCCGGACCAACTCACGAAGGAAATCATGCGTAATCGCACCTTTGCGGTAGGGCGGCAAAGATTCCCGCATTGCGACATTTGACACTCTTATGCGCCAGGCGGCCAGTGCATATGGGTCCATTCTGCTGCCTGAGCGGACATGTTGTCTGTTCAATGCAGGCTTTAAGGCATCAATCCCAAGCGGCGCGGCAAAAGCCGCTAATAAGTCCTCCAACTGCTCGCGAGCCTCTGCCAAGGTCCCGTGGAATCCGGCAAACCAGCCGCGTTTTAGCATCTCTGAGATGGGGAAACGATGTCCCTGAAGCGCAGGGGAATTAAGGTCAAGCTTTGCCCCCGGCTTTTGCAGCAAGACTTCGGCGGGGATGCCGAAGTCAGTCGCCAGGGTGCGGATCATGCTGAGGCTCAGGCTCCTCCTACCGGACAGGACTTCGGACACCTTGCTTGCGCTCCCGATAAAAGGGACAAGGTCCTTTGGTTTCAGCCCCTGCTGTTCCATGCGAAAGCGGATGGCTGTTACAGGGTCGGGCAAGTCAATGGGAAATGTTTTTGTCTCATAAAGGTCTACCAGGGTCGCCAATAGCTCCAATTCATCGCCTTCAGGTGTGCCCGGGGCGGCATCGAAGAGTTCTTCTATACGGGCCAATGCAGCCTTATAGTCAGCCTTTGTCTTTATGATTTTAGGTTTCATTTATATGCTCTCCGCGTCTATTTTGTCGTATTCTTTGTGCGTACCGATGAACCTGATATATACGAGGGAAGCTTTGTAATTGATTCGGACTACCAACCGATACTTGTTGCCGCAGATGTTGAAAACTACCCGTCCAGCCTTCAGGATGCTGGCATTCCTGTATTTTGCCTTCAGTTCCGCCGGGCTCTTCCAATCGGCATTGTTTGCTTCCGCATACCATGCTTTCAGCTCCCCTTCGGCTTCAGGTTCTCTTTGCCAATAATCCTTGAGTGTCTTTCTCGAGATTATATGCATAATTTAACAAGTTCCCAACATATTAGTCAAGTTAAATTTCCCTTTTTGGGAACTTAACTATTGTATTGTCGTCTTCTTCATCAAGAGAATCATCCAGGCCATCCTGCAACAAGGGAGTATTGCAAGTCTCTTCCTCAGCCTCATCCGGCAGATTCCTTGCCGCCTCGCGTACGTCGAGCTTGCCTGTCACCACGTCGGCAATCAGGCGGGTGCGGTATTCGCGGAGGAGGGCGATTTCGCGCTCGGTGCGAATGATAATTTTGTTTAGCGGCGCAGAGGCTTTGTAAATATACAAAACAATCTTTTTTTGCTCATCCAAGGGACACCAAAGAAGAGGCAATGCTGATACCTGACCAAGACGAAGGTGCCCAACTGTACTGCCGTTACTTACATGTTCAATATAGGTTCTAACAACGGGACCGTAAATACTATGAAGAAGAAATTGAGAATCGAGCACTTTAGGGTTAGGACGGAAATACATCATACGTTGCCCCATACACAGATTCTTCATATCTGGAACAAGGCATGCTTCTCCAACTGGTGCCTCTCGGGTAAAGAAGACGTCTCCAACTCTTGGGGCTCCCCGCTGTGTCCATACCTCATAGTTTCGCCGGTCAGTGGGATAGGAGCCGGGAAGATTGAAGCGTCCATTACGAATATTGGTCGTCCTTACAACGATGTAATCACCTCCTACAACCATGTTGGGTGTACGATTCTTGCAATCAATTATGGATGAGCACAACTGTTTCGCACGACGGAGTTCCCAATGCTCCGGAATATCCCCAAGCCACGAGATACCGGAGGGTTTGAGGGGGGCGTTGGGATCGAGGCCACGGGTGACGGCGTTGTGGATGATTGCCTGCTTCTGCTCATTCAAGAGCGCAATCACCTTCCGATTTGCCCGGATCGTCCGATCAATTCGGCGCGTAGCATAGTCTAAAAAGCGCACAATGGCATTCTGTTCACAGTCGTTGGGCACAAGAACAGGGATTTGCTTCATCCCTGCAATCGAAAGATCCCATTGCCCAATGCGCACCCCATCCGATACCTGCCCGAAGTGGGACACATAGGGCTTGCTACGAAACAATATTTGCCCAAAGGCACGGATCGTGATTTGAAAGTCGAAGACAAAGTATGCTGGACTTACAATACCGTCACATGGTGCGATTCCCATTGAACCCTGCCAAGCTTTCATCTTGTTAATAACGAGATTTCCTGCACGGGCAACCTTGTAATTGCTAAGATCATCTGGAATGAAGTTGTGATTGTTGTCATCACCTGTAAGTGACCGAACAAACACGCCTTTCTCGCGAGCAACCGATAGAAGCGGCAGATGTGGTTGTTTACGCTCACTACGCGCCGCAATAAGTGTGCGAAGGCTACGCACGCCCCAGTGTGCTGGAACAGCACCAAGCCAACGCGAACCCGAGTCCCTATATTCCGGATACGGCTTGAGGTCAGCTATCACTTCGCCTTGCCCTTGAGCAGTTCATCGAGCAGGCCTTCAGTTTCCTTCTCAATCGCAAGGATATCAGCGCGGATTTCCTCAAGGGTGCGCAGCGGCTGCGGTTTGAAGAAATGGCGGGTGAATGAGATTTCGTAGCCGATCCTGGTGGCATCCTCCCTGATCCACGCATCCGGCGTGTAGGGCAAAACCTCGCGTTGTATGAAGGCCTCGATGCCGCCCGGTTCCAATAAAGGGATCTGCTCGGTGTCGCGCAGGTCGGTGTCAGGCTCGTACTCAACAACAGCTTTCTTTCCTCCAATTTTCACTTCATACAATCCGTGCAATGCGTCAGCTTTGACATTGCCCGGCTTATGGACCTTTGAAATTACCGGCGGCGCATTTTCTTCCCGCCAACTCACGGCGCGAAGGATGATCTTCAGATCCGCAGCAGAGACCTTGCGGTCCAATTTTGTGAGCACGGCATCAACTGCATCCCGGAACAGGTTGTGATCTTCAAAAAGTCCGCTGCCCATCTCATGCCTCAGAGCCGTGGCGATCTCAACGAGCCGGGCATCCCGCTCCCATGTCCTGGGGTCGAGGAGCTTTTTCTTTTTCTTCTCCGGCAGGCCTTTCTGCGCAGTTGTACCCTCTTCGGAATCTTCCCCTTCAACATCTGCGCCCCACTCGGCCAGCCTTTTCTCAAGGTCTTTCTCAACAGGAGGGAAGTCCTCGGATAACGCCTCTCCCAATTCATCGTATAGTTGAGAGCGGATATCTTCATCGCCAGAGGCAAAGCGCAATGATTCAATGGCCTTTAACGTAAATTGGCTGTGCAGGCGAAGCGGCCGCTCGACAGTGACCTTCCAATAGCCGAAGTGTTCATTGGGGAATATCTTCGACTGTTCAGTTTCTTTAAAAGCAAGATAACTATCGCAGATATGCCGGATATCCTCTTCCGAGAGTTCGCAGTTCTTCTTGCCGAGATTTTTGCGCAGCGGTTTAAACCATTGCGTGGCATCTATGAGCTGGACCTTGCCCTTGCGATGTTTGGGTTTACGATTGGTGAGCACCCATATATATGTCGCAATCCCGGTGTTATAAAAGAGGTTGAGGGGGAGCGCAACGATAGCCTCCAGCCAGTCGTTTTCTATGATCCAGCGACGGATGTTGCTCTCGCCCTGCCCGGCATCACCGGTGAAAAGGGACGAGCCGTTATGCACCTCGGCAATACGACTGCCGAGCGGCGTTCTATGGTTCATCTTGGCCGCCATGTTTGCGAGGAAAAGCATCTGGCCGTCGCTCGAACGTGTCACAAGCGAATAGTCCGAGTCATCCCCGTGGGAGATCCTGAATCGCGGATCGCGCATACCGTCCTTGCCGCCCATGGCTTCCAGATCTTTTTTCCAGCTCTTTCCGTAGGGAGGATTTGAGAGCATGAAATCAAACTCCTGTGCCGGAAAGGCATCGTGCGAGAGGGTGGAATGCTCCGCGCCGCCTACAATATGATCTGCACTTTCGCCCTCTCCCTTCAGGAGCATGTCAGCCTTGCAGATGGCGAAGGTCTCGGGGTTGATCTCCTGGCCGTACAGGTGCGTGATGACTTGTTTGCCGCGCCCTGCCGCAAGCTGGAGAAGGGTTTCTTCCGCAACGGTGAGCATCCCCCCGGTGCCGCATGCGCCGTCGTAGAGCAGGTAAGACCCGGACCGTATCTTATTTGCAATGGGAAGAAAGATAAGGTTTGCCATCAGCTTGACTGCATCGCGCGGGGTCCAGTGTTCGCCCGCCTCTTCGTTATTATCTTCATTGAACTTGCGGACAAGTTCTTCAAAGACAGTGCCCATTGCGTGATTATCCATTGCCGGGTGCTTTACCGAGCCGTCATTATTCAGGACAGGATTGGGGCTCAGATTGATCTCAGGGTCAAGGAACTTCTCGATAAGGGTCCCGAGGGCGTCGGCCTTTGAGAGGGTGGAAATCTGGTTCCGGAATTTAAAATTGTCGAGGATTTCCTGCACATTGCGCGAAAAACCATCGAGATACGCCTCGAAGTCCTGCCTCAATTGCTGCCGGCTACCGCGGGATTTCAGATCTCGAAGGGTAAATTTGGAGGTGTTATAAAAAGCCTGCCCTGCGGCCTGGCACAAAGCAGCGCGCTGTTCGGTAATGCCTGCTTTATCGAGCATATCCTTTGTATCGAGGACAGCCTTCTTCGTCGGCTCCAGTTCAGCGTCGAGGCGGCGAAGTACGCACATAGGCAGGATAACGTCAGGATATTTACCGCGCTTGAAAAGGTCGCGCAGGACATCATCTGCGATGCCCCAGATAAAGGAGACTATTTTATTGTGAGTGGCCTGGTCCATAGTAGTTCCAACTTTCTAATCTTTTCACGATAAGTTATCTTTTCCTATGGTAATTTACACGCTTCTCCCGTAATTATCAATAATAGCCGGATTCTCACCGGATATGCGTCCATGAGGATAATCAGAATGAAGAGAGTTCCTGCACCAGGTTCAGCAGGACATCGAAGTCGCAGGGTTTTGCGATTACGGCGTCTATCATTTTGCGGGAGAAGAGCGTTCCCATGTTCTTCCTCATGGCAGCGGTATCGGCAGACATGATGATGATGCGGGTGCCGGGGGCTTTCTCTTTTGCGAGTTCGAGGAGGCCCTCTGTTGTGGTCCCCTTCAGGAGGAAATCGGCCAGGACAATGTTTGTGCTCGCTGCGTGTCCGCCGTGCAGGTACTCTTTTGCTTCGACATACGTCCTTTTGCCCGCAACGTTATATCCTTTTTTTGCAAACAGGATGCATAAGAGTTCGAGGAGGTTCTCATCATCTTCGATGATCAGGAGATTAAGCATCCTTTCCCTTGTCCCGTGAGGAAAGGGTGTCGAGCAGACTTTCCATCGAGGCAATCGCCTTCCGGCATGGAGCAGAGAGCTGTCTTGCAAGGAACAGTATTTCCCGGGGGTCCTGCTCCTTTTCTATTTCGGAAAAAAAACCCTTCAGCACACTCAGAGAGCCTTTCATCTTATGGACTTTGCCCTGTATGTCCGCGGAATCCTTATCCGCCGGTATCTTTTTCCTGTCCTGCATGGCACTATCTTATCAAAATCCGTTCACAATTTTGTAGCTTTTAATGGTTTCACGGAAATAAAAAGCGCAGCATGTAAGCTCAGCCTTCGACCCTCACGATCTTTTGCGCTGGGATCCCGCTCAGGATGCTCCGGAGCGCGGAGTGCAGGTCCTCTTCCTCGTAGGATTCCAGGGTTACCATGACCTGGTAGTCTTTTCCGCCCACGGCAGGATAAGACCCCACCTTGACCCGTTTGCTGCTCCGGACAAGGGCATTCAGGACCGGTGCAATCTGCGTTTCATATTCCGCTATGTACACTTTTTTGAGCAAAGGGGGCTTCTTGTTGAACAACAGTGTCGTGATTACGGAGAACTTTTCCCTCAGGTATTCGGGAATGCCGGGGAGGATGTAAATATTCCGGAAGCAGATAAGGGGAAGGCCTATGCGTTTATCTTCTATGACATCAGCCCCTTCCGGCGTCTCTGCCATCCTCAGCTGTGCAGGGGTAAGTTCCTTCCCGAAGTGCTTCTCAAGGAAGGCCCGTAAACGCCCGTCTATGGCGGAACCCACCCCGAAGGCCCTTGCAATGCCTTCTATCGTTACATCGTCATGGGTCGGGCCGATCCCCCCGGAAGTGAAGATATAATCATATGCTGCGGAGAACTCACGGACTTCCTTTGCAATATCATAAACATCATCGGCGACAACTGATATGCGGCGGACACTTATCCCTATCTGTCTCAATTCCCGCAGCATGAAAAAGGAGTTGGAATCCTGGACCATGCCTGACAGGATCTCATCCCCGATGATTATTATGCCTGCGGTCGGAATCACAGCATACCCCTAAAACTTGAATTTGTGTAGGATCTTCGCCTTGTCAACTCTCTTGAGCTTTATGCCGTCATGCTTTATATCGAGGAACCCCTCTTTATAGAGCATGCCGATCACCTTTTTAAAGGTCTTTTTGCTCATGTGCATCTCGCCCCGTATCACCTCGGGCGGGCTGTCGTCACCCAGGGGCAGAAAGCCCCCCTTGCTCGCCTTCAGCCTTTTCAGCACTACTTTTTTCATTTCCTCGATGTCTTCCGTCCCGCCTTTCCTCAGCACCACATCGATCTTCTTGTCTTCCCGGATCTTTTTTACAAACCCTTTGAGCTTCTCCCCGATATGGAGTTCCTGGTAAACCTCGTTCTTGTAAAGCATGCCCAGGTAGGTATTGTTGATGATGACCTTTGCGCCCAGGTCGCTGAACTGGTAGACCAGGAGGTCCACATCCTCTCCCTCGCGCAGGCGGACATCGTCCTGCTCGATGAACCTCATTATT
>JAJZPZ010000108.1 GCA_021847795.1 Nitrospirota bacterium
CTCACCTTTTTCCCTGCTGTGATCGAGGAGAGCACCCCTTTCATCATGCTGTCATAGCCGTTCAGGTACGAACCCACAAAACTGGGAGTGTGTGCAAAAGGCACAGGGAGGTCCTTTGGTATCAGGTTTTTTTCACGCGCTGTCCTTATATAAGCATTCAGGTCGTCCCCGATTACCTCGGCCATGCAGGTCGTGCATACTGCGAGCATTTTGGGATTATAGAGCGCATATGCATTTTCAAGGCCTTCAAGCATGTTGTTCAGCCCCCCGAAGACCGCTGCATCTTCAGTCATTGAAGTCGAGATAGAGGCAAAGGGCTCCTTGAAATGCCTGTTCAGATGGCTCCTGAAATAGGCCACACAGCCCTGCGCGCCCTGAATAAAGGGCATTGTGCCTTCAAAGCCCGAGGAGCAGAATATCGCCCCAAGCGGTTGGCAGGCCTTTGCAGGATTGATCTTGATGTTCTTTCTCCTGAAGTTCAACTCCCTGTATTCCTCGGTTTTTGTCCATTCAGCTATCTCCCTGACTTTTTCAGCAGGCCAGGGGTTTTCGAATTCCCTTTTCTTTTCGAACTGCTCGAGGTACTCTTTTTCCTGGAAAAGCTCGTTGTGGTCTTTTATCTTCATCGGTTTCATTTTTCCCTCCGTATCAAATTCCATGTAGGGCTGTTGACCGTCATGTCCATATCACGCGCAAAGACCGGGAACCCGTCAAAGCCGTGGTAGGGACCGGAATAATCCCATGAATGCATCTGCCTGAAAGGCACTCCCATCTTATGGTAGGAATACTTTTCTTTTATCCCGGAACCCACCATATCGGGTTTAATTCTCCTTGTGAACTCCTCCAGTTCATACAGCGTGGCGTCGTCCATTATTACTGCGCCTTCCTTCATCTCCGGGTATGTCCTTTTGTAATCGTCGTTGTGGCCGAACTCATATCCCGAGGCAACCACTTCCATGCCGAGGTCCTCATATGCCCCGATGGTGTGCCGCGGCCTTAGTCCTCCGACATAAAGCATTACTTTTTTACCCTCAAGCCTTGCCTTGTATCGCTCGATAACCTTATCCATTACGGGTTTGTATTTCTCTATCATCTTTTCTGCATTTTCTTTGATGGTGTCGTCGAAATAAGAGGCTATCTTCCTCAGGCTCCGGTATATCTTGGTGGGCCCGAAGAAATTGAATTCGACCCAGGGGATGCCGTACTCCTCTTCCATGTGCCTGCAGATGTAGTTCATGGAGCGATAACAATGGATAAGGTTCAACTTTGCCTTTGTGGCAATGCCGAGTTCGTTGACAGACGCGTCCCCGGTCCACTGTGCGATGACCCGCAGCCCCATTTCTTCGAGCATCTTCCGGGAGGCCCAGGCGTCTCCGCCGATATTGTAATCTCCTATGAGCGCGACATCATACGCCGTGGTTTTTTCAAGCCTGCCTTTCCCCAGGACATAATCCCTGATCGTGTCATTCGCTATGTGGTGACCCAGGGATTGGCTGACCCCCCTGAACCCTTCGCACCTGACAGGCACAATGGGGATGCCGAATTCCTTTGCCACCCTTTTTGATACGGCTTCAATGTCATCACCTATCAGGCCTACAGGGCACTCGGAGAGAATGCCGATGCCTTTTGCAAGCGGGAACAGCTCTTTCAGTTCATGCAGGGCGGCATCCAGCCCCTTGTCTCCGCCGTAGACAATGTCTTTTTCCTGGAAGTCGGTAGTGATATGCATAGTGCCGAAGGTGTCCACCCCGGTCTGTCCGTTGTAATAGTTCCTCCTTGCCCACCAACTGTACTGGCCGCACCCGACGGGACCGTGGCTGACGGTAATCTGGTCTTTTACAGGGCCCCATACAACGCCCTTTGCGCCTGCATAGGCGCAGCCTCTAACTGTCATGACCCCGGGCCTAGATTTAACATTTGACTTGACCTGGCAGGCGCTGCATTGCCCGGTCGGGTCGTTTGCTGCGAGATGTTTTGTCCTGTCTTTTTTCGATTTGTCGGGATAAGCTTCAAGGACTTCCTCTATCATCTTCTGTGTGTCTTTAACGGCAGTGCTCATACAACCTCCTTATGTTTATCAAATCCTGAATAAACGACAAATCCTAAATTCCAAACCCTAAATCCTAAACAAACTCAAAACTCGAAATTCAAATGCTCCAAACACTTTGCCGTGTCTCCCTATGTTTAGGATTTCGTGCTTAGGGTTTAGTGCTTGTCTCGTTTATGCTGCTGCTTCGCTCTCCATTATCCCGAAATCCATAAGCAGCTGCTCCAGCTCATCCATGGAAATGGGGGTGGGGATAACCAGGTCCCTGTTGTCCGCAATCTTTTTTGCGAGTTCCCTGTATTCATCGGCCTGGGGGTGTTCCGGGGAGTATTCGATGACCGTCATCCTCCTCAGTTCTGCCCTTTGCACCTGGTTGTCCCTCGGCACAAAATGGATCATCTTTGTATTGAGTTTTTTCGCAAGCTCTGAAATCAGTTCGTATTCCTTATCAGTTTTCCTGCTGTTACAGATAAGGCCGCCTAGCCTGACCCCGCCGCTTTGCGCATATTTGAGGATGCCTCTCGAGATATTATTTGCGGCATACATGGCCATCATCTCACCCGAGGTGACTATGTAAATCTCCTTTGCCTTGCCCTCTCTCATCGGCATGGCAAAGCCTCCGCAGACAACATCGCCGAGCACATCGTAAAAGACAAAGTCGGTGTCCGCATCATAGGCCCCGTTTTCTTCAAGGAAGTTTATGGCGGTTATAACCCCGCGTCCGGCGCATCCGACCCCCGGTTCAGGCCCTCCTGACTCAGCACACCTGATGCCGTTAAAGCCGGTCAAAAGCACTTCATTAACTTCAAGGTCTTCTACTGTGCCGCGCTCCCTTGCGAGGTCCATCACCGTTGTCTGTGCCTTTGCGTGGAGTATAAGTCTTGTCGCGTCCGCCTTCGGATCACAGCCCACTATCATGCACTTGTATCCGGCCTGTGAAAGGCCTGCTACTGTATTCTGCGTTGTCGTTGATTTGCCGATACCACCTTTGCCGTACACTGCTATCTGTCTCATAGAACCCTCCTGTCTTTATTTGTAGATTGCATTGTATTAAGCAATGGCCGTGCCGGCCTGTAACCCGTTGTTATTCGGGCGGAACGGATAAGGCGCTGTTGATCCCAGGAAAACAATTATGTAACACATGAGACAAAACTGTATTAATATAAGCTGACGCTGTTGTTCCGGTATGCGACCGGGTGCGACAATCTTGTCTCTTCCCCGGGAATTGCCGCCTTTGTGAAAATAATCTGTGAAAATAATCTTGACAAAACCGGTATGATCAGTATAATCGGAGATATCTGAATAAGCGGAAAATGTCGGTTTTACATGGAGGAGGAAGGCGATGGGCGTAAAGAGAAAGAATAATTCCTGCTGCGGGCCGGATGGCGGGGGCATGGGCGGCTGCAGGATGGAGTCGCTGGTCGGCGTAGACGAGCGGGGGCAGATGGTGCTGCCCAAGGACCTCAGGGACAAGGCCGGTATCAGGCCGGGCGACAAACTGGCAGTGGTAAGCTGGGAGAAGGACGGTAAGGTATGCTGCCTTACCTTGATCAAGGCCGAAGATTTCGCCGGGAATCGAAAAGGGGTCAGGTCTTGAAATATCAGTCTTTGCCTTCCGCTTCCTTTACCGCCTTACTGACGGTAGTATAGTGGATTCCGAGGAAGTCGGCAATCTCTTTCAGCGTATAAGCATATTTCACATGGGCATCGTAAACTCTTCTGTTCCTTTCTTTTGTTCCCATTGCTGTTTTTGAACTTAATATTTTAACGAGTCCGGGCCTGTGTGCTAACCGTTGCGCTCTCGGTATTTCCTTGATACCGGATCTCTTCGACAGCAAGGTCTCCATCTTTCCAGGGAAATCTTCTCCCCCAAGAAATATCTGTCCCTTAAGCACAGCCCAGGGTGAGGGCTCTTTTATTCCTGCCCGTACGAATTCTGCGTATTTCCGCTGAGCTTCTCTTCTCTCTTGACTGAATCGGCTCAGAATCCAATCCACGGTGAGAAAACCGGGAACTTCCTTTTTACCCATCGTTGCAGCATAACTGCTCCAATCCCACTGTGCCGGACCGTCTACCATTTTTGCCCTCACCGGATTCAACACAACGTACCGGCATAGCTCACACAGATGACTCTCCTTCTCTACAACAACGGCCTTGTATCTCCCCTGGAATATGTGTCCGCCTTTTCCGTGCCGCCGATTAAAAGTTTGTGTATATACTCCGTTCACTTGTCTCATGCCTTTTGACAAATTGCCGTCCGGAGTTTCAATCAGCAGGTGGTAGTGGTTGTCCATCAGGTTGTAGGCGTGGCAAAGCCAATTGAATCTGTTCACCACACTTCCCAATATCTTGAGAAAGGCCCTCCTGTCTTCATCGTCACGGAAAATCCTTTTCTTGGCGTTGCCCCGTGAAGTAACATGATACACGGCGCCCTCGTATTCTATCCTCAATGGTCTTGCCATATTTATTACCTCCGGAGAATCAGTGCGCATTGAAGTGAAATTGCTCAGGCCCGAACCGATTGCCCGTTGAAAGCTTCAATTCGGATAAGTATATCATATGTGTGCCTTTCAGTAAGCGCCGGTGGGACGGGTTTGGTTTGTTTTCATTTATTCAAGAAGCCCGTTGCTCACATGAAATATGCGCCGGACCTGATGTATAATTCTATAATTCGATTATGATGGACAAGGAGCCAGTTATGGATACTACATGCCCGTGCGGATCAGGCCGCTCTTATGCGGAATGCTGCGAGCCGGTGATCAAGGGAACAGCCCCTGCGGGGACCGCAGAGCAGCTTATGCGCTCCCGCTATGCTGCCTATGTGAAAAGGGAGATACAATACCTGTACGATACGCTTCACCCCGGGCACAGGAGCGACTTCAACGAGAAAAGCACCCGTGCCTGGGCCGAGAAATCAGACTGGCACGGACTTGAGATAGTCAGCACAGAGGCCGGGGGCGCGGGCGATACCGAAGGCAAAGTCGAATTCATCGCCTCCTTTACCCAGGAAGGCGCAAAGCAGAGGCACCATGAGGTGTCGAGCTTCAAAAAGGAAGAGGGCACGTGGTTCCTTGTGGGAGGCGAGACTGTTGCCCCCCAGCAGGTTGTCCGCGCAACTCCCAAGGTGGGCCGCAACGACCCCTGCCTCTGCGGAAGCGGCAGAAAATTCAAAAAGTGCTGCGGCAAATAGGGGGAACTCCGGCTCACGGCAAATAAGCAGGTCCCGTGCGGCAAGCCTTCACCTCTGCAAAGAAGGACATGGGGAGGGCAGTCCCCCGGGTGCGCTGCCTTGCTGCAGCAACGGGAAACCGGACTGCGCAGTTCCCAAATCGATTCCTCGTTGAAAACCCATACCTGAAAGGTATCCCGTAAAACTGTACATTAAACACGGGTCGGGCAAGCCCGCTGACCGAACGGTATTTCGGCCTATGTGTAACCTTCCTGTTGCAGTGAGCGACTTTACTCAATAAGAGGTGGAACAAGCTCCACCCGGGTAAAGGGCTTTGCCCTGGACAAGATAACAAAGGATTTTTCAAGACAAGCGAGGAGAAGAGATGATGATGAACAGGTTCAAAAGGATTTCACTGGGACTTTTGGTTATGGCCTTTGCGATCAGTATGGCGGGGGCCCCTCCGGCGGCCGCTTCAGGCAATACCGGCATGGCGGAGAAGAGGCATATGAAAGAGAGGCCCTCAATGCTCAAGGCCCTCCATGCGCTCAGGTTGTCAGAGGAGCAAAAGAAAGAGGTTGCCGCTGTCTTTAAAAAGTACCGGGATACGCAGAAGGGCAATCTTACCTCTCTGCTGGCGGCGCGGGAAAAGCTGTCGAAAGCCATTTACAGCGACGGGTACAACGAAAGCGCTGTCCGGGAGGCCTTCCGCAATGTCGCCGCAGCCCAGGAGGAGATGACGGTAGTTCGGGCCAAAATTGCGAGCGAAGTTAACGCTGTCCTTACCCCGGAACAGAAGACCAGGCTTCAGGAGCTTCGGGCAAAGATGTTCAGCAAAGCCCGGGAGAGGTTTAATTCCGGTAAGAAATCTCCCATGGATTCCTGGATCGAAAAGCATAGCTGAGTGAAAGAAGCGGGGATCAACCGGGGCAGGCCCTCAACTGACCGGTTGATATTTTCGCAGAGGGCATTATAAATTGAAGATGGAAGGCGCAATTCCCCTTTTTTCGTGGGGTCCGGGAGTACGCGAAACATTGATAGAGCAGCATGACAATGAGGTGATCGAAAGCATTTTACGCGGGAATACGGATGATTTCGAGATCCTGTTAAAACGTTACGAGGCCTATGTGTTCAGTATCGTGGCAAAGCACCTGCCTCCTGAAATGGTCGAGGACGGGGCCCATGAGGCATTTATCCGGATTTATAAGGCGTTGCCGTCTTACAGGGCGGAATCGCCTTTGAAGCACTGGATATCGAAGATATCCGTGAGGTATTGCTACGACTTCTGGAGGGAACAGTACAAATCAAGGGAAATCTCCATGGCTTCCCTGACGGATGAGCACGGCAAATGGGTTGAAAGTGTGGTGTCTGCGCAGTCTCAGGAGCATTTTGAGCAGGAGGAAGTGCTCAAGGAATCAAGGGAAGTGCTGCAGTGGGCGCTCAGCCAGCTGACTGCTGAAGAGAGAATGGTAATAAACTTATTATATTTGGAGGAGCTTTCGGTGAAGGAGACCGCCGGTTTGCTGGGCTGGAGCGCCATCAATGTCAAGGTGAGGGCGCACCGTTCACGGAACAAGCTCCGCAAGATAATCTCCGCATTGGGAGAGAGAAAGGGGGGCGTTGATGAAACCAGATGATGAAAGCGTAAAGGCGATCGAAAAAGCACTGAAGGCTGCTTACCGTAAAGCGCTCAGTAAGCCGGTGAGGCCGGAATGGGAAAAACAGGTTATGTCCCATGTATATAGCCTCACCGCTCCGTCCTTTCAGGGCAATCCATGGGATGTCCCGGCCATATGGAGAGTTGCCGCAGCTGTGTGTATGAGCGCGCTCATTATTCTGGCTTTTTCCCTGATTAATAATCTCGGTCCTGAATATGAGGCGGCACGGTTACTGCTTGAAGACCCCTTGGGTTTAACCTTTGTTCAGCCTTTGTTCCCGTAACTGGAGGAGTGAAGTATGAAAAAATGGAAAATTTGGCTGATCATCGCAATCGTATTCATCTCGGGGCTTATCGTAGGCTCTGCCGGGACCGGCTTTTACATGAGGCAAAGGGTAGGCGGGATCCTTCACAGGGGGCCCGGGGCGGTAAAAGAAATGGTCATGAAGAAGCTCACTGCCGAGTTGGGCCTTACAACGGACCAGCAGGCCGATGTTGAACAAATCGTGGAGGGAACGCAATACAAACTGATGCAGCTCCGCGCCCAATACCGCCCGCAGCTGGAAGCGATCGTCAGCGCCGGAATTACAGATATGAAGGCAAAGCTTTCCCCTGAGCAGCAGAAGAAACTGGATGCATTGTATGAAAAAGCGAAACTGCGCTGGAGTATGCGGAAAAGGCTCAGGCAGGAGACGCGATAGGTATATCCTGGACCAGGAATAAACGCTCGTTGTAGCGGCGCCGGTGGCAGGGAGAAAAGAGGGTGACATATCAAAAAACCGCATCCCGGCCGAAATCTCCTCTATACATGGGCCCCCCGTTTTTTTTAAAATGATGAATTGCGCTTTTCGACCTGTCCGGCCTGCTTCTGTTTTACATCATTGCCGGCCGGGCGCGCTCACAGGCAAAAACTCTCATCAGGAGATGAAGCGAGGTAATCATGGCGAGAATCGGGATACTCACCTGCTCCAATGCGACACAGGACCTGGGATGTTCGTCTGCAAGCTGTCTGTCGGACCTGAGGAAAAGAAAGGGCGCATTTGCCGAGTATCCCGCAGAGGAGCCATTGGACCTGGTAGGTATAATCAATTGCCCCGGGTGCCCGACACTTACCGGCGCCGACAAGCTGCTCCAGCGGATCCGGGCCCTCACGGAATTCAGGCTGCAGGCAATCCACTTCACCTATTGCATGAAGGCCCTGTGCCCCTTTAAGGAGAAATACAGGGCCGAGGTGGAAAAGGCCTTCCCGGATATCAAAATTGTTATGGGGACTCACCGGGAGCATATCCATCCCGATGAATACCGGGAGCGGGTGAAAATTCTGTTCAACCAGCCGAAGATGACCATGGTGGACCTGATTCTGAACAGGGAGCTTCCCGGGAAGGACAAAACTTAAAAAAGTAAAAATTTCTTGACAGAAAAGTTAATCTGTCGTATAGTCAAAACATGTTTTACGCAAATCCGATTATAGCGAAGAGATTCCTTAATACAGCGTGGCATGTCAGTGCCGTGGCTGAGGAGGGTTTCTATTAGCTTGTAGCAGATAACCGGAAAAACCCAAAGGCCACGGAACAGACACCGTGGCCTTTTTTGTTGGGTTCGGGCAGCATGGCTGCCGCAAAGAAAGTGCCCTATGAGGTTGGATACCTGAGAGTATGAATAAGAGGAGTCCCATAAAAACACCGATAGTCCTTGCCTTGCTCGCTGTTTACTTTATATGGGGGTCGACCTATCTTGCCATTCGTATGGCAATTGAGGGTTTCCCGCCCTTTATGATGGCTGGATTGCGGTACAGCATTGCTGGGAGCTTGCTCTATCTCTTCCTGCGGAGCAAGGGAGAGCCGGCGCCTACCCGTGCCCAGTGGAGGGGCGCTACCCTGATCGGGGGCTTCCTGCTCCTGGGAGGAAACGGGGGCGTGGCATTTGCAGAACAATGGGTGCCGTCAGGGCTTGCCGCTTTGGTCATAGCAACGACGCCGATCTGGATGGTGCTCTTCTCCGGCATATGGGGCCGCTGGCCCGGACGAATCGAGTGGACAGGTCTTTTGCTGGGGCTTGCAGGAGTGGCGTTACTGAATCTGGATGCGAGTCTCAGGGCGAATCCCCTGGGTTTCCTGGCTTTGTTGGCCGCCGCCCTGTCCTGGTCGTTCGGATCTGCCTGGAGCCGGCATCTGCCGCTTCCTTCGGGCCTGATGGCAAGCGCAGCGGAAATGATAGCAGGAGGCGCTCTGCTCCTTCTTGTGAGCGCCCTTGGGGGAGAGAAGGCGCCTGCGGCCCTGGAGTGGCGTTCAACGGGGGCCCTTCTCTACCTGGTCGTGTTCGGGTCCCTGGTGGGGTTCAGCTCCTATGTTTATCTCTTAACCAGGGTGCGCCCGGCGCTGGCAACCAGTTATGCCTATGTAAATCCGGTCATCGCGGTATTCCTGGGTGTGATGTTCGCCGGAGAGCGCATTACCCTGGTGGGACTTACGGCAATGTTGATCATCCTCGCTGGTGTTGTTTTAGTGATAGCAGGGCAAAGGAGCGCGGTGAAAAGCGCGGCAAACATTGATCTGACGCATGATGTAATCCAGGACAGATGATGAAAAACTTTCTTGATATCTACCGTATTGCTTTTATCGGACGGACATACGATGAATACATGAAGATATTCAGCCTGGATGCATCTCTTCCCGGAAATGGTCCTGTACTGGATTGTCCTGCCGGGGCCTCGTCCTTTACCGCTGAAGCGTACCGGTCCGGCATCGATGCTGTTGCGTGTGATATTTTGTATGACCGGACCGTCGATGCGCTTGCGGAGAAAGGCAGACAGGACATAGGGCATGTATTCGATAAGTTCGATAAGGTATCATACCTCTATACCTGGAAGCATTACAAAAATAAGGATGAGGTAATAGCATACAGGAATAAGGCACTCAACCTGTTCATCAGCGATTTTCCGAAGGGATGGAAGTGGAAATAAAGGATACGGATTTTGAGTTCCAGCGCGGGGCAAAACAATTCATGAAGCTTGAGCGCCGGAACGGAGACGGTAGTGGATAAGAAAGGAAAGATATGCATACGGGAAGTTGAAGAGGCGTCCGGATCGTTTTGTCGAAGTTTCCCGATAAAGGATGCAATGTGCGTGTAATTCAATACAAGGAGGCATTATGAAAAAGGTTTTTGTGCGGAGCATTTTTGTTGTTTTCCTGGTCCTGTTTTTTGCAGTAGCGAACTCTTTTGCCCTTACGCAGAAACAGAAGCATAAAGTACCTGTGCAGAGCGGGCTGACAAAGATCGCGGATAACGTTTACTCCTATGTCGATGTGAAAGGCGGTTCCCCCCGGAACAGCTTCGGGGCAAATGCAGGGATCATCATCGGTAAAAAAGGCATCGTGGTCATTGATACCCTGATTTCTTCGAACGAGGCAAAAAGGTTTATCAAAGACATACGGGCAATCACCGATAAGCCGGTCAAATATGTGGTAAACACCCATTCCCATCTTGACCATACGTTCGGTAATGCCGACTTCAGAAGGCTGGGCGCAGTCATCATCTCTCAGGAGAACTGCAAAAAGAATATGGAAAAGAACAGCGAGGCTGCGCTGAAAAATGCCGGGGCTTTCGGGCTCACGGAAAAAGACATGGAGGGCACGAGGATTGTCTATCCTGTCCTTACCTTCAATGACAGGATGGAAATCGATCTGGGTGATCAGAAGGTAGAGTTGATCTACCCCGGTCCCTCCCATACGGACGGCAGTATCCTTGTTTATCTGCCTGACAAGAAAATCCTGTTTGCCGGGGACGCCCTGTTCACCAATTATCATCCATTCATGGCAGAGGGGAATATTGAAAGCTGGATAAAGGCGCTCGACTTCATCCTGAAAATGGATGCGGACATCATTATCCCCGGACACGGACCGGTTTCAGGTAAAAAAGATGTAGAAGAGATGAAGGAATACCTGACGGCCTTTGACAAGAAAGCCGGAGAGCTGAGCAGTCAATCTCAGGATGCCGACTTCATTGCAGCAGAGATCAGGAAGGCCCTTCCCCAAAGACCGGAAGGGGAGTGGATGATAAAGGCGAACGTCCGGATGAAGTACCTGAAGAAGTAGGAGCGGAGATGAGAGGCAGTGAAGAGTAATGCGTGAGAAGTGATGAGTCAGAAGAAAGAGTCTTTGTACTTCAACTCATCACTCATTACGCATCACCCATCACTGTTTTTGGCGGG
>JAJZPZ010000109.1 GCA_021847795.1 Nitrospirota bacterium
TGTGCCTATCTCTTTGTTTCTGTTCCCCCGGGGGATGTTCTCCGGTGCGTTTATGTCAATTCCTTTTACACTTCCTTTCCCTTTTCCTTACACTTCCTACTCTTTTTCTTCATAATGAGAATTGCTGCAGATCCATTCCGGCTCTCGATTTTTCCTTTGACTTCAGAGCCGTTTCTGAGTTAGGAGTACAGGCGGCGAATGTTTCATTCGCTACAAAACCTGGTTCAGAACGGCACTGTGAGCATTTTCAAAAGGAAATACAGGGGCAAAATAAGCAGAAATTGGTGGGTCAGAGAAGTGGTATATCTTACAAAAAAATTATCTACTTACGTCGCATAGGGAGAACATGCTTTGAATCGGAGAACTTCCAGCAGAAAGAGTTTACATGAAGCGTTTCAGATCGAGAATTATATCTGCACCATGCGGGTATCCTGATCGCAGCGGAGCGTGCATTCATTTTCTCGGCTTTATAACGATTCTTTTTTGGCTTGTAATTATGACACAGAAAAAACCTTGATTGCTATGTCATCCAAAAAAATAGTAGAATCAATAACTGGGAGTGCATAAGTTCTGGTGTCCCTACTGGACTTAGCATGCAGCATAATAGGCATCAGTTTAGGCAGCGACTAGGGGTTTAAAGCTTGCTAAGCGCTTGTTATCTTATTTAAATTAAAGAGACTTCTTATGGGAGTGTATACGACTCTGGTGTTCGTCCCGGACTTCAAATCCGGTGTTGCCGGCCACAATCCGGCAGGGTGGGTTCGATTCCCACACGCTCCCGCCAGTTTTCACGCTAAAAAGCCGGACAAAACAGTTTCACCGTCTGTTGCGCTGCCTGCGGAGTTGTCGGCATCCGCATGGTGATGGTGGCCATGGCCCTTCATGCCGGCGAGGTCGCCTTCGACCTGGTTCAGCGCATTCCCCACCGAGCTTTGCGAAGAAGGGCCCTGGGTCTGAGCGGCTGGATTCAACGCACTCTGAAGAGTTTGCAGGTCATTTTGAAAGCTCTGCATGTTGCCGCCGTTGCCGGCAGTCCGGACCTGATTGCCGTTGCCGGCCGGCTGTCCCTGCGTGACACTTGAAAAGTCACTTTGGAGTTGGGTGATCGCCTGGGACAAGGCGCTTTCCGACAATGTAACCTGGTCCTGGTCCCCTGAATTCAATGCACTCTGAAAGGTATTCAAGTCTGTGCGAAAATTCTTGAAATCGGCCCTCATTGTGTTCTGAGTCTGGTAGTTGTTACTGATCGTTTGCACTGTCATTTTTTTCACCTCCTTTTGCCATTGAGATATGACGCATACAGAAACAGCAACTTTTATACCATGGTCCTGCAAAAGGCGCTTGGCACTGACAGATAAGATGAAATCGATTGCTGCGGGCGGTCCTTCGGCGGCGGGTTGGGTTATGGCCGGGCAATCTTTTCCTGCCCGTTATCTGTCCCCCCTGGAAATATTTTCCCTGCTCCTCACCTTCCGCGCGTTCAGGGCTGTGTCAGCAGGCAGGTCTTGCCGTGAAACATATCGCAGCCGAAAGAGCAGAGCACACCCCGTTGCTTGATTCTCTGCTTGAAACGTTCGGCATCAAAGATAAAACGTTTCTTCAGGAGGCCCGAGTTCTTTCTCGCTATGCAAAACATCCGGATGCAGGCATTATCAAGCTCCGACACGCCTTCAAAATTGACGAACACACGGTCGGAATTGTGCAGGCAGATCATCAGCGCTGATTTAAAATCATCGGCATGCCGGGAGTCCAGCTCGCCGTTAAGGGTAAGGATGCCGATGTCGTTCGATTTGATGAAATTGAAATCCAAAGGTCGTCCCTCCGTTCTCCAGGGTTGTTCGTTTTCATCTGTGCCCGGCAGCAAGACGCCCGTTGCATTCCGGAGCCCTTTGTTTGTCAGCGGCAGAGGAAAGCACCCTGAGCAGGTTTACTTGCCTGATATAGCCTATCCCCGCCATTTCAGCGCTCAGCCTGAACCCCTCGCCCCTGAAAAAAACAAGGCTCTCATCCCGGTAGGCCGGGTTCCAGAGGTCCTCGGCAGACTGCAGGATTATCGCCTCTGCAAGGAGCTTCAGGCGCTTTTCAGAGGGCTGCCCTCCGGTGTGGACGGCAGCGCTGCCCTCCTGACGCATGTCCTCTCTCCCGGTCAAACCATGCATGTGTGTATTCATAGCAACCTCCATATACAGGCACGTTATCTGCAGCCCGCATACGCGGGCCGGGCATCCACTTCATCGCTGCTCAGGCGTGAGCTTATGACCCAGCAGGAAAGAATGGCCTTCAGCTTTTTCAATGCGCCCATCTGCATCTGCCGCACCCTTTCCCTGGTCACATCAAAGTCCGCGCCGATCTCCTCAAGGGTGTAAGGGCTCCCGTCCCCTATGCCGAACCGCTTCCTGATGATCAGCTCTTCCCGGGGCGGCAACAGGCAGAGAATCCGGTCAATGTGCTCCCTGAGGTCCTCCTGCATAATCAACTCAAGGGGGGAGGGAGTTGTGCTGTCCACGATAAAGTCCTTCAGCGCCGAGTCCTCCTCCCCTCCCACCGGTGTATCTATTGAGACCGGCTCCGGTGATATCTTCATCACCTCCCTTACTTTCTCTTCCGGCATCCTCAGGCGCTTGGCTATCTCGTGGGTGCCGGGCTCTGTCCCATGCTCCTGCACATACTCCCGTATCACTTTATTCACTCTGCCCATGCTGTCTATCATATGCACCGGGATACGGATCGTTCGCGCATGGTCGGCCAGCGCCCGGCCGATCGCCTGGCGTATCCACCATGTGGCATAGGTGCTGAACTTATATCCCTTTTTGTACTCGAACCGGTCAACAGCCCGCATGAGCCCTATATTGCCCTCCTGGATAAGGTCCCCCATGCTCAGGCCCATCCCGATGTATCGCTTTGCCACGCTGATAACCAGCCGGAGGTTGGCCTCGATCAGTTTGCCTTTGGCCTCACTGATTTCGGTTTCCGCCTCCTCCACTTCGCGCATGACCTCTTTCATTTCCCTGACTTGAAGCCCGGTCATTCTTTGCATCTCCTCTCTTCCCTTCGGGCTCTTAAGACAACCTTCCAACTCTTTGAGCTCTTCCGCAAATCCGATTACCACCTTGTCCTTTAAGCCCAGTTCACTCACTTTGAGGAGAATCTTCTTTTTGTTTTCCTCAAGCTGACGGGCTCGATCCGATTTCCCCCTGGTCTCCGCGTTGAGGAGCCGCCTCCTGCCGGCGAGCAGGCCCTGAAGGCTCTTTATAATCTCTGAAAACCTCTGCCTCTCAGCCAGGAGGTGCTCTTCGGAAAATTCATCCCTGTCACTCCGCACCAGATCGGCAAGAGATATTTCCGCCTTGTCCACCTGCCGCCCAAGGGCAACCAGCTTATCTAAAAAGCAGGGGAGACCGGAAAGCGCTCCGCAGAGCCTCTCCATGCCTTCTTCAATCTGCCTGGCCAGCTCTATTTCACCCTTTTTCCTGAGCAAGGGGGTCGCGCTGATCTTCCTCATATAGATGCTTACCGGATCATGCTCATAGTCATCTGTGCTGCCCACTGCCTCTTCCTCTGCAGGCTCCATCTCCTCCAGGCCCAGCAGTTCATCAACTGCCCCCCCTTCCCTGTAATCCTCCAGCTGAAGATCGACCGTTTCCCCATACTCTTCACTCAGTACTCTCATGCGCTCCTCCTTCTCCATGCCGGTAAGAAACCTTTACGCACCTCTTATCCGTTCATTTTGAACTGCTGATTTTGAACCGGTCATTCCCGGCGCCTTCTCGACCCCGTTGAAGTAGAGACCGACGCCCTCTTCAATTCGTTGAGCTGGTTGAGCAAGCCGTGGTGCTTCGCCTCATCTGCAATAAGGATTGAGAGGAGGTAACGCGTAGAAAAAAGCCTGCTGCCTGCATATGCCTCATCCGCAAAGGCAAGACACTTTGATTCCAGCTCCATATGCCTGTTCAGCACGTCCGAGAGGGACGCAAGCTCATCGGGACTGAGATGCATAGCTTCCTTTGTCACCGTGTCCCGGATCATCTGCAGGATAATTTTGTGCCTCTCCGAATCGTGCTTGATCAGCTCCATGGTCATCCTTACTATAGAGTTGTTCGTCTTGCCCAGCAACTCCCCGGCACTGGCAATCGTTTTGTCCTCCAACACCTGCCACTCTGTCAGAAGGTCCAGGAACCTCCCGGGACTTTCTCCTGCCGCTTTCAGCTCCATCTCATATCCTCCCCGCATTGCAGCGAGCAATACCTCGGAACGATTATCCATAAACATCACTCTCTTTAATATTGCAAAGGTGATGCCAAGTATGAATAGGCTTGCAAGTCAGGCAGTTGCGGATGCTCTTCTGATGCGAAGACAGGGGACCGGCTATTATGGGTGGTCTATTTTGAATCGGACAGGTTCATTTTAAACCATAGTCCTTAAGCTTTCTCTTGAGCGTGGAAAGGGATATGCCCAGGGCCTCGGCAGCTTTAGTCATATTGCCGGAGAGTTGCTCCAGGGCATGCCGGATATGGTCCTTTTCGACCTCATCAAGGGGGACGATGCCTTCTTTCCCCTTGTTTTTTTCAGAGGATACAGGCCGGCTTGCCTGCAATGCGCCGATAAGCTCAGAGGGCCTGATAACCGGTCCCTTCTGGAGAATGACAGCCCTTTCAAGCACATTTTTCAACTCCCTGACATTGCCGGGCCAGCCATACTCCATTAGCGCCTTTACTTCGGAGTCGGCAAAGGTGATACCACGGGCCAGTGGTATTTTCTTCATCAGGTATGCGCAGAGTTCGGGGATGTCCTGTATCCTTTCCCGCAGCGGCGGGAGATGCATCCGGATCACGCTCAACCGGTAATAAAGATCGCTCCTGAACGTTTTCCCTATAGTGCTTTCGAGATCGGAACAGGTTGCGGCTATGATGCGTACATCCACAGGCCGTATGGAATCCCCACCGAGCCGTTTTATCTTCTTGTCCTCCAGAACGCCGAGGAGCTTTGTCTGCAGGTGGGTAGGCATCTCCCCGATCTCATCGAGAAAGAGCGTGCCGTTCTCAGCCATCTCGAAAATGCCTTTTTTGGAAGATGCCGCGCCGGTAAAAGCGCCTTTCTCGTAGCCGAAAAGCTCCGCTTCGATCAGGTTCTCGGGAAGCGCGGCGCAGTTAATGCTGATAAAGACCTCCCGCCTGGCGGAACTCTTGTAGTGGATCGCCCGTGCCACAACATTCTTCCCGGTGCCCGTCTCTCCCGTGATGAGGACAGGCGCATCCGCAGAGGCAGCAAGGTCGACAAGCCTCTGGACCTCTGAAATCTCCCTGCTGCTGCCGATGAGAAGAGAGTCCTCACTTTCCTTGGTGCTCTTATAGCTTTCGATCTGGGCCACCTGCTCCAGGGCAAGGGTCTTCAATGCATTCTTCACGGTAAGGGTCAACTCTTCCAGTTCAAAAGGCTTGGAAAGATAGTCGTGGGCCCCGGCCCTGATGGCCTTGACCGCGCCCTCGAAGCTCGGATGGGCGGTGATGAAGATGATCTTGGTCTGCTCATTATAGTGCAGGATCGAGGGGCAAAGGGTATGGCCTTCCACGTCGGGGAGGTTCTGGTCGAGCAGTACAACATCCGCCTTGTTGCGGGAACAGGCGTCAATTCCCTCTTTTCCCGTGTGGCAAACAAGCACCGCAAGGGAATAGCTCTTCAGGTAGTCTCTCAGGGCATCGCAGAACAGCTTGTCATCATCAATGATGAGTACGGTCTTCCTGGCGCTGACTGTTTTCAATCCTTCCCTCCGGAATACAAATGTCCACTGCGGTCCCCTTGTGCATGCCGCTGCTTACCGCTATCGTGCCGTTCATCTTTGCAAGCATCTTCTTTGCCAGTATCAGGCCGAGGCCCGTGCCATGTTTCTTTGTCGTGTAAAAAGGCTTGAAGAGATTGCGCAGCTGCTCTTCCGGCATGCCGCGGCCGTTGTCCGTTATGCGCATGCGTATTATACCTGAGGCGCCTGATATCTCTATAAGGATTTTCCCGCCCTCCGGCGACTCGCACGCATCAGCGGCATTGGTGAGGATATTCAGCAGGACCTGCTGGAGCGCGCGCGGATCAGCATAACAGAGCACCGGGCATGACCCGCCGGCAGACAGGGCCACGGAGATCCCCCTACCTGAGAAATCATCCCGTATCAGGGCAAGCAGCTTTTCCATGAACGGCGCCACCTGCAGGTTCCGAAGCTCGGGGTTCTCGTACATATTGAAACTCTTCAGGCTCTTCAGCAGGTACTCTATCCTTGAGAGTTCCGCCAGCGAGCGTTCTATGTACTCCCTGATCGCTGCGTGATCATACTTGTTCAGATTGAGCTTGAGGATGTTCAGTGTCATCTTGACGGAATTCACAGGATTGCCGATTTCATGCCTGACACCTGCAATAATGTATCCCACGTTGTTCATGGTGTTTACGGCTTCGGCTATGGACTCGAGCCTGAGCTTTTCCGTTATGTCTCTCTTGGTCGCAATATAGTTCACGATCTCTCCTGCGGTATTCCTCACCGGAGAGATCGTGACATCCTCTTCGTACGGCCTGCCGTCCTTTCTCCTGCTCGTGAGCCGCCCGCTCCAGGCACGGCCCTGCTTCAGCGCCATGCCGATTTCACGGGAAAGCATCTGATCGCTGCTGCCTTCCCTCAGTATGCCCAGATGCTGCCCCACGATGTCAGCGCCTCCATACCCGGTGACCTGCGCAAATGCGGCATTGATATACTGGACGATCCATGTGGTATCGGTTATGGCAATCGCGTCCGCCGAGGACTCCACAGCCGCGGCCAGCCGCGTGCGCTCCGCTTCGGCATTCAGCTTGTTGATTGCCTCCCCTATGAGAGGGGTGATCGACTCGAAGAACTCCATGAATGCATCGGGCAGCATCCCTTCCCTCTCATCGGCCAGATGGACTGCGGCTATTATTTCGTCGCGATAGCGCACAGGGACGATGCCTATAGACGCAAAACCGCTCCGCACACATACACCCCGGAACCTTTTTTGCTCCTCTCCTGAAAGACCGGCCGTGAATTTAACAATATTATTGCAGCAGAACGAGCCGAAGGGGGTAATAAGCGGGGCATCCTGCGGCTCCGCCTTTCCCGTAATCACCCGGGTGCAGGCGCACTGGTCGTGTTTCACCGAGATATTGCTTTCCGACTCCCAGAATTCACTGCTGAAGCCGGTATAGGACTCGTAAGGTATGTTCCCATCCTTATCCAGCATCCGTATGCCCGCACACCGGCACCCGCTCCAGTCGCGGACCAGCTTTACCGCGGCATCAAGGTATTCCTTTCGCGAGGACATGCCGCTCAGCAGGTTCAAAAAAGCATTCCTTATCGTTATATGGTTTTCAATTTCCCTGCGTTCCCTGATCTCCTGCCCGAGTTCCTCGTTCGCCCTTTTCAATTCCACGGTGCGCTTTTCCACAAGCTCTTCGAGGCGGTCACGGTATTGCCGGAGGTCCTCCTCGGAATGCTTCAGCTCCCTGAACAACAGGTCATAGGGCCTTGTCAGCCCGGTCACTATAATCGCCCGGTAGGTGAGATAATAGGAGATAATCTTGAAATAGTGGCCCAACAGGTTGGACAGCCCGTACACACTGACATAAAAAGTGAAAGCCAGTTCAGCCCCGATGGTAAAAGCTATGGACCAGGCCATCAGCTTCAATACGCTTTTTTCAAAATGCTCCCGGTTCCGGAGCAGGAGGAACATTGCGCAGACCAGGATAAAGGATATCAGATATTCGCTTGTCACTTTGAACAGCGTCAGTCCGGAGCCCTCGACATAGCAGGTCGGGAACACCTGTGCAAATACCGCCGCAATCAGGAGCGCAGTAATAGCCGTGTACAAGGAGAACATGGCCGTATACCGTAATCTCCGGGTAATGAAAAAAGACGCAATGAACAGGGAGATGCTCTGCACGTACCTGCCGGCAATCCAGAGCTGGGTAGGCAGGTTTGCATCATATCCCCGGAAAATGCCGATGCCCTTGTAAGAGACCAGGTGGAGCAGGTCGAGAGTCCCCACGAAAAAATACGCTATCCCGACAAATTGGAGATAGTTGCCGTCAAGATAACGCCGTGAATTCCAGATAAGCATGAAAATAGCAAAGGCCACGGTAATACTGAACAGTTCGGAAAGGGTGTGGAACAGGAGGAAATTGTAAAAGGAGCTCAGGAACAGGCCGGAAAAAACCATGATTCCGGTAATGGCCGGAATAAAATTATCGCTGAAGGCCCTTTTTCGGGCGGATATTTCCATGTGTCAGTCCATCTACCTTATAGGAAAATAGGGAAACAGCTCAGCCGCATGTCCCCTTCCCGGTGTCGCAGCGCACAGGCGCCGCAAGGCTGGTCAAGCTCATACAACTCTTTGATTTGAATTTGTTTCCAGACATTTTCCCCTTCCATTATATCAAATTTGCCTCTCGGAGTTCGAAAAAAATATTTACATCACCGGAATAACATTTTATAATTAAACTCAAATGCAATTTGTTTCGGATAAAACCCTTTTCCGCGCATGCAGGATTCTCTTCGGTCCGGACGTCATGCTCAACCGCAGCTTCCTTTATTATCTCCAGCCTTCAGGCATTTCCAATGCCTTCAGAAAAAGGGCGCTCGATACCCACCCCGACAGGGTTGCCATGCTGGATGAGGCTACCAGGAAGAAATGCACTAATCTCTTTATCGAGGCCGACTGGGCACGGGAGCAGCTTATCAGCTTCTGCCGGAAAAGGGACAGCGGATCCCCGCCACCCGCCCGAAAAAAAAGGCCGGAAGCCTGGGAGACCACAGACCGGCAGGAGCACAGGGGCCGCGAGCATGCACAACAACAGCCGCAGGGAGCACGGCAGGGCCAGTCAAAATTTCATTCAGGGGTCGTTCCCCAGCGCCGGCTTTTTTTCGGGGAATACCTTTATTACTCGGGAGAGGTCCCCTGGAATGCCTTTATAAAAGCAATTGTCTGGCAGCGCAGGCAGAGGCCGCGCTTCGGCGAGATTGCACGGCGGTGGCGGTATCTGACCGACAGCGAGATGCGCATGATCATGCTGCGGAAAAAGTATTGCGAACCCATAGGAGAAACCGCTGTGAGGACACATTCATTGAACCAGTTCCAGGTGAACACCATTCTCTTTCACCAGATGTTCATCCAGAAGCCCATAGGTGAATATTTTATCGAGAAGGGCCACCTGACAAAAGACAGGGTCAACGAACTGCTCGAGACTTTCAGGCAGCACAACGCCGGGTTCGCCGTTGCAAAATAAGCTCGCCCTGTCCTTTCCTGTAGTTGCCACTACTTGACCTGACGGACAATGTACGATCAGGTGTTGATTTCACCTGTAACCTTGCATAAAACACCTGATCCCATCTAATGCATAGACGAAAGTAACTGTTAGCCAGCGACCAGCCTGCGAGATGTGGTGTGCTTCTGACCCGCGGAAAGGGGACGGGTTATTTCATCATTCAAAAGTAGCCTGTCCCCTTTCCCTGCTTTTTTGCACAGGGACATTATCTCGCATTTATAACACTTGGGAGCCCGTGCTGTACATATTTCACGACCAAAAGAGACCATGTTTATATGCAGTGAGAAGCGTAATGGCGGTGGTATTTTATTTTGCAGCCTGTCAACATTTTTCGAAGTGGGAGTATTACCTGAGGCTACCCATCCAAGCCTCTGAGCGACACGCCAGCAGTGAGTGTCCACAGGAAAAACATTACGTCCGAGAGAATAAAGCATCACACACCTTGCTACCTTCTTGCCGACGCCCGGCAAAGATGATAGAAATTCCTCACACATTTCATCATTCATGTGCTTAAGCTTAAAAAGTGACGGCTGGTCAAACCTATCAACAATAGCTCTCATAAGAGCCTCTACAGAGGCAGCTTTTTGATTCTGCAAGCCTCCCCAATCTACCTTATTGACAAGTTCTTTTGTGGTAGCCTTAGCCAAATTCTCGAATCTCGGGAAAGCCCGTTTGAGAGATCTGAACGCCCGAAGGTAAACTTTTTCGGTCCGTTTTATACTGCAAATAATAAACAGCAACTCATCAAGAGGGTTTCTTTTATTGTAGTGGTTAAAATCATGGTATTCAGTGCTTAGTATCTCTGCAATTTTATATACATGAGGTGCATAATTAGTTTTCATCAGCTATTCAGTATTTATCTTGATCATCCAACCCAAGTTCACCTAAGGCAACTTTTGTATCTTGAACTTTCTGCTTTGATGGCCCTGTGATCCTATAAGATTTAAACCCTCTGCCATTATAACCCGAACTTCTTGTATAATTAAACATGCTGACGCTTCGATACGGAAAAAGGCTGTTCTGAATTATCGCCGGGAGGTGCCGTACCGGCTGCTCAGGTGCGATAGCAAGCTTTCTGTTAGCGATCCAGAGGCAGGGAACCTGCTCGTGCAGGGCGAAGCGGATATTAGAGACGGCTACTATGAAAAGGGAATATAGTGAAAAATAGAAAAGAGGCGCATTTATTGCAAGAATTGAAAACGCAATCATTGCTAGTCGATTTCATTTATCAACCGGACAGCAAGAATCGTCTTGGCGATTACTTGAAAACGCATCTTGAGCAGCCAGAATGGACACATTTTCACGCGGCCATCGCCTTTGTTAAACGTTCAGGCGTAAAGCATATCCAAGATTCATTGGCGAAGTTTTCAAAAAAAGCTGCTGTAAAGATAACAGTTGGCATCGATATGGGTGGCACATCGCTGGAAGGGCTAAAAGCCCTGCTGAAGTGTGTTAATGCACCTAACCAGATTTGGATCTATCACAATGAGACCCAATCGACGTTCCATCCGAAAGTATATCTTTTTAAAAATGATAAGCAAGCAGAAGTGTAGGTGGTAATCTAAAGTGCCCCAAAAAGAGTAATCCTTTTTGCCTGTAGTTTCTTTGTCCCTGCCGTAGCCCTGCCAAATATGTTATTCGAGT
>JAJZPZ010000110.1 GCA_021847795.1 Nitrospirota bacterium
CTTATCGATTAGCCAGAAAACAGAAGCCCAAATAGATGCCGACAACTCTATAGCAGCAATACTGATCCCTGCTCGCCTTCAATATGGTGAGCTATCGGGTCTCTGCGTCTTAACTCCATATTCCCAGTCCCAAAATTACTCTCTTTAGGGCAGATTAAATTACCGCCTACATAAGCAACAATAGACTGAAATTATATGTGATTTCTCCGGAAGACCCATGCTCATTCAAGGAGAAGCTATTAGGAAAAACTAAAGGGAAAATAATTTTTTCTGGATTGTCCGGGTATTTCCCCTATGGTTTATTCGATCTTTTTTCAAAAACAGAGTACTATGACCATATGATATTAGACGATTGTCTTCAGGAACAAACATAGAGCATGGGAATAATTTTGGAAAAGCCACAGGGATCATCAATAGGGTTGCGTCTTGAATCTTGCATGTTGAGGATTTTATTTTAATTAAATGCCTACACTTGATTGGATAGGTAAAAAAGCGGTTTTAAATCATCACCGGGCGGTGCCTTATCGGTTGCTCCGATGCGACAACAGCCTTTCGACGGGTGATCCGGATGCTGGAAATCTGCTTGTGCAGGGAGACAACCTTCTGGCGCTCAAGGCGTTGCTTCCGTATTACGCCGGAAAGGTGAAGTGCATCTATATTGATCCGCCCTATAATACCGGCAACGAGAACTGGGTTTATAACGATGCGGTAAACAGCCCGGAAATGCGGCAGTGGCTTGGAAAAGTGGTCGGCAAGGAGGCAGAAGACCTTTCCCGGCATGATAAGTGGCTGTGTATGATGTACCCACGCCTCTCCCTTCTTAAAGATTTTCTGACCGAGGATGGCGCAATATTTGTCAGCATCGACGATAATGAAGTCCAGAATCTACGCGCAATTATGGACGAAGTATTCGGGCCTCGAAACTTCGTTGCAACTGTACTTTGGCAGAAAGTCTACTCGCCCAAAAATACAGCAAAACATTTCTCCGAAGATCATGACTATATTCTTGTGTATGCCAACAATGCTGATTGCTGGAGACCCAATCTTATAGCTCGAAGCGAAGAACAGGATAAAGCATACAAAAATCCAGACAATGATCTGCGTGGCCCTTGGAAGACAAGCGATTTATCTGCTCGGAACTTTTATAGTAAAGGTACATACTCTATTGCATGTCCGTCCGGCAGGGTAATCAATGGTCCCCCCAAGGGCTCATACTGGCGGTTTTCTGAGGATAGTTTTAAGGAACTTGATGCTGATGGGAGAATATGGTGGGGAAAAACAAAGACTCAATTCCCCAAATAAAACGTTTTCTATCGGAAGTTAAACAGGGTGTTGTTCCTCAAACACTCTGGACATATAAGGAAGTAGGTCATACCCAAGAAGCGAAAAAGGAACTTGTTGCCATTTGTGATTTTGAAGATTCCGCATCGGTCTTTATAACGCCAAAGCCGGTTCGCCTCATTAGACGGATTCTTGAGATAGCAACCGACAAAGATTCTTTAGTCCTCGATTCTTTTGCTGGCAGCGGAACGACTGGCCACGCTGTTCTTGATTTGAACAGGGCTGACGACGGATGTCGGCAATTTATTCTGGCTGAAATGGATGAGAACATCTGCCGCAATGTAACGGCGCAACGGATTGAGCGGGCCATAAAGGGGCACGGGACTCAACTAGCTCTCGGCGGCGGTTTTCGCTATTGCACTCTTGCCGAACCTTTATTTGACGAAAGAGGCAACATCAACGAAAAGGTTACATTCCCCGATCTCGCCGCACATGTCTTCTTCACCGAAACCGGCCAGCCGATTCCGAAGCGGGCAACAGGGAAAACGCCTCTTCTTGGCATACACAACGATACAGCGATATATCTCCTTTTTAACGGCGTACTTGGCGACAAGCAGCCTGATGGCGGCAACATTCTGACAAACGATGTGCTTCGCAATTTGCCTGCTCACAATGGGACAAAAGTGATTTACGGAATTGCCTGTCGGCTAAGCACGCAAAGACTGAAGCGGGATAATATTATCTTCCGGCAAACCCCCTATGAGATAAGGACAAGGTAATGCTGCCACTTAAAGACTATCAGGAAAAGGCCCTCGATTCGCTCCGCATGTATCTGAAGGCATGTGACAGCACGCAAGATGCGGATGCCGCTTTTTATCAGACCACGCGCCTTTTGTGGGAGCAGGGCATTCCATACCGGGCGATCAAGGAACCATCTGAGTTGATCGACATTCCGTATGTTTGCCTGCGGCTGCCTACCGGAGGCGGCAAGACTCTGCTTGCATGCCATACGATTTCAGTAGCGAACAAGGAGTATTTGAAGAAGGAGAATTCTCTTGTCTTATGGCTTGTGCCCTCTAATGCCATCAGGGAGCAGACCCTGAATGCCCTGAGAGATCGCAATCATCCATATCGGCAGGCACTGGAGACAACCCTTGGCAGCGTCACTATTCAAGACGTAAGCGAGGCCCTCTATTTGCGGGCGGGCGACGTGTCCGGCTCGACCGTGATCATTGTGGCAACACTCCAGGTGTTTCGCGTGGAAGACAAGGAAGGCCGCAAAGTTTATGAGAAATCGGGTGCGCTGACCCATCATTTCAAGGCTCTTCCAAGTGAGGTAATTGAAATGCTTTATAAAGATTCAGATGGCGTGGTTGCGAACTCGCTTGCTAATGTGATGAGAATACATCGTCCACTGGTGATTGTAGACGAGGCCCATAATGCTAGGACAGACCTGTCCTTTGACACGCTTGCCAGATTAAGGCCGTCGGCGATCATTGAATTTACCGCCACACCGGACAGCAGCCATAACCCGAGCAATGTTCTGCACAGCGTTGCCGCCGCTGAATTGAAGGCGGAAAACATGATTAAGTTTCCGATTCGCCTTGAGACGCGTACGGACTGGCAGGCGCTTCTGAGCGACGCGATTGCGGAGCGGGTTGACCTCGAAAAGAAGGCTGTTGAAGAGCGCCGCAAGTCCGGTAACTATATCCGTCCGATCATGCTGATTCAGGCCCAACCGCGAAGACAGGGCCATGAGACATTAACCGTCGATGTTATAGAAAAAGCTCTTGTTGAAGACCATCGCATCCCTGCAAACCAGATTGCGCGGGCGACAGGTGAGACCAAGGGGTTGGAGGGCATAGACTTATCGGATGAACATTGTGAAATCCGTTATATCATTACGGTTCAGGCATTGCGCGAGGGCTGGGATTGCCCGTTTGCCTATGTGCTCTGCTCGGTTGCGGAGCAACGATCGAGCGGGGCTGTCGAGCAGATTCTCGGACGGGTATTGCGTTTACCGTACTGCAAGACGAAGGGAGACAAAAATCTGAACCGTGCATATGCTTTTGTTGCTTCTCCGAGCTTCGCGGAGGCGGCCCGGACTCTTGTGGACGCTCTGGTGGAAAATGGCTTCAACCGTCAAGAAGCGCAGGATTTTATCAGACCATTCGAGCCTGACCAAGAGGCCCTTGGTCTGCAACTTGCGCACAAAGCCCCGCCTCCAAAGACAATTGCCTTGACCGAAGTTCCTGACCCTAATGTGATCTATCCGGAATTGCAGAGAAAGATTGAAATTGATCCGATAAGCAAGACCATTATTCTGAGGGCTGTTCTTGACGAGCGTGAGGAAGCGGTGATTAAGGATCTCCTGATCATGGAGTCGGCGCGCGTACAATGGACTACCGAAGTGCGTCAATATAATGAGGATGTTACGGAGATTTTCAAGTGCCCTTCCGAACGGGGGGTCATGTTTGATGTCCCTGTGCTGTGTATAAGTCGAGCGGAACAACTGGAGCTTTTAGAGGAAGACCATCTCATCGAGTATGGATGGGATTTGAACAGTTTTGATGCAAAGCTGACGGCGCAGGAGTTCGGTATCTTTAGTGGAGAGAAAGGACAATTCGGCGAAATCGATGTCGGCGACAAAGGAAAGATCAGAAGTCAATTCATTCCTGAACTTAACCGTCAGCTTCAGCTTATCACTGCTGTTGAGAATTGGACGGAGGCGAGATTGATACAGTGGCTCGACGATAATCTTCATTTCATCGAGCTTTCCTCTCAGGAAAAAACTCTCTTTCTTACAACAATGATGAGCGATTTGCTGGATAATCGTGAAATGCCGCTTGGTAAGCTTGTCCGTAAGAAATTCGAGCTGCGCAGGATTGTTGAAGAGAAGATCAAGGACTATCGTCAGGAGGCCCGGGCAAAGGCACACCAGGAATTGTTGTTCAGCACCGGCGCAGAACATATTATCGTTTCCCCGGAGCGCTGTTTTACCTATCAGCCTGATCAATATCCTGCCCGCACGTGGTGCCCGGCATCAGACTCGTTCAATAAACACTATTACCCGAAGATTGGAGAATTGGCAGGAGAGGGGGAGGAATTCCTTTGTACGCAGTTCATTGATCAGATGGACGAGGTCGAATTTTGGGTACGGAATCTGGACCGCCAGCCGAATTTCTCTTTCTGGCTTCAGACAGCTACTGACAAGTTCTATCCGGACTTTGTCTGTAAGCTCAAAGACGGCAGATTGCTGGTGGTGGAATATAAGGGAGCGGATCGCTGGAGCAATGATGACTCGAAAGAGAAGCGAAGGTTGGGTGAGCTTTGGGAATTGAAGAGCAGCGGCAAGTGTTTGTTCGTGATGCCCAAGGGGAAGGACTTTGGGGCGATAAGTGCAAAGATTACAAAGGGATAGATTGCGCTTTTGGTCGGTGCCTTTCAGGTATCATTCGATACTTACCCCCTTCACGATACACTCCGCAGTATGAACGAATCAGTTTGGATTATTGCGAATAACTCTCTGTATTACCATATCTCTACGTTTCTCCGATAATTCTCCGACGCGGCCCCCTGTTTTTATATAAACAGGTCAGGTATGGTAAACTTTTATGCTGTTCCGTAATGGAACCTATATGAAGCTGAATGTAACGGAAATACTATGCAATAAGGCTGCTGAACTCATGCAGTCGGGCTTCAGCGGCATGTCTGCCGTGTACGCTCTGACGGAAGTCGTTGATCACATTCTGGTTGAAGCCTTTGACGCCGTGGTCGGGGAGCGCGGTGAGGTAGCCGGGAGGTCTCGAGGCCTTGCCCTGGTTGCTGTGGGGGGGTACGGCCGCATGGAGGTCGCCCCATATTCGGACATCGACATCATGCTGCTTTCAAAAGACAGGAACAGCGTGAATACCAATGCGGCCCAGGATGTCCTGTACCGCATGTGGGATATAGGACTGAATATAAGTCACAGCTTCAGGACGCTCAGCGAATGTGTCGAGGACTCCCTTTCGGATCTTAAAACCCGTACGTCCCTTATTGAATCACGTTTTCTTGCAGGGAGTATGGATGTTTTCCAGGAGTTCAAGAGGGATATTTACCAAAAGCTCCTGTTTAAGGACAGGAAGGACTTTATAAGGGATATGCTGCGGGAAACGGACGGCAGGCATAAGACCTATGGTGATACGGTTTACCTGCTGGAGCCGAACGTCAAGGAAGGCCGCGGCGGGTTAAGGGACATCCATTCCGTGTCGTGGTTTGCACGGGTGGTTTTGAGAATGAACGGGCTGGGCGATTTGAAGGGAATGCTTTCCGGAAGTGATTATAAGCACTTCATGAAGGCCTTTGATTTTCTCCTTAAGGCAAGGCTGTGCCTGCACTCCGTGTCGAAGAGGAGAAACGATGTCCTTTCTTTCGAGTTTCAGGAAGCGGTTGCACACGGGTTGGGCTTTAAGGATACAAAGCGTTTTCTTTCCGAGGAAATCCTGATGAGACTCTATTTCAAGAAAGCCGGGAATGTTACGGATGTGCTCAGGAAGGTTATGCATACAAGCGGGCGCCAGTACGTCAGTTTTGCCCCGAGCTTTTTTATCAGAAAGATTACCGATGATTTTTCCCTGTCGAAAGATGAGATCATTATCAGAGATAAAAGCCTGTTGCGGCATACCGAAAAGGTCTTAGAGGCTTTTCATGTTTATTCAATCACAGGCAAGCAGTTCAGTGCCCAGGTACGGGAGGCCATAAGGGGAAGGGCCATTTTTATCAGTAAAAAGAAGGTTTCAAAAAAGGCCGCAGCATATTTTTGGGAGATACTGAAAGGAAACAGGGCCTGCGCGACCCTTCGTGAGATGCATGACACCGGCATTCTGGACAGATTTATTCCCGAATTCGGGAGGCTGCGCCATCTTGTCCTCTATGAGCCCTATCACCGGTATACCGTAGACGAGCACACCCTGGTGGCTTTGAAGAACATCGAAAACCTGAAACATACCCAGCATGTGAAATTCCACTATCTTGCCGAGACACTGAAGGGCGTGAAACAGGAAGTTTTATACCTGTCCGTGTTGCTGCACGATGTCGGCAAAGGAGCCCCTCAGGAGCACTCAGGCAGGCATGAAGAGTACGGATACCGGATTATCAAAGGGATACTGGAGAGGCTGAACATCGGGAGCAATGACAGGACAAAAATCGAATTCCTGGTGAAAAACCATATCCTTCTCTCAAGGCTTGCATTGACCAGGGATACGAATGCCCCTGAGACCATTACACAGCTTGCCGAAGTCGTGGAGACGGAGGAAAACCTCAAGGCCCTGTATTTGATGACCTATGCGGATATGTCTGCAGTAAACCCGCACTTCTGGACAGACTGGAAGGCATATCTCTTTCATGACATCTTTACAAAAACCATTGATCACATGCGGGGGGTAAAGGGGCGCTGTTTCAGCAAACCCGACAAGAAACTCGAGGGTTTCCTGGAGGATATGCCTGAAAGATACCTGATGGCCAACGCGGAGGACACAATTCGTTCGGATTATGCATTGTCTTTGAAAATACGGACGGAGCAGGTTGTGATTTCCATAAGTTCCAGGCCGGACAATACCGCGGAAATAAACGTGATAACAGGAGACCGGCCAGGGCTTTTTTCAAGGATTGTCGGGGCATTAAGCTTCAGGGGGCTGAATATACTACAGGCACGGCTTTATACCGGTAAAACCGGACTCGTAATCGACAAGGTTCTGCTCTCCAATTGGCAGGGCATCTGGTGGCAGGGGATAGAGGAACAGATACGTGCTGATTTGAAAGACATCGTATCAGAAGACAGGCAATGGGCTGCGGGCGGCAGACATTGGGGGCAAAGTCCCTGCCCGCCTTCTGCCGGCCATTGCCTGCTGCCTGTCTCCAAAAGAACAGAAAGCTTTATCGAGATAGATAATGAAACATCCGATGAGTATACCATTCTGGAGTTGTTCCTGCCCGACAGGATCGGGCTGCTCAGCGATATTTCAAGTCAGCTCTATCTGCATGAGACGGATATCATTTCAGCGGTGATCAATACAGAGGATGCGGTTGCATGGGATGTTTTTTATTTGCAGCATGCTGGTGGTAAACTGGATGCGGAAACAATTTTCAACGTTGTAAATGCAATACAGAATTCCGCTATCTGGAGTTATGCATGAGCGGCAAGACACAGCCCGGGCTTGCGGGTAGCGGAAGAGGTTTGCATCATATAGCATAATGAAAAAAAAGCTTATTTACCTATCAATAGCGGTCCTTTTTTTCGGGACCTTCCTCTATGCGGTGAGGGGGCCGAATATCTCCAATGCCCTGAAAAAAAAGATACTCCCGGAACTGGAGCTTGCAACAGGCAGAAAGTTTATCGTCCATAAAATATATATCAATATCTTCCCCCTGTTCATCGAAATGAAGGGGATTAAGTCCTTTGATGATAATGGGAATAAAATCCTTGGGGCCGAGAGGGTCAAGGGGTATGTGGATTTCCTGGGATTGTTCAGGAAAGAAGTAATCATAAAGCGGCTTGTCATCAGGGACCTGGCTGTCCGGTCGGACAAAGATGATATGGAGGAAATCATTGCAAATGTGAAAAGGCGACTTACCGAAGAGTCAAAATTGCCCTTCAAGGTTGTCGTCCGGTCGATTGACCTTGCCAACGCCGACCTCTTCCTGCAGGACCGCAGCGCCAACCTTGCGTTCAAGGGCCTTAACGCCGGCATTATTGCTTCCGATACAGCACGATTCAGGGTGTCCTCACGGGAATTCAAAATAGTCGCACCGGGGGTTCCGGACTTCCAGGGGATCTTTGAAACATACTTCACGCTCAAAGACAAAAAAATCGAGCTGAAAAAACTCAAAGTAACCTCCTATAAATCCGAAGTACGGACGAGCGGCGCCTGGCTCACTGAGAGAATGAACGGCTCTTTTCAGACCGAGGTGAACATCATTGTTGATTCGATAAAGAGGATTTTCGGGCTGAAAAGAAGGGGGGAGGGAAAACTCTCCGCCAGGGGATCGGTAATAATAGACGACAAGGCAGCGGGCTTCGGCAAGGTTCTGGTTGATCTGAAGGTGAAGGGGAGTATGTACCTTGAAACCCTGATGGAACTGCTGAACGTTAAAGAAAGGTTGAACGGCTATGTAAGCGTGAGAGGTGAAGTGAAGGGGCCCCTGAATGACCTGAAAGGCGATGGGGACGCCGACCTTGAGAAGGGCGACCTCTTCGGGGTGCTTGTGGACAAGGCGAAATGCGGCATCTCATACGGCAGTGGAGAGATGCATTTCAACGATATTAAAGCCGGTCTTTACAAAGGCACGGCTACTGCTGAAGCCATGATAAAGCTGCCGGTCGTCGATTATTTCAGCCTGAGGCTCGGGATAAAGGATGTAAGCAGCAAAGGCCTGTTTAAACTTATCGGGTGGGACCCGATGATACCTGAAGGAAGAACGAGCGGCGAACTGGAATCCGCCGGCAGTGCATTCGATCCCCATGGACATTTCGAATACAGAAGCATACTCCGGGGCAAAGACATTCTCGGAAAGGTAAGGGAAATAAAAGGTGGGTTTGACATGCGGGGGCAGGTTATTGATTTCCCGCAGATGTCGATTGCAACGGACAAATCAAGCCTTTCGGGTTCCGGTGAAGTAGACCTGCGGAACGGGACCCTGGGTTTTCGCGGAAACGGGACCACTGAGGACATTCATGAGTTTTCGGCGCCGTATTTTACTGCGCTTACCGGCACGGGGAGTTTCCTGTGTTCCGTAACCGGGCAGTTGAAAGATCCTTTGCTGGACATAAAGTTCACTTCAGGCAAAGTTGCATTATCTACGGGACAGCTCGGCATTCCGGATGTGTTGAAAAACAGGGTGGTTTATTTCGACTATGCCGAGGGTTCAGTGATGTACCGGAGGAACCTGCTCACTTTCAAAGATTTTTATGCCCGGTCTTCAAAAGAGGAGATACGGGCTGCCGGTAATGTTTATTTTGAAAAGGCCAAAACGCTTTTTGACCTGAAGTCTCCCGACTACGACCTCAAAATAGCGGTGAAGAACATCAATATAAAAGACTTATCCGACACATTCCGGGATGGCCCTTCCTTTGCGGGGACCCTGGATAGTGACTTCAGACTCTATGGGATACCCGATGACATCAGGGCAGACGGAAACGTCCATGCCGTGGACCTGTCCTGGAACGGCAGGTATGCGGTTGCTGCCGACGGAAAGGCTTCCTATAAAAGGCGTGGGTTTGCATTTCACCCTCTGCATATCAAAAGAGGCAACTCTGTTTTGGATGTTGAAGGGACTCTCACGCTTGACAGGAAATTCCTGTTTAAGGGAGAGGCAAAAAAAATAAATATTGCCGATGCCGTACCCGGGAAGCAAAAGGATGTCCTTAAGGCACATTACAAAGAGCTCTTCGTGGAAGATTTCTTCGACACCATTTCTTTAGCAAATGTGAAGGTCAGGGGAGAGGGGACCCTGAAGGACCCCACTCTCGAACTGGACGGGGACATCAACGGCGGGATTTACAGGGGGCGGTATCTCGGCAAGGGGGATATCCACGGCATCCTCAACGGAAAGCGGGTTGACGTGTCAGCCCATCTGCTGGACAGGAAAATGCAGATAAAGGCAGATGCCACGTTTAATGACATGCTCCCGTGGTCTGCCCGGATCGACCTGCAGCCGGCCCGGTATGACTTCATTATCGCCAATTTTATGAAGGATGTACCCGAAGACCTCCTGCTCAACATGCGGGGCGCCATAGTAGCGCATGGGAACAGGGACCGCGCAGATGCGGTTGCCACCATAAATAAAGCACACCTGTTTTTCTACGGGACCGGATTTACGAACAACATGCCCATTGTCGCACGCTTGGAAGATAAGAAACTTTCCATAGAATCGCTCTCCATGAGGAGTGATGCGGCTGAATTCGGATTGAGAGGCAGTGTGTTTATCGGGAAAGGATACGATCTCCTCTTCGAAGGCGCCTCATCTCTTGCCCCTCTTAAGGCGCTCTCCAGGAATATAGATCTGATAAAGGGGAATGCCTCTTTCGTCTTTTCACTTACAGGAGGGTGGGACAAACCAAAAATAAACGGCGATATGGACGTGAGCAACGGGACCCTGGGATTTAAAAATATGCACTACCGGCTCTCTTCCGTTTCCGCATATATTTATGTCGATGAAGACCGGGTTGTTCTGGACAGGCTGAACGGCAAGCTTTCCGGAGGAGATGTTGCGATGTCCGGCACTGCCTATTTGCAGAAATTTACCTTGAAACGCTTTTCTCTTGAATCGAGACTGAAAGGGATAACCGCTTCTGTCACGAAGGATTTCTGGGTCAATTTTGATGGTGATTTGTATTACCGCGGGAATATGGACACCCAGAATATCCTGGGGGATATTATTGTAAAGAGATGTGAAGAAGAAGGTGTGGATCACAGCAGACTTCAAAGAGATCCGAAAACGGAGACCCGGATCAATGTGGTGATCATCGGAAAGGACAATCAAAGGCATTTTATTAAAACGCGGAATTCAGGCTCGGTCAGCTTTTGTTC
>JAJZPZ010000111.1 GCA_021847795.1 Nitrospirota bacterium
TACATCACTGTTTTTTCCATAGGACCCTCCGGGTTATTTTTGTAAATGAATAAATTATAATAGATATAAGGTAGTATTACAAATGACCCGTTATCTCTATATCCATATTCCTTTCTGCCTCAGGAAATGCCTCTATTGTGATTTCTATTCCGTTCCCTTTCAAGCGGGGGCCGTGGGGGAATATATCAGCTCACTTCATCAGGAGCTCCGTCTGAACAAGGAGAGCGCCCGGGACCTGAGGACCCTTTATATGGGAGGGGGGACCCCAACGCTTCTTTCCGTTGAAGAGATTGCCGGGGTGATGGATGAGGCCCGGAAGGTATTCTCCCTGGATCATGACGCCGAGATCACTATCGAGGCGAATCCCGGCACGCTGACGGAAGCGAAGTTGAAGGGCTTGCGCATGGCGGGAATCAACAGGATCAGTATAGGGGTCCAGTCGCTGGTTGACCCCGAACTTGCCGTGCTCGGCAGAATCCATAAAGCTGAGCATGCATCCGCTGCGGTGGGGGATGCCCGAAGGGCCGGGTTCGGGAACATCTCAGTCGATCTGATTTACGGGGTCCCGGGGCAGACAATGAAGACCTGGGAGTATTCCCTCCTTAAAGCTATTGAAGGCGGTCCTGAGCACCTGTCGGCGTATGAGCTTACTCCTGAGAGGAATACCCCGCTCTATGGCCTTCTGGAGAGGGGGGATATTGCCATGCCTGATGAGGAACTCATCACGGATATGTATTATCTGGCCGTCGATATCCTGGAAGAGCGCGGGTATGAACAGTATGAAATATCCAATTACGCAAAACCCGGCTTCGCATGCATCCATAACCTCAATTACTGGAACAGGGGTGAATACCTGGGCATCGGGGCCGGCGCACATTCCTTTATCAGGGGCAGGAGAATGGGGAATGCAGGTGACATCTCCCGGTATTGCGAAGCCCTGGGCCGTAATCTTTCCCCTGTGGTTGAGGACGTCGAAATATCAGGAGACGCTATCCTGGAAGAGATCATATTCCTCGGCCTGCGCAAGACCGGCGGGGTGGAGATCAGCCGGCTCCCGGATGGCGAGCGGCTGATGAAAAACAAGGCCGTGGAAGAGCTTGTCAGCCACGGCCTTGTTGAAACGAGCGGGACCTTTCTGAGGCTTACCCGGAAAGGGCTGGTCCTGAGCAACGAAATATTCCTCAGGCTGTTTCAGGTCTATGGTTGCTAGGCCGTCTCTTCAACCCCGGGATAACCGCCCCCCTATTTGCCCCCCGGCGCCGATACGGTAATGTATTGGGACACCCCGTCTCTCATTATCAGCATGAGCACGTCTTTGTCTTTCCCTATGGCGGATACAATGCTGTCATACTCTTTTACGTTAGGGACGGCTTTCCTGTTTACCTCAAGGATTATGTCTCCCTTGGAAAGGATGCTGAGGGCCGGGCTGTCTTCATCAATTTTGTTGATGACCACTCCGCTGACCTTTTTCGTTATATTTGATTTCCGGAGATACTCCTCTGTAAGCTCCTGTACGGACACTCCCTTGAGCGCATTGGAGAAGTCGGCGTTTGGAGCAGCCTGGGGTTCCATGGGCAACTCCCCGATAATTACCTTTGCGGTCAGGAGATTGCCGTCACGTATGAGTTTAACCTGTGCGGCTGCCCCCGGCCTTGTCATGGCGACCATGTTTTTGAAGTGGAAGGGATCGGTAATCTTCCTGCCCTCATACTCCACGATAACATCCCCCCGCTTCAACCCGCCTTTTTCCGCCGGCCCGCCTTCAACAGTATCTACGAGCAGCACTCCTGTTTCACTCTTGAGTTTGAATTGTTTGGCCAGTTCCGCAGTGAGCGGCTGGATCTGAACCCCGAGCCATCCCCTTACCACTTTGCCCTGGTTGATGATGCTTTCCATAACGTTTTTCGCCATGGCGGCGGGGATTGCGAACCCGACTCCCTGGTACCCCCCGGTGGTGCTGAAGATGGCGGTATTGATGCCGATCACCTCTCCTTTGATATTGACCAGCGGCCCGCCTGAGTTGCCGGGGTTTATCGCTGCATCGGTCTGGATGAAGTCTTCGTAGTCCGTTATGCCCATCCCGGTCCTGCCGAGCGCGCTTATGATGCCCATGGTAACTGTCTGGCTCAGGCCGTAAGGATTCCCGACTGCAAGGATCATCTCCCCTACCTTGGCGGCATCGGAATTGCCCCAGGGAATTGTGGGAAGGTCCTTTTCGTTGATCTTGATTACGGCAACATCCGTTCTCGAATCCATGCCGATAACTTTGCCCTTGTATTCCCTGTTGTCGGAGAGCCTTACCAGGATGTCATCCGCTGCGTCTATCACATGATTATTGGTAAGTATGTACCCGTCAGGGGAGGCTATGAAGCCGGAGCCCAGGCTGGTGGCCTTTCTCTTCTGCTGCTCCTGTGCCCCATCTCCGAAAAACTTTCTAAAGAGCGGGTCGTCGGCAAAGGGATGGCGGGGCGTCTTGATGGTCCGTGTAGTGGAAATGTTTACAACAGCAGGCTTGACCCTCTCTGCAACCTTTGACAAGGCCTCGCCGAACCGGGAAAGCACTTCGGTTGCCTCTTTATCAGACATGTCCGCCCGCGCCAGTGCGGGGAACAGGAAACTGAGTGATAAAAGTATGATGAGCAGCCGGGAAACCCCGGCCGGAAAAAAGTGTCTGTATTCCCCCCTGCTGTGCTTATGCTCCATAATGGCCTCCGTTTTTCATAGGAATTTAAGCGGTTTGATATCGCATTTTAAACCCCTTCTGGAATTTTTATCAATCCGGTATCTTTCATCTGCCCGGTGTCCCACTACCCAGGCTATTTCATTATTATGGACGAGCAGGGGGATGGAATCCCTCTGGTCCCGAGGTATTTTTTCGTCGACAAAGTAGTCCTGGATCTTTTTTCTCTTCCCGAACCCGAGGGGATAGAAATAGTCGCCGTGCAAACGCGGCCTGATACCGAGGGGGAAGGGGGCCTTGTCGGCGTCAAGCAATGCAGTGCGCCTGCCGTCTCCATATTCCTGCCCTCCCGTGTTATCCGGGAGGTCGATAATTGAGCACTGCAATACCAGCGATGCTTCTTTCAGGACCACTTCTCCCGGGGCGCTGAGGACATAGGCGCCGAGCTGCGCAGGCCTTTCGGATGTGATGACGAGCGTCGAATACCCCCGGATGATACGCAGGCCTCCCGGTATGTAGATCCTGTCACCTGCCCTGCCTGATTTGATGAGGGTGATCATGTCTTCGATATGGACAAAACCGACGCCCCTGAGCCCTTTTGTTTCTCCTGCCGCCCGCCTTAAAACTCGGCGCAACAGCACGTTGTCCATTGCTTCCAGGGGCGCCATAAAAAGTTCTATCATCGCGTCCGTTTTCCTGCTTATCAGGCGCATGAGGGCTTTTGTCACCATAATATCGAAATACTTCTCCTCATCCCTGAAAATATCTGCGGACCTGGACATGGCTTTCACCGCATTTCCGTTCAAAGCCTTAACTGCCGGCATGATGGCGTGCCGGATCCTGTTCCGCACGTAGTCGTTTTTCAGATTGGATGAATCAATGACAAAGGATATTCCCCCGGTGTTCAGATAACTTTCAATATCGGTCCTCTCGATTTCAATCAGCGGCCTGATTATATGGCTCCGCACAGGAGGAATGCCCGATATCCCTGCAGGCCCGGCGCCCCTGATGAGGCGCATCAGCATGGTTTCAGCCTGATCATCGGCATTATGTCCGAGGGCGATCTTGTTTGCATGTGAAGATGCTGCGGCTTCTTCAAGAGCGCGGTATCTCAGTTCCCGTGCAGCTTCCTGCATACTGAGGCCGCTGCCCTTTGCAAAAGACTTAACCTCTATGGCCTTTGCCGTAAAGGGGACGGCGAGAGACCCGCATAATTTTCTGCAGAAATCGATCTCAAGGGGAGTTTCGGCAGGCCTGAAGCCGTGGTCGATATATGCCGCGGATAATTCGATGCCGTACTCGGCCCTGAGCCCGGCGAGTATGCTCAAAAGGCACACGGAGTCCGGGCCGCCGGACAGTCCTGCGAGAACACTATCGCCGTGGGACAACATGGAATACTTGTTTATGGTGTTTTTTGCATGCGTGACTATTTGCATGTGGGTATTATACATGACCCTGAAGACCTATTTCGATTGCAGGGGATTTGCTTCCCGGAGATAAGAGGAAGAAAATGAAATATTTTCCGGGAATAATAACATTTCAGATCAATAACATCGTTTATTCAGCAGGGAAAGGGCCGCTTTACAATTCCCTGTTTGAGTTGGTAATATAAATGTTGAATTTGTTGGAGAGGTGGCCGAGCCGGTCGAAGGCAGCCGCCTGCTAAGCGGTTGTGGGGGTAACACCCCACCCAGGGTTCGAATCCCTGCCTCTCCGCCATGAAAATAATGAAAACTATATATGGAGGTTTTTCATGAAGAAGGTCCTGAGAGTTTTTCTTGCTTTGCTTGTGCTGTCGCTTGTAGTTGTCGGTTGTAGGAAAAAGGAAGAACAGCCGGTACCGAACGCCCCTATGGGAATGGGCCAGCAGCCGCCGATGACCGCCCCGATGCAGAACCAGGCAATGCCCCAGGGTACCGCCGGGCCTAAAGTTGAGAAGACTATCGTTGTGCCTGATAATGTGAAAGGCAAGTGGAGCAAAGTAAAACTGGTTTTTGAGGACAAAGCTTCTAAAAAAACCAGCGAAATCCCAGCCTCCCTCAATTCGGAAGTCGCAATCCCCGGCACAAGCCTTAAAGTTGCCGTAAAGGAATTCCTTCCGGATTTCAAAATGGGAGAAAGCACGCTGACATCCGGGAGCAACGAGCCCAACAATCCTGCAGTAAGGGTTGAAATTTTTGAAAACGGTAAGAGCATATTCAAGGGCTGGCTCTTTTCCAAGTTCCCGACCATGCATCCCTTTGAGCACGCTAAATACGGGCTTATCCTGAAAGAGGGCGTAAAGAGCTGATAAAAGACTGAATCGGGCAGTAAGCAGTCTATGGCCGGCTGCTTACTGCTTTTCAGATTTGCGAGGTGTCATGTCCACGTACATTCCTTTGGGAAAAAACCCTAAAAGCGCGGAAGAGAGAAAAGAACTTATCGGCAAAAGAATTGAGCTGGAAGATTATCTCTCCCATCTCGAGCTGCCCCAGGTGCAGAGGAGAATTGTCGAGTTCCTCATGGCGGACAAGGGGTACGGTCAGGCTGATATGGAAGTGAACAAGGAATTTCATGTGGCGCTGCCTGAACTCTCTTTCCCTGTGAAAGCGGACATTGTCCTGAAAATAGGAGACATGCGTTTTTTGGCGCTGAAATGCGTGATGAGTTCCATGGAGTCCTGGGAAAGGCATTCGCTGGCCTTTTGCCGTGTTGCAGATACGTCCCAGATCCCCTATGCAGTGGTAACGGACGGGGAGGGTGCGCGCCTGATTGACGTTATAAAAGGGGGCGTAATTTCGGAAGGGCTTGATGCAATCCCGTCGAGACAGGATGCAGTGCGGATGGCGCAGGAGTATGCCTCGTGTCCCTATGCGAAAGAGAGATGTGAAAGGGAAAAGCGGATCCTCCACGCCTTTGAAGCCATCAAGTGCTCCACAAACCCGGGCGACGAGAATTTGTGAAACTGGCGATCATCGGGCTTTCCAATTCCGGGAAAACAACAATCTTCAACGCCCTTACCGGGCAAAATCTTGAGACCGCCATATATCCCACCGTGAGCGGGGAACCGAACTTCGGGGTCGTGAAGGTTCCTGACCCCAGGATAGACAAACTTGCCGAAATATATAAACCGAAAAAGATCACCTATGCAACAGTGGAATACATCGACTATATCGGCCTTACAAAAGGTGATGTGGTCCAGAACAGGAAGGTCTTCGATCTTATAAAGGATGCGGACGCGATTGTTCATGTGGTGCGGGCGTTTCATGACGATTCCGTTGCCCATCCGATGAACGAGATCAATCCCCTGCGCGATATGGAGACACTGGAACTCGAGTTCATATTCGGCGACCTGGAATTTGTAGAGAAAAGGCTTGAACGCATTGAGGAGTCCGTAAAGAAAGGGAAAAAGCCGAATGAGGCCGAGAGAAAATTTCTCTTGAAATGCAAAGAGGCCCTTGAAAAGGAGATTCCCTTAAGGAATGTTGCTTTCGATGAGGAAGAGCAGAAGCTGATGAGGCCGCTCCAATTCATTTCCACCAAACCGGAAGTGATTGTCGTGAACATCAGCGAGGCTGATTTGAACGCCGAGGCAACGGCTGACCTCCAGGGTAGTGTCGGGCAGTTCATTGCAGACAAGGGCATTGCAAAGACCACAAAGGCCGTGACCCTGTGCGGGAAGATAGAAATGGAGATTGCCCAGTTGTCCCCGGAGGAAGCAGCGGCTTTCCTGGAGGACCTCGGCATAGAAGAGCCTGCATTGAATAAATTGATCCGTGTGAGTTACGATCTCCTCGGCCTGATATCCTTCCTCACAAGCGGTGAGGACGAGGTAAGGGCATGGACAATCACGCGGGGCACGAACGCGCAGAAAGCAGCGGGCAAGATCCACTCCGATATTGAACGGGGTTTTATCCGCGCTGAGATCGTAGGCTACGAGGACTTTATCGCTGAGGGCAGCATGGCGGCGGCGCGCGACAAAGGGACGCTGAGGCTCGAAGGCAAGACCTACGAAGTCAGGGACGGGGACATCATCAATTTCAGGTTCAACGTGTGAGCACGAGCGATACCCACCTGCCGTCCTCGAACCTTTCGAGGAACCGCAACCCCTCCTTTTCCATAGCGGCAATAACGCCTTCATCCTGCCCGAGGAGCATGCCCGAAAGAAGGGCGACACCTGCTTTATCCAGATGCGGCGCCATCTCCGGGGCCATACCGATCAGTATCTCCGACATAAGATTCGCTGCGATAAAGTCATAGGCGCCGTTGACGGCCGGTACGCTTCCCTCCCGCATCTGTTGTTCCGCACATCGTTCAGCTTTATGTTCCTCTGCGCCGCGTCCACTGCGAGGGGGTCGATATCAACGCCGGTTATCTGCTGAAAGCCGATCTTTGCGGCAGCGATAGCAAGGATTCCCGTCCCGGTCCCGATATCGAGGAAGGTGCTCTTCTCACGTCCCCTGGAGAGTTTTTCAATAAGTATGAGGCACGTCTTTGTAGTTTCATGATGGCCTGTGCCGAAGGCCATGCCGGGGTCGATGACCAGGTGAATGCGACCGGGCGCTTTGTCCTCCCAGGGAGGTAGGATGGAAAAGATCTCCCCTACATCGATGGGTTTGAATTTTTTCTTCCACGATTCATTCCAGTCCCTCTCCGACAGAAAGACATATTCAAATGACAGGGTATCGTCGAGTCCCGATTCCCTGAGCGTGGTCCTGAATGCATCGAGATTCCCTTTTATAGCGTTGATGCCCAGGGTGTCGTGAAAGTAGACAAGAAGGGTCTTTTCCCTCTCGACCAGGCCCAGGCATCCGGCTTCGGATACCCTTTGCACCAGGGCCTCTCTTGATTCACCGGCTATAGTTATATTGAATTCGTAGTATCCCATAATAAAATACAGAAGCTCCGGAGGCCCGTCGTACCGCGCCCCCCTATTGTCTGTCCATTACTATAACTATTATGATACGTATCTTACAAACAGGCGCCCGGAGCATTGTTCTTGCCCGGCAAATATGAAAAAGTGAGGACCATGAGATACCGGGTATTGCTCATCAACCCCTGGATTTACGATTTCGCTGCCTTTAATCTGTGGGCACGTCCGCTCGGCCTTATGCGGGTTGCGGAGCATCTCAGCGCTTTTGATGCCGAGATGTCCCTTATCGATTGTACCGAATCCTTTGGCCCGAAGCAGTATGGGGCAGGGAAGTTCAGATCCGAAATTGTCGAAAAGCCCGATGCGCTGAAAAAAATACCGCGATACTACAGGAGGTATGGGATAGGGGCAGATGAATTTACCGGCAGATTGAGAAGTCTGATGCCGGTCGACTTTATCATGATGACTTCTGTTATGAGCTACTGGTACCCGGGCGTGCAGAAGGCCATTGAGCTGGTGAGAGCTGCTGCAGGGGATGTCCCGGTTATCCTCGGGGGCATTTACGCCTCCCTGTATCATGAACATGCCGCAATGCGCTCCGGTGCGGATTTTGTATATAAAGGGCATGTACGGGAAAGTCTGAATTTTGCTTTATATACCTTCGGATTCAAACTGAAAAGAAAAAGGGCGGCGCTTCCCTATCACCGGCTCAACCTTTACAAGGCCTGGCCTTTTGCCCCGGTTTTGACTTCAACCGGCTGCCCCTGCAGGTGCTCATATTGCGCTTCGGCGCTCCTTGCCCCGGGATATGAAAAGCGGCCTGCCGATGCGGTGATAGAGGAAATCGGGGAGCTTTACGATCAGGGGGTTCGTGACTATGCCTTTTATGACGACGCGCTTTTGATGGACTCTGAAAACCATATAAAACCGATACTCAGGAGTATCGCGCACAACAGACCCGGGATCAGGTTCCATACGCCTAACGGGCTCCACGCAAAGGGCATTGATGCAGAGCTTGCAGACCTGATGAAAGCATCGAATTTCAAAACACTGCGGCTCAGCCTTGAAACCATCAACGATGCAAGGCAAAAGGCAACAGGCGGGAAGGTCAGCCCCGGAGATATGGAGAAAGCCGTGAGCTTGCTGAAACAACGGGGTTTTACGAAGAACGAGATCGGGGTCTACCTCATGTGCGGCCTTCCCGGACAGGAAACAGGAGAGGTGCGGGAGGGAATAAGCTTTTTGAAATCACTCGGTGTTCGCATATATCTTAATGAATTCTCCCCAATCAGGCGGACGAAACTGTGGGAGGAACTGGTCCAAAAAGGTGTGATACCGGACAACATGGACCCACTCCTCACAAATAACACGGTATTCCCCTATCTCTACTCTGGACACGACCCCGAAGACATAAGCAGTATGAAGCTTGATATCAAGAGATATAACGAGAACGACACATGATACTACAATAAGACTTTCATTGTAAAAGGCACTGATTGCCGAAAAGATATTGAAATTCCCCCTTAGAAAAGGGGGAGAGAAGGGGGTTGTAAAGACACCGGCAAAGAGACAACCCCCGCGCCCCCTTTCTTAAGGGGGAATAAAATCCGAAGTCCCGTTGCAGCATTGACGCCTCCCTTGCAGCAATGAATAAAATAATATTTTCGTATTCTTGATTAAAACAGGAACAAATAGTATATAGTATAAGGCAATATTTCAGGGAGTTGAATACGGCCGGGCAGTTTTAAAGAGATCAGCCGGAGGTGCGCAGGGGTGAAGATTATTTCGGATGGGCATGACCGCGGGATGGAGTGTCTGGATAAGATCAACGAATGTTTTCGCAACTTCGGGACGGACCCGAACGAAAACATAAATCGCCTGACCTCCCTTGCAGGCGAACTCCTGGGAGCCTGTTGCGCCCTCTACAACCGCCTTGAGCATGGACTCCTCTGCTCGCTGGGGCAATGGAACGCTCCCCCGGATTATAATCCGGTCGACAAAGCGGAGGGCCATATCTGCTACGATGTGATAAAGCGCGGCAGTGATGCTGTGTTGCTGATAAACAACCTGCAGCAAACGGAATATGCCGGAACCGATCCCAATGTAGTCAAATATGGATTGAAGACGTACATGGGATGCGCGGTTAAACTGGACCATGCGTATATGGGCTCACTCTGCGTTGTTTACCAAAGCGATTTTACTCCTGATGAAAACGACAGGAGGATGCTGGAGCTTTTTGCCGCTGCCATTGGAGTGGAGGAAAAACGCCTGCGCGTTGAGAAGGCCCTGACCGAAAGCGAAAGGCGCTACAGGGGCCTGGTGGAATCGTTGACCGACTATATTTACACGGTGCAGGTCGAAGGCGGACGGGCTGTTGCCACGTATCACGGACGGGGATGTGTGAGCGTAACAGGGTATACAACCGAGGACTACGAAGCTGACCAATACCTGTGGTACCGCATGGTCTATGAGAACGACAGGCCTGCAGTTCTGGAGCAAGCCGAAAAAATGCTTTCAGGTGTATCTTCCTCTCCCCTTGAACACCGGATTATCCATAAAAACGGCTCAATCCAGTGGGTCAAAAACACAACCGTCCCGCGCCATGATGAGAAGGGGCGCCTTATAGCCTATGACGGACTTGTCACGAACATCACTGAACGGAAACGTGCAGAAGAGGCATTGCAGGAGTCTGAAAGGAAATACAGGGCGCTTTTTGAAGAGTCAAAAGACGCTATTTTCATAAGCACGCCCGAAGGCAGGTTCATCGACATCAATCCGGCAGGAGTTGCGCTCTTCGGCTATGCCGCAAAGAAGGATATCCTCAGCGTTGATAGAGACAGGTATCTCTATGCCAATCTCCAGGACCGGGAGAAATTCCTGCAAACCCTGGAACAGCAGGGCTTTGTAAAGGATTACGAATTGACCATGCGGCGAAAGGACGGCGCGGCCCTTGTCCTGCTGGTGACGGCCAGTGTCATCTGCGATGAAAAAGGCAAGGGCACGGCGCACAGGGGAATAATACGGGACATTACGGGACAGAAAAGGCTTGAGCAGCAACTCCTCCATGCAAACAAAATGGAAGCAGTAGGTCAGCTTGCAGGAGGCGTTGCCCATGACTTCAATAATATCCTTACCGCAATCATAGGATACGGCCACATATTGCGGATGAAAGTCGAAAAGGATGAACTCCTGAAGACCC
>JAJZPZ010000112.1 GCA_021847795.1 Nitrospirota bacterium
CATCAAGATGCTCAAGAAGGCCCTTGACAGGGCTGCATTCCTGATGAAAGAGGTTGCCGGGGGAACTATTTACGGGAAGATCGATATCTACCCGAAAAAGTACATGCCGGCTGATATTACCGTAAAATACGGGAAGGTGAACAGGATTCTCGGCCTCGAACTGTCCAGGCGGGAGATCGTGGACTGCCTCAGCGGATTAGGCTTCAAGGTGGAAGAATCCGAAGGGTATTTTAAGGCCCAGCCCCCGGCATACAGGAACGATGTCCGGCGGGACGCCGACATTATCGAAGAAGTGGCAAGGACGTACGGCTACGACCGTATACCTGCGGAACTGCCGAAGGCGACTATAGGCATAGAGGGAAAGACGGCCCCGGGCAGGCAATCCTATGAGAAATTCATCGGTGACTTGCGGGCATCATTCCTTAAGACCGGCTTCAACGAGGTCATCAATTACAGTTTTATGGGCCGGCAGGACTTGGACCTCCTCGGCCTCGATGCCCAGGACGAAAGGAGAAATGTGGTCCTGGTAAAGAATCCCCTGAGGGTAGAGGATTCCTATATGCGCACTCTCCTCATCCATTCACTCATTAACAATGTGCTGCACAACGTGTCTCACGGGAACAAGGAATTCAGGCTGTTCGAAACAGCGAAGGTGTTTATCGGAAGACGGCAAGCAGGGCCGGAAGAGACCGCCGGGAGCGGGTTGCCCGAAGAGAGGACACAGCTTGCCGCTGCATACTATAAAGAAAAGACCAAATCCCTCTACAGGGAGGAAACCCCCGATTTCTACATCCTCAAGGGGGCGCTCGAGGCGGTCCTCAACAACCTGAACATCCCCGGCTGCTCTTTTGTCAGATCGTCTGAGCCGTTCCTGCATCCCGGCCAATCTGCAGATCTCCTGGTCGAAGGAAACAAGATAGGATATATGGGGGTCCTTTCCCCTGCAGTCACCGGCCGCCTTGATATCAAGGCGCATAAAATGTCCTTCCTGGTCATGGAAATCGACCTTGACAAGCTGTTCCCCTACACGATGCAGCCGGCGAAATACAGGCCTCTTCCCAAATATCCCTTTATCGAGAGGGACACGGCAATAATCGTGGATTCAGCTCTCGAGGCTGCCGTGATCAGTGCATGGCTTAAGTCTTATTCTTCCGATCTTATAGAGGACATCTCCATCTTTGATGTCTACCAGGGCAAGAATATTCCCGAAGGGAAAAAGAGCATCGCGTTCAATGTCCGGTACCGTGCGGTTGACAGGACACTGAAGGATGAGGAAATAGATGCGCTCCACAGCGCTCTGGTCGCAGATATCCTGGAAAAGACCAAAGGTCAGCTGCGGCAGTGACAAGTAACAATAAAGACAGTGACAAGTAACAAGTAATGAGTAACGAGTAACGAGTAACGAGTAACGAGTTAAAGACTAAAGACAGTAACAAGTTAATAGTAACAAGTAACGAGTTAAAGACTGACGACAAAGACTTGTCACTGTCTTCAGATCCGTTACTTGTCACTGTCTTTAAGATTACTGACTTTATATCCCGCTTTTTCAACGGCTGTTTTGATATCTCCTTCTTTGATTTTCGACTCATCAAAGGTGACCTTGGCGCTGCCGGTAGTGACATCCGATCCGGAAACCCCGGCCAGGGCGTCAATCGCTTTCTTCACCCTCATTACGCAGTGCTGACAGCTCATTCCTTCGATTTTCAGTGTTGCTTCTGCCATGATATTCCTCCAGTTTGTTAAATAGTTATAAAAAAGCTAAACCCTTAAATTATATCCCACGGGAGCGCAAATCCACAAGCCCGGAAGAAAAAAACAGCGGGTCTCATTTTGAAAAAACTCAGAGCCTATCGTAAGCCTTGTAAAACCGGAACGAGCAGTATCAATCAGCATTGCATCCCCATAATTCCGGCATCCGCCGGCGCCCTGCCGCGAACCCATCTCTGACCGAACTCTTCGACATATCGGCTCGCCGGTTCCCCGTGGCCGATGCGACCGGGAACCTGGGCACAGGAACCCTGCGGGTGGCCGGCCTTTTTCCGAACCCCGGCAATGTGCTCCGTCCCGGGCAGTTCGTAAGGGTCCGGGTATTGCTCGGTACAAGGAAAGGGGCATTGCTTGTACCGCAGCGGGCTGTGACTGAACTGCAGGGCAGCTATGAGGTGGCCGTGGTCGGTCCCGGCAGGGTGACTGTCCGGAAATCGCTCTCTGCTCCGCTTCTCCTCCTTTCCCTGTATTCCCCCAGGGGGAGCTACGATGCCACATTCCTGGCCAACTATGCCTATATCCATTATACGAAAAGCAGCAATAGGGTTCGTCATTCTTGCGGTCCTTAGCGCGGGGATCATTCTGCTCGGCAGGCGCCTGCCCGGCGGCTTTCTTCCGGAAGAGGACCAGGGCTACCTGTACGCAGGGATCCAACTGCCCAATGCCTCCTCTCTCCAACGTACTGCGGCTGCAAGCCGCGAAGTGGAGCGGGTAATCCTGAACACTCCCGGGGTGGAGTCCCTGACGTCTGTTATCGGCTTCAACCTTTTGAGCTTTGTGCGGAACACGTACAGCGCTTTTTTCTTTGTGAGGCTTAAGGAATGGTCCGAGCGGAAGAAAGCAGAAGAAAAGGCCCCGGCAATCATAGCGCGCCTCAACCGTGAACTCGGGCGTATGCCTCAGGGAAATGCCTTTGCCTTTTCGCCGCCTGCGATCCAGGGCGTCGGCACATCAGGAGGAGTGACCTTTATCCTCGAGGACCGCGCCGGCAGGGATGTGGAGTTCCTGGCTGAAAACACGGACAAGTTCATGGCCGCAGCGCGGAAGCGCCCGGAGTTGTCGAAGGTGATCACAACGCTTTTACCCGGGGCGCCCTGAAGACGCAAGAGGAGTATTACAGGATATTCAGGTTCCGCTTTCAGGCAGGGCTCATCCCGGAACTCGAACTACCCGGGAAAGGAGAAGTGAATTCCCCGGCAGCAGTCCTCAACGGCAAGTGGGCTCCCCTGAGCTACTTGCGTGTACAAAGGAAAAAGGGTGATAATACATAGTTGCCGTAATCCGCTGCGCCATAGTTCCCCTTGTATGTTCTCTACCCCCACGGCCCCGTAAAGCAGAGGGAACGTGTGTACTTTTCCGATGGGGCACATCACCCTTTAGCTGTGTGGCGGAGACAATAACGACAGCAGGAAAAGGAGCCGTATTTTCACGGCAGATGACCGTCTTACGGGTCATCACGAACCAGGCAAAGAGCAGATGGCCGTTTCTGCGGGCCATCACGAAGGAGACAAAGGAATGGACACAAGCACAGAAGCAGCGGCATACGAAGATAAGCCCTTGACCGTACAGGACATCAGGGTGCAGATCAACCTGATCCAGGAAGTGATGCGCACAGTGATGCAGGAGGGCCGGCACTATGGAAAGATACCCGGGGCAGGGGACAAGCCCACCTTGTTCAAGCCCGGGGCTGAAAAAATAATGGCCACCTTCAGGCTGGCCTCTGACCCCGAGGTGGCGGACCTCTCTCATGACGACATAATCCGGTACCGGGTGAAATGCAGGCTCACCACCAAGACAGGGGTGTTTTTCGGGGCAGGACTGGGGGAGTGCTCCTCTGAAGAGGACAAATACAAGTGGAGAATGAGCACAAGCGATGAGGAGTGGGAAGCGACGGATGAGGCGCACCGGAGGATCAAATACGTCCGTGATCGTCAGTTGAGACAGGTGCGGACCAACCCGTATGACCTTGCCAACACCATTTTGAAGATGGCTAAAAAGAGGGCGCTGGTTGATGCCGTGCTTACCTCAACCGCAGCCTCCGACATCTTCACACAGGACATAGAGGACATGCCTGAGGAGCTTTTTGACCGGAATAAATCAGGCGCTCTTTCCCAGCAGCAGAAGCCGGCGCTGAAGCAGTCCCAGGCCAAAGGAAGCAGCACGGTGCGGGACCCCAATGCCCCGTCCACCGAGGCACAGATCAAGGCAGTGTATGCGATTTTACGGAGCAGGGGGGTGGCGGGAGAGGACGATATGCTTATTGAGGTGAACAACTTCCTCAATCCCCGGTTCGACCTGGACTTTGTGCCTCTTGAATCACTCCGTGAGCTGAGCAAAGGGCAGGCAAGCGCATTTATTGACTACCTGCAGAAGCAGAAATAGCGGATCGTCAAGGTTGCTTTTGTGCGCGCCTGTAAAGTGTTTCTCAAAAGGCAATCGCGTTTGTTTCAATAAGGCCCCGGCTATTCAGCCAGGGCCTTTTTTAGTTTCCCGGGCAATATTACGTCGGGTAAAGGGCTTTTGGATGAAAGCCCTTGCACCGCGAAAAGAAGGGATATTCTCTTAGACCTGTTCCGCATTAAAGAACTTTACCCCCTAGCACGAGAAAAATCAACGCAATAGTGCCGTAACCATATGTTTTCAGGCTTTTATTTCCTTCAATCATCACTTAAGAAATCTTTCGCGTTTTTTTCTTGACAACATCATGTCATTATAATATCATATCAACATGATGCAAAATGAAACGGAACCATTGCATAATAAAACGGTAGATCGGTTCAATCAAGAGAAGCTCTACATACAGCTGACCAGAATTTTCCTGGAGGAAATACATTCGGCAAGATGGGAAACTGGGCAGCGGATTCTTACGGAAGAAGAGCTCTGCAAAAAATACAATGTGAGCAAAATAACCGTGAGACAGGCGATCGGCAATCTTGTTTCCGAGGGCTATCTGATCAAAGTTCAGGGCAAGGGTACGTTTGTAAATTCCGCACTGCCTGTTGTCGGGCTTGCCATGAAAACAAGGCTTACCGAGGATATGTTCGGAAAGGAGGTGAAAGTAGAGCGGGAAATATTGTTCAGCGGCATAAAAGAGCCGCAGCCTGAGGCGCGGAGTTATCTGAAAACGGATGGCAGCATTTATTACATCCTGTGCAGGAGGATGGTCGGCGGTGATCCTGCTTATCTTGAAGAATCGTTTATTCCCTACCGGATACTCCCGGACATTGATAAGCTTATGGATACGGCATGCAAGTCCCTGTATGCGGTTTTTCAGGAGCATAGTTTAAAAAAGATATTCAAGGCCGTTCAGACCGTCGAGATTGCCCTGGCCGGCGAAGACTATGCGCGGTATCTTGATCTGGATGGCGGGATCCCGGTACTTGTGGTGCACAGGCTTTTGCTGAGTTCCGACAGCAGCCCTGTGGCATATACAAAGTTCCTGGGGAGCAGCGATAAATATAAATTCCAGACGGAGTTTGAAAGAATCAGATAAAAAAACAGTGTCAGGGGACAACGGATACAGGCGCTGAAAGCTGACGCTGAAGCAAAAGGAGGATAGGTAACAGCCATGTTAAGACGATATTCAAAAGTGTTACTGCCGGCAGTGTTGTCTCTTGTTTTTTTTCTTATGGCAGGTTCTGTTTTTGCTTCGGGTGAGGTCGCGGCGGCGCCTGTAGCGGCCGCATCTGCAGCGCCTTGGTGGATCTGGCCGCTGGTGCTCTTCGTTGTAACCTTCATTATGGGCATTGTCGCTGTGCTGGGCGGTGTCGGGGGAGGGGTTCTTTTTGTTCCCATTATAGGCGGTTTTTTCCCCTTTCACCTGGATTTTGTCAGGGGGGCCGGGCTCCTGGTCGCCCTCTCGGGAGCGCTGGCCGCCGGTCCCGGTCTCCTGAAAAAAGGCATGGCCGACCTGAGACTGGCATTGCCTGTAGCGCTTATCGCATCTGCATGCGCCATCGTGGGCGCCATGATCGGACTCGCGCTCCCCACGAATATTGTCCAGACCTCTCTTGGCGCCACGATACTCGGCATCGTTCTCATTATGCTCATGGCAAAAAAGTCTGAATATCCTGAAGTGAAGCGGGCCGACAATCTTTCATCAGCGCTCAGGATAAGCGGGATCTACTATGAGGCATCCTCGGGGCAGGAAGTCAACTGGAAGATCCACAGGACCCCGCAGGGCCTTGCGACATTCATCATCATCGGGGTAATGGCCGGGATGTTCGGCCTCGGTGCGGGATGGGCCAATGTCCCTGTGCTCAACCTCATGCTGGGCGCGCCGCTGAAAGTATCGGTTGCCACGAGCAAGTTCCTCCTCTCCATTACCGATACCTCTGCTGCATGGATCTATGTCAATAACGGGGCAGTGCTCCCGATGATGGTTGTGCCGTCAATTATCGGCATCATGCTCGGCTCCATTGTGGGCGTGAGGATACTTGCAAAGACAAAGCCCGCGGCTGTGAGATATATCGTCATCACGATGCTTCTCTTTGCAGGGCTGAGGGCCTTTCTGAAGGGCCTCGGTATCTGGACGTAAAAAGAACGGTTCAAAGTGTCGGCTAAATTAAAGGAGAAAAACCATGGAAAGCAATGAACTGGAAGCAACGGGAAGAATAATGGACAGTGCCGTAAAAGCCGCGCGGGAAGCTGCGGGCAGTAGATTAAAAGCAACTGAAGAGCAGCTTGCATATGCCAAGCTCCTTGATGCGGGAATGAAGTTCGGGCTGCTCCTGCTCGTTGTTACTTTTATTATTTACCTTGCAGGGGTCCTTGCGCCCCATGTCCCGGTCAATGATCTGCCGAAGTACTGGGAGATGCCTGTGCATAAATATCTTGCGGAAACGGGCATTCATACCGGCTGGTCATGGCTTTACATGCTGGGGAAAGGAGATGTCCTTAACTTTGCGGGGATTGCCTTCCTTGCAGGAGTCACCCTCCTGTGTTATATAAGGATCATCCCGATACTCTTCAGAAATAAGGACACCTTATACGGCACTCTTGCAATCCTGGAGGTCCTGGTCCTGGCGCTTGCTGCGTCGGGTGTGCTGAAAACAGGAGGACACTGATATGAGTATCATGGGGTCAGGTCTTGATATATCAGTTTTTTCCGCTCCCATCATCGCGGACCATTTTCTTCCGTGCATTGCTCTGTGAGGTGGCATGATTCACCTCCCCTTCGTACTCTATCCTGAGTGGTCGCACTATGGCCGTTACTTTACCCCAGCGTGAACTTATATTTCAAGACCTGACCCCTTTTGTATGATTTCCCCAAGGGGGCTTAAGGGTTGTTTCTTTCCTTTCGCCGCTTGCTATAGCGCTTGCTATAGTATAGTATAAGAACGTAACCCCTTGATGAAGAAATAAAAATGACCGATCCGACCGCCCTGCACAAAAACCTTGGCGAACTGCTGCCGCTATGGAGCATTGCTCCTTTTATCGGTATGCTGCTTTCGCTTGCCTTGTTCCCGCTTTTTGCTCCGCATTTCTGGCGCCATCACTTCGGGAAGGTCTCTGCCTTCTGGTCTGCAGCCGTGGTCATCCCCCTTCTCATTATTTATAAGGGGAACGCCCTCCAGGAGTTTATTCAAATATTGTTTGCCGATTTCGTTCCTTTCATCATATTGCTGGGATCGCTCTACGCCGTCTCAGGCGGCATCATGATAAGGGGGACCCTGCGGGGGACCCCGCTGCTCAATACCGCAATGCTTGCGGCGGGAACTGTTTTGGCCTCATGGATGGGGACCACCGGGGCATCCATGCTCATGATCCGCCCTTTTCTCAGGGCCAATGCGCATAGAGAAAACAGGACTTTCATGGTCGTGTTCTTCATTTTTCTCGTTGCGAATGTCGGAGGTGCGCTGACTCCCCTCGGAGACCCCCCGCTTTTCCTGGGCTTTCTCCGCGGTGTGCCTTTTTTCTGGACCCTTAATATCTTCCCGCACATGGCGGTAACGGCGGCCCTGCTGCTGGGTCTCTATTTTCTCATGGATTCCTACTTTTACAAAAAGGAGGGGGCCGGTGGTGTGCCGGATGGGGACGGGAAAGAGAAAATCGGGATTGACGGGGCATACAACTTTCTCTTCCTCTGCGGAATCATCGGCGCTATACTGGTAAGCGGGATTGCGAAGTGGGGAGAGATATCGGTCCTGGGAGTCCACCGTGGTCTTCAGGACCTGGCACGGGACGGGATGCTGGTGCTTCTGGGCCTGCTTTCCCTGCTGGTCACTCCCCGGCAGATACATGAGGACAATGAGTTTACCTGGTTTCCTATGAAGGAAGTCGCCATACTGTTTGCAGGCATCTTTCTTACCATGGCGCCCTGCCTGAAAATTCTCCAGGCAGGCGCACGGGGGGAGCTTGCCTTTATACCGGGCGCGATAACGGAACCCTCTCATTACTTCTGGATCACAGGCGTCCTCTCGAGCTTTCTCGACAATGCGCCGACGTACCTTACTTTTTTGAACACCCTGATCGGCAACTTCTACCCCGGTATCCCTGAAGGGCGGTCCATTGCGCTTGTGATAAAGGAAAAGCCGCTGTATCTCGAGGCCATTTCTGCGGGGGCGGTATTCTTCGGCGCGGTCACCTATATAGGTAACGCGCCGAACTTCCTGGTCCGTTCGATAGCGGAAGAGGCTGGGGTGCGCATGCCCGGCTTTTTCGGGTATATGCTAAAATATTCACTAATCGTATTGGTCCCGGTTTTCATCGTATTAACCTTAACTTTCTTTTAACCTTTCGGATATGGATAGAGGCGGCAAAAACACGATAGAGAGAATCTTTTTCCCGACCCGGTTCAGGGAGCTTTCCTTCAATGCGCTTGAGTGCCTCCTGGCTCTAAAAGAAGCGGGGCTCAGGGAGGTGATCCTCAGCTATATTATCCCGGTGGAAGAAGTGGCGTTTGTCCCCTTCGGCGGGTACCTGAAGGATGAAGAGGAGCATCTGCGGGAGGAGGCGAGGATACGCTTTGAAGACTGGCAGCGGGAACTGCTGAAGGCGGGTTTGGAGAGCAAGGTCATTATTGAGGTGGGTGACCCCGTGCCGAAGATCCTCTCTTTGGCCGAGAGGGAGCGGGCCGACCTGATTGTTGTCGGAAAGAAAAAAAAGACCGGGGCAGAAGGTATTTTTATCGAATCCCATACCATGGATATCCTCCGGAGGAGCCGGATTCCGGCGCTGGTCTACAAATATATGGTCCAGTTCGAGTGGGACGGTGAAATCGTCACCCGTACCAACGACAGGATTTTCAGAAGACCCCTCCTTGCCGCTGATTGGTCCCTGCCGTCGGAGAGGGCTTTGGGCCTGCTGCTGTCCTTAAAGGGGATCGTAAAGGAAGCAGTTGTCGTCCACATCCTGGAGACCAGGATAAAAAAAGGAATGGAAAAAGCTGAATTGCTGCGCATCGAAAAAGAGAGCAGAGAGAGGCTTGAGCGGTACTGCGCGATTTTGAAAAGCGCGGGGATACAGGCAGAGTCGCATCTTTCAGCAGGAAACGGCGCTCAGGAAATCATCAATCTTTCGCGGGAATTCGATGCAAGCATGCTCGTTATGGGGACTACGGGGAAAGACCGGCTGCACGAGTTTTTCATGGGAAGCGTTTCCCACAGGGTGGCTGAAATGTCCGAACTGCCGACACTCCTGTCGCCGTAATACCGGAACAGTATCTCTCCCTATACGATCCCTTGTCCAGCTTCCTCCTGATCTGTCCTACTTGACAGCTATGGCGTATCTGCCATACTTTTTTCAGGAAGTGCAGATAGCAACAAGCAGTAAGGAGGTAAACTGTGGACATCCGTACACTGTTAAACATCAATGTAGCGAGCAAAGAGGAATTGGAAGAGGTCCTGGGCCTGGAGCCTGATCTGGCGCAGACTATTATCGATCATCGCGATCTCAACGGCCCCTTTAAAAGCGTGGATGAACTCAGGAAGATCAATGGCCTTACCGAGGACATGATCAACGCTATGATGAGAAACGGCATTACGCTGTGATATCCGGAAAGCTATAAGACGCCGCCCTGAGGTTGCAACGGGACAGGCATACATGCCTGTCCCGTTGCAAAAAGTTCCCTTCAAAATCAACGACAATTCTTTTTTACCCTTCATGCAGGCTGTATCCCTGTCATTCCCTGCCCTTGACAAAAGCTTGGAAAGTAGGAAATACTATTAGCCAAAATTATCCAATATGGGACAATATTAGACAATTATGAACCTCAGTGTAAAAGATGTCGCCGGCCTGCTCAATGTTTCCGATAAGACCATTTACCGCATGATACAGAGTGAAACCATCCCTTGTTACAGGGTTGGAGGGCAGTGGCGTTTTGACCGGAGGGAGATCAAATCCTGGATAGAAGATACGCGGGAATTTTCCTGTAAAACCACAGGCAACAAACTTTCCAGCGGAGATGAGGAAGCGATTTCCATAGCGGAGTTCCTGCACAGGGGAGGGATTTACCACAATGTGGCGGGTAATACCAGGGAGAGCGCTCTCCAGGCCTGCCTTGAACTGATAAAAGAAGGCATTCCGGAGATGGACACCAAAAGGCTCTTCGGCTCTATTATGGAAAGGGAAAGTCTCTGCCCTACTGCTGTCGGCCATGGCATTGCACTCCCTCATCCCAGGCTCTTCGGGAAATTCCTGGCCCTTTCTTATGTCGCGCTCTGCTTTCTTGCGCAACCCGTTCCCTTCGGAGCATTGGATAACGAAGATGTGGATACCCTTTTCTTTATCTTCCCCAAGAACGAGCGGCGTTTTTTGAGGATACAATCAAAGCTGCTGAGACTTTTAAAGGAAGACGAGGTCCTGGCAATAATCAGGAAGACTTCTCCTGCAGACGATATCTACGCGGTCGTTTCGTGCAAAGAGAGTGAAATATTCAGAGGTGCTGCACAATGATTCTCTCCCCTATTGAGATGGCTTCATCATCCGTTCTGCTGTTGCTGCTGCTTATGCTGAGATCGGAA
>JAJZPZ010000113.1 GCA_021847795.1 Nitrospirota bacterium
GCTTCTTTCAGCATGAAAGCACTCGCTTCATCAGCTTTGTGCGCTGAAGCCAGTTCCATGACCTTATTATTCAATGTCCGGGCAATCTCCTGTTTAGCTTTAACCGTTTTAATTATTTCATGTCCCTTTATATCATCCTTTTGCGTCATTTCTTCAATCTTACTGAAGGTCTCGTTGTAGCTTTCCCTGAAATTCTTGATCTTGTTTTCTTCTTCCTGAATTTTGCCTGAATCCCTGAGCAATAGGATATTCCGGAGAATAATCGAAATTTCCCGTACACTTTCCGTCATGTTGCGGGAATACCCTGTTCTCACATTGTTGACCTTGACTATACGGTCAAGTTTGTCCTGTATATGCGACATGCTCGAAATGCCGAGCGCAATTACGGCAACCATTAAGATTAATACAAGGCCGAAAGCCAGGCCCAGGCGCATTCCTATTTTCATATTCTTCAGTACCATCTGTTTCTCCTTTTCGTTTGCATTTCATCGGGCATGCCCGGAGCTTGTCTTCATGGGCACTTTACCCCTGTGCTGCCATAGAGGGCGGCGCTTGCCCTATCATGTGGATGGTTACCCTATTTTCAGGAGAGGCAACTGCGGTATGGCGGGGAGCAGTCTGTTTTGAAACAAAAACTCTCGAAAGGGGATGTTTTCCGCCCTGGAACGGCAGATAATAAGAGCGAAGAAACAAAGGACTTGCAGTACAGAAGAGCGCTAATGCCGCAGGATTTATGCTGCGGGTTGAAATCGGGACGCGTGGTGGAGGTTGCGTGCGCAATATCAATGATGTTCGCCCGCATAATTCCCCGTGTTTTTTTGAGGATAAATGACCTGCAGGTCTTTCCGTGCTGCATGCCTCCTGCCGGAAGTCCCTTTGTCATATCCGTATGGATAAAGTGCAGGTGTCCAAGCAGCTTCACTGAAGGGACATCTGCCCGCTCTTTGCACACATGATAAAATGAGGGCGTAACTGAGGAGAAGAAAAAAGAGAGAGCAACACATAATTTCAGAATGGAATGCTTCTGTACAGCGCTAATCATGCCGTTACACACAAAGACTCACACGCCCGGTTTTAGAGGGCCGAATATCTTTTTATGAAGTCTTTCCTTTCGAAATTCCGGAATTTACCGTGACGCGCCATATTAAGCAATGTCTGTGCCACATGGGACCATACTGATTTATAAGAAAACAGGGAAAGCCCGACAATGCATAGTTGTGGAACCCTTTCTATAGCGCTATGGAAATATTCCATAGCTTATGTGCGCAGGGGGCCCCGGTGACATTGCCTTCCCAGGGGAAAGCAAAATGGCGGCAGGATATGGCGGTTACCACCATCTCCAGAGGGAGACGACGAATACGATGAGGAAGGTGAGGGTAAGATTCATATAGGCGAAGAAATAAAAGATTTTTTCCAAGAAAGGCCGTGCAGCTTTTTCCCCTGCTGCGCGGAGCGCGCCGATAACAGGCATTGCGAGTACCTTGTCCTCTCCATGGGGGGCGGTTTTCAAGGCATCGGTCAGGTCATTTCCGGCAAGGTGCTTTCTCATATGAGACCCGTCTTTCCAGAGCCTGCTGCGCGAGACATCATAGATCATATTGTTGTAGGCAACATAGGCCGGCCGCCCCTCTTTCCCGTCATTCCGGGAAAGGTCATCGGGTGTGCATGCGCAGGTATCCCCTTTCTGAACAGCTGCGCGCTGTTTTCTCAACCTGGGGCCAATGAAGATCGTTACAACCAGCGCACTTGAAAACATGATCAGGAAGAGAAATATCTTAATGCTCAACAGTATGCCGAAGCGGGTGGTATAAAAGGTATCCCAGGAAGGGATTTTTGCGATGGTAAGCAGGATGCCTGTTACAAGAATGATGATCATGGATATCCAGCCTAGGAACAACTCCCCTTTGGGCAGTCCCTTTGAGGCATAGGCGGGTTTGAGGAGTATGTGAACATACAGGATGGCCCCGAACCAGACGATGGCCGCCATCATGTGGAAATAGCCGATGAGCAGGCGCACAACCTTCTGCGTGGTGGTCAGTTGACGGGAAAGTCCTTTTGTTTTCAGGTCCTCGCGGAACTTTTCTCCTGCAGGGGTGAGTGGGCCCCCTCCAAGCGGATCGACATGGCACTCCTTGCATTGCAACCCCGTCTGCCGTGCGTATTCGGGGGTAGCAAAGGAGGACAACGGCAAGAGGACTGCCGTAAGAAATGTTAGGCAAAGAATGACAAGGAGCTTATGCATACCTCATATTATACAATTGAAAGTAATTCCGCAATATAAAGCGCCGCCGGTTCTGAAGCAACGGGCCGGCTGTTATGATTTAAATCATAGTGCCGGGCCGAAAGATATGCGATAGTAGCTGTAAGGGAAGTGTATATGAAAAACGAACTCAGGGATTGTGAAGTTTCAAATGAAGATCTGCGGGCTGCACTCAGAGAGATGGGCTCATATATCGATGTGACCGAAGACGACCTCCGGAAGATTTACCTGATAGCACTGAAGCATGCGCAGGAAAGACTTGCCATCGGCATTCCCGTAAGGGATGTGATGACCGGGAATGTCATCACCGTCAGGCCTGCTGCCAGGCTTTGCGAGGCAGCGGAGTTGCTGGCTGATAACAGGATCAGCGGCCTGCCGGTGGTAGACACGGAGAACCATGTCATCGGCGTCATAACGGAAGAAGATGTTCTTTCCATGGCCGGTGTCAGCAAGGGGCATACCTTCAGGGATATCCTGAAACACCTGCTGGGAGAGCCTTTGCCGAAACGCGGTGAGGGCAACGCGGTAATCGACTTTATGAACTCCCCGGCAATAACCATCGGCCCTGATGTTGATGTCCGGGAGGCCGCCCGGCTTCTGTCTGAAAAAAGGATAAAGAGACTCCCTGTCATCGATAAAGAGAACAGGCTTATCGGGATTGTGTCGAGGGCTGATATTGTGCGGGCAACTGTGCGGAGATGAAAACCTATCTTGCAAAAATGAAAGGCGGGGCAAAAAGCCCGCCTGGAGTGGGGCTTACTGAGGTAATGTGGTCATGGATGGGATCGGTTGTGGGTATAGGCCTCTGTGCGTATCTCTCCTCGCGATATTTTGAACCGAAGGATCTGACCCTGATCATAGGTTCTTTCGGCGCGTCAGCGGTTCTCGTGTATGCGGCGATCAGGAGCCCCCTTGCGCAGCCGAGAAACCTGCTCGGCGGGCATGTCGTATCAGGACTCGCCGGTGTTGCCTGCTATCAAATGTTCGGCGGCGTTCTTTGGATGGCTGCCGCACTTGCAGTCTCATCAGCTATTGTGGCGATGCTCGTAACCAGAACCGTCCACCCGCCCGGAGGGGCAACAGCATTGATTGCCGTCATCGGAGGGGACAAGGTGCATAATCTCGGATTCCTCTATGTCTTTTGCCCTGTCGGCATCGGCGCCCTGATATTGCTTATTATTGCACTCATTTTCAATAACCTCCCGAAACACCGAAAATACCCGGAATACTGGCTTTAGTAGACAGCGTCCTAAGGGGTGCGACTGCTGCTTGGATGAATGGGACAGTGAACTGTAGCGAATAGTGGGTAGCATGAAGAACAGAGTACACCCTATAAGATTTCAAAACAGCGTGTTGGGAAAATGAAGGATTACTGGTATGTACTGTTGCAAGGTTCCCTTGCTCTTCTTTATTCTTTCAGTTCCCTCAAAATCTGTGCAAATTCGCTTTTGTTCAACTTCCCCGGAGCGAGGGATAGCATGGCATCATAAAGGAGGCCTTTGGGATCAGCAATAGAAATTCCATTTGTTTCCAGAAAAACAAGTGCAGATGCAAGGGCCGTTCTCTTATTGCCATCAATGAAAGGGTGGTTCTCTGAGATATGAAAAGCATAGGCTCCTGCCATCTCAAAAAGATCTACATGAAGAAACTGGTCTGAAAATGATGCATAGGGCATAGCAAATGCTGAACTCAACAGATCGATATCCCTTATCCCCTCTCCTCCTCCGTAGCGCTGTATATGATCCGCATGAATCTCGACCACCTCGGCAAGGGTCAAAAAGGCAGGTTCTCTCATCTACTTGGCGAGTTTCCTCAGCGTGGTCTCATGCCTTCTGTTTACCTTCTCAAGAGCAGCCTTGAACCTCTTCTCCCTCTTTTCATCCCTTACCGGGGAAATTATCAGATTTTTCCCATCTGTGGTGATTTCAAGCGGGGTATCCATATCAACCTTCAAAAGATCAAGGATTGGCCTGTCTATGATCAGGGCTGCGCTATTGCCGTGAGAAACGAGTTTCTTGAGCATATGTGCCTCCTTCTTTATGTATACACATTGTATCACCATATGTAATGCCTGTCAACGGCTATGGAGATATTGAGCACAGAAATCTGCTCGATCAATGAAGTGTCTCAGATGCCTTCTTAGGTGGTAGAAGTTATCAAAAGTGATGCCCCCTAGTAACGGTTGATTGCCCTGCGAAATTGAATAACAGGGATCTCAACAGGTTTTCCGAAAGAGAGACGAAAGAGGGACGAGAGACGAAGGAGAGACAGCGCCCATTTAAAATTAATTCAAAAACCAAAAAACGGGCGCTGTCCCTAATAAACGTCCCCAGTCCCTAATAAACTTAATAAACTAATAAACCAAACCGATGGGAATAAGTCAAAACAGGCTTGCTCTGGGCATCGGAGTGCCCGCGCGAAGGATAAACGAAATTGTTTTGGGGAAGCGGGGTATTACAGCCGATACTGCCCTTCGGTTGGCACTGTATTTTGGAGTATCTGCTGAGTTTTGGCTTGGCCTGCAGGCTCAATACGATTTAGATATTACCGCTGAAAAACTTGGCGCACGGCTTGAGCAGGAAGTGAAAGCCTATGCAAAGGCAGGGCAGGGATAGCAGCAACATCATTATAATTATCCGCTCAGCAGATCCTCGGGAGCTGAGCGCCGGAGAGCATATCAAGTATCCGTTTGTTTCCTATCGCAGTCTCGATCAGCGCTCTTCCGGGTGGCTCGTCCGTAACCTCTCCGATAACCGCGGCATCCGCACCCAGGGGGTTGCTTCTCATTGCTTTGAGTATAGCTTGAGCAGAATCACTTGCTACCACTGCCACGAGCTTTCCCTCGTTTGCGAGATATAACGGATCGAACCCCAGCAGTTCACAGGCGCCCCGCACCGCCTCTCTCACCGGCACGTCATTTTCTCTTATCACTATCCCGCAGCCGGATGATGCGGCGAATTCATTGAGTGTTGTCGCCAGGCCCCCTCTTGTGGGATCGCGCATCGCCCGTATTCCACCGGCAGCAGAGAGCATATCCTTAACCAGGAGGTGAAGGGGGGCGCAGTCGCTTTCGACAGGCACATCCATACGTATGCCCTCCCTGTGCGCCATGACGGCAATACCGTGGTCTCCGATAAAGCCGGATACTATGATGAGGTCTCCGGGCCTGATGAGCGAGGGTGAAAGCACGGGGCCGTCTTTCAGGACGCCTATCCCCGCAGTGCTGATGAACAGTTTGTCCCCTTTGCCTCTCTCGACAACTTTCGTGTCGCCTGTGACGATCTTCACTCCCGCAGCGTGCGCGGCCTTTGCCATCGAGCTGACGACTGCCTCCAGCTCTTCGAACGAAAGCCCCTCTTCGATTATGAAAGACGCGCTCAGGTAGAGAGGTTCAGCGCCTCCTACTGCAAGGTCGTTTATGGCGCCGCACACCGAGAGCTTGCCTATATCGCCGCCCGGGAAAAAGATCGGGTTTACAACATACGAGTCTGTGGTGAATGCGAGCCTCGGCGCCGGAACATTGAAAACAGCCTGATCATTGAGCGGCGCAAGGAATTCGTTATCGAATGCCTTGAGAAAGATTTCACGGATAAGCATGTGGCTGAGCTTTCCGCCGCTTCCGTGGCCCAGGAGAATTTGCCGGTCTCTCATTGTGGAGCGCCCTCCCCGTACTTGTAATAGGCCGCGCATGTGCCCTCGGATGATACCATGCAGGGGCCCTTCGGGTCTTCGGGCGTGCAGGCCTTCCCGAAGAGAGGGCATTCATTAGGAGCCGTCAGTCCTTTGAGCAAACTGCCGCACGAGCAGCCCGGAGTTTCCTCATCAATGCCCTCGGGCAGGGAGAATCTTCGAGCTGCATCGAGGTCTCCGAATGCGCTCCTGATTGTCAGGCCGCTCATGGGGATATTCCCTATTCCCCTCCATGAGGCATCGCATGTCTCAAATACGCGGTCCATGATATCCCTCGCCTTTCTGTTGCCCTCCCATGTGACGATTCTCTTATACTGTATTTCTATCTCCGAGCGCCCTTCTTCCTCCTGGAGGATGAGCATATAAATACCCTGAAGCACATCGAGCGGCTCGAATCCCGCAACAACGCAGGGGGCATGGTATTCCGAGGAGATGAAGCGGTATGCATCGGCCCCTATCACTGCCGTGACATGCCCCGGGCAGATGAACCCGTCCAGCTCCACCTCCCCGCTGTCCAAAAGCGCCCTCATTGCAGGGGGGGTGAGCTTGTGCAGGGAAAGAAAGGAGATGTTCTTTAATCCTCTCTCCTGCGCCATCAGGATGGTGGCTGCAACAGCGGGGGCGGTTGTCTCGAAGCCGACTGCGGAGAATACGACCTCCCTGCCCGGGTCGGATGCCGCAATATCGAGGACATCGGCAGGTGAATAGACGACCCTGATATCGCTGCCCCGCGCCTTTTCCCTTTCAAGAGAGGAGCCCGATCCGGGGACCCTCATCATATCGCCGAAAGTGGCGAGTATAATATCCTTCTCATGCCTTACAAAGCCGATGAGCCGGTTTATGTCCCCTGCGGATGTCACGCATACAGGGCATCCCGGCCCGGATATAAGGCGGATGTTCCGCGGCAGGGCGTCTCTTATCCCGTATTTCGATATGCTGTGCGTATGGCTGCCGCAGATCTCCATTATGTTTACGGGTTTCCTTGATACCCCATGTATTTTTTCGATAATGCCTTTTGCGATGTCCCTGTTCCTGAATTCATCGACATACTTCATTGCCGGCCCCCGATGAATTCGTTCAGGAGCCTCAACGTCTCGATTGCCTCGTCATCGTCCACCTTCTGTATGGCGAAGCCCGCATGCACGATAACATAATCGCCCACCTTCACATCCTCCATGAGCATGAGGCTCGCCTCTTTTTTTGTACCTGCCACGTCAACGTTTGCCATGTCGCCTTTGATACCGATTACCCTGCCGGGTATAGCTATGCACATGCTAAATATTCTCCTCTTTTGTTCGCTCCCATGCTACTGCTGCCTGGCCCAGGGATATGCCCCCGTCATTGGCCGGGACCTTCCCGTGGGTCCAGACCCTGAACCCCTTTTTCGTGAGTGATTCGACCGCAGCGCCGAGCAGCAGACTGTTCTGGAACACCCCGCCGCTCATGACCACATCTCCGATGCCGCTTTCCTCCCTCAAATCTTCCGAAACCTTTGCGATAATATCAGCCAGGGTATAATGGAACCTGTAAGCGATTTCCGATACGCCGGTCCCCCTCTTCAAATCTCCTGCAATGCTCTTTATCATAGGTTTCACATCTATTGCCAGTTGCCTGCCGCCTGTCGCCTGTATTTCATAGGGATAAGGTCCTTTGTTCCCCGTAGTGCATTTATATGCCGCCATTTCGAGGTCTATCGCTGCCTCACCCTCGAAGGTTATCCTGTCCCTGAGGCCGAGCACGGAGGAAACAGCATCGAAAAGGCGTCCTGCGCTCGATGTCAGGGGAGCATTGATCTTACCGGTTATCATTTTAATTATTGTTTCGGCGTCCCTTGTGCCGAACCTGCTGAAGAACTGCGGAAGCGCATCGAAGGCGCTGTCTCCGAACGTGTTGTATAAGTAGGAGATTGCCGTCCTCCAGGGCTCTTTTACGGCGCTGTCGCCCCCGGGAAGGGGCACGTAACCGAAATGCGCCTTCCTCGTAAAATCCTTCCTGTCCGCAATCAGGAACTCCCCGCCCCATATATTTCCGTCCTGCCCGTAGCCCGTACCGTCGAACGCGACGCCTATCACCTCTTCCCTGAGCCCGTGCTCGGCCATGCAGCCCGCGATGTGCGCATGGTGGTGCTGGACAGGTATGCACAGCTCATCCGGAATGCTGTTTTGGAGCGCATAATCCCTTGCAAAAGAGGCGCTCAGGTAATCCGGGTGCATGTCGTGGGCTATGATGCGCGGCCTCACCCGGAAGGTTTTTTTCAGGTTGTTGAGGGTCTCGGTGAAAAATTTTTCCGCCTCGTAATTGTCGAGGTACCCGATATGCTGGCTGAGTATCGCGTTCCTGCCTTTCGTAAGGCAAAAGGTATTTTTGAGGTCTGCGCCGCAGGCCAGGATTTCCCCCACCTCCTCCCCCATGTCGATAGTCATGGGCACGAACCCCCTTGCCCTGCGAAAAACGTGAGGGGTTTTACCCTCCACTTTTACAACCGGATCATCCACTCTCATGTATATATCCCTGTTATGGACGAGGAATGCGTCTGCAAGCGAAGAGAGTTTGTCCTCCGCCCCTTTGTTCGAGATCACGATGGGCTCTCCTGAGAGGTTTCCGCTCGTCATTACCAAGGCAGTGAAATGAGGGGAAGGGGCAGGCGTATGGCGCTCAAGGGCATAGTAGAACAGGAGATAATGCAACGGCGTATACGGGAGCATCACACCCAGGGTCCTGTTGCCCGGGGCCACAGCTTCTGAAATTGCACCAGAGGCGTTTTTATCGAGAATGACGATCGGCCTGGTCCTGTCTTCAAGGAGAGCGCCTTCTTCGTCCGATACGGAGCAAAAACTCCGTACCGTATTTATATCAGGGGTCATGATTGCGAAGGGCTTGTTCGATCTCCTCTTTTTCTCCCTGAGCCTCGTTGCAGCCGCATGGTTCAAAGCATTGCAGCAGAGGTGAAAGCCGCCGAGTCCTTTGACAGCGACTATTGCCCCCTGCTTCAGCATCTCTATGGTTGCCCGTATCGGGTCTTTTCGTTCTTTAACGGCAAACCTTGGATTGGCAACCATTAGTTCGACCTGCGGCCCGCATTCAGGGCATGCATTCGGCTGCGCATGAAATCTCCGGTCATGGGGATCGAGATATTCGCTTCCGCACTGCAGGCACATCCTGAATTGCGACATGGTGGTGTTGGGCCTGTCATAGGGTATGTCCTGGATGATCGAATACCGCGGCCCGCAATTGGTGCAGTTGATAAACGGATAGAGATAACGCCTGTCGCCGGGGTCGAACAGCTCCCTGAGGCAGTCAGGGCATGGGGCGATATCTGGAGAGATGAGGGTAAATCCGCCCTCCCGGCCCAGGCTGTCCCTTATGCTGAAGTCATTGCACAGCGTGTTTCCCGAGGCGGCGCCGGCGGTAAGGCTCTCTATCTTAGAGAGGGGAGGGGGCGAGGCGCTCAATTCATCGATGAAGCTTTCAACCTCCTCGCCTTCTACCTCTATGAGGACACCCTCGGAATCGTTCAGGCAATATCCCTTCAGGTTGTATTTGTTCGCAAGGTTGTATACGAATGGACGGAAGCCTACACCCTGGACAATGCCGGTGATATGAATCCGTTTCCTGGTGCGCGCACTCACTCCGGTATGTTTTCCGAGAGGAACCCGCACCATTCTTTCATGCCTGTACCGTCGGTGCAGGATGTGAGGAATATCCTGAGATGCGGGTTTATTCTCAGCGCGTTCTCCTTTGCCCTCCCGACACTGAAATTGGTATGGCTGACGAGATCGGTCTTGTTGATCAGGAGCACCCCGGATGCCTGGAAAAGCGCCGGGTATTTGAGCGGCTTGTCGTCTCCCTCGGTGACACTCATGACAGCCACCTTCATGTCCTCGCCCAGGTCGTACTCGGCAGGGCATACCATGTTCCCCACATTCTCAATGATCAGCAGCCGGACAGCCCCGTGTCCGAACACCCAGGGAAGGGTGTGCCGGACCATGTGCGCATCGAGATGGCAGGCCTTGCCCGTGGTTATCTGTCTTACGGGGATATCGTACTTCGAGAGCCTCTGTGCATCGAGGTCAGTCCGGATGTCCCCCTCGATAACGGCAACCCTCAATCTGTCCTTGAGGCCCTCCAGTGTCTTTTCTATTATGGTGGTCTTCCCCGAGCCCGGAGAACTCACCATATTGATCGAGAATATCCTGCGCGCTTTCAATTCCCGCCGGTTTTCCTGCGCTATCTCGTTGTTCCTCGAAAGGATCTTCTCCTCTATGATGATGTCGTGCATTTCTCTAATCTACCTCCATTGAGACTATATCCAGCTCGTTCCCCGCTACCCGGTCTGCAGAACTGCCGCCGCATGCGGGACAGTGCGGCACGAACCCCTCTATCCTGAATTCGCTGCCGCAATCCCTGCATTTCCCGGTATGCGGAATTTCCTCTATGTCGAGCGCTGCTCCTGCCAGGGGCGTGCCCTGCGAACAGACTTCGAAGCAGAACCGGAGGGATTCGGGCTCCACGGCAGTCAGCTCTCCCACCCGTATCTGTACGCTCCTGAGCCTGCATGCGCCGTTCCTCTCCATATGCTCTCTGATGATGTCCAGCATGCTCATGGTTATCGACATTTCGTGCATATACAACCTACTATCAATTATAACAACCCGAACAGTAAAAAGGGGACAGGCTGCTTTAGACG
>JAJZPZ010000004.1 GCA_021847795.1 Nitrospirota bacterium
TGATTTGAAACCACACAGGGGAATTCCGGCACTACAGGATCCGGCCGGATATGAATATGCCTTTCATCGCATCACAAAGGCTTTGGGGTGAATTGAGACACTACCCGACGATCAAAAGCATTGCCCTTTAGCCGGGATATCCTGTTATAATAGCAGTTGAAAATCTGAAATCATGGGGTGAAAATCGTAATGGCCCCAATATCATGGAGTCTGAGATGAAAAGAGTAAGCATGGTCCTTATAGTATTCAGCCTGTTTGTCTTGTGCGGTTCGGCAGCTGCAGCTGATGCCCAATCATATTTCAAAAGCGGTAATGAGTACTTCAACGACGGGCAATATGATAAAGCCATAAGGGAATATGACCTGGCTGTTTCCGCAAATGCGGATTTCCCTGATGCATACTATAACCGCGGTATGGCCTATTACAAAAAAGGGAAATACGATGAAGCCGTCGATGATTTCAACAGGGCTATCGCCTATTATCCCCAGGACGCCGAACTCTATCACAAAAGGGGCCTGTCCTACCTGAAAAAAGGGCAATATGAAAACGCAATCAGGGACTATTCCAAGGCGATATCGATCATGCCCGATTCCGCAGAAATGTATCAAAACAGGGGGGTCGCCTACTCGCGAAGAGAGCAATATGATGAGGCAATCGGGGATTTCAATAAAGCCATATCCCTTAAGCCTGATTACAGCGACGCCTACTATTCCCGCGGGTTTGCCTATGTGAAGAAGGCGGAATCCGATTTCCGCAAGATTTGTGACAAGGGCGACAAGAATGCCTGTGATAATTTAAAGCAGCTTTCGGAGTAGTACAGGGCTTGGCAGTCTTGCAGTTACCATCGGTTTTACGGGGGATACGCCTGTATGGATGCACTATTGTTTTTGCTCGGCATAAATGATTTCTGGAAGATCATCATCTTCTTTGTGCTTCTGAACTTTGTGACCCTGTTCATTGCCTCCCGTTTGTTGACCCCGAAAGACCGCAATGGTGGTTGCGGGAAAGCAGGGGAAAAGACCTGAAAGGCAAAAAGCGGCAGGTCTGCCGGAAGCTGAACGTTCCTGGTAATTCATTCTGCCCCTCTCCTCCCTCCTCCCCCGTCGCGGAATGCTGCGGGCGGCACTTGCATTCCCATGCAAAAGTGATAAAATATAATCAGAGTTTGAATAAGGGAAGCGGCAACATTAAAGCAGTCACCTCAAACACTTTACAATTTACCGGACCCGCCCGAGTGATTGAGGAAAGCACGGAGCTGCCGTTCATTGCGCCGTGCTTTCCTTTTTTATTGATTCCGGTACTCCGGGCCCCTGTTCCGCTTTTATGTGATCCATGGGAAAGACTATTGATATCTGCAGCCTGGACTACCTGGTGGGGACCTTTGCGACTGCTTACAAGGGACTCATTACTTCTCTGGTCATGAAGGACTTCTGCATGTCCGGCGAAGACGATGAAGTAGTCCTGAGCGGCGCCATCCTTTCCATTCCTCAAGGGGAGTACACGGCCTCTCTCATGCACGGCGGTGAAGAGATTTCAAGGGAGCGCCTTCGGGAGGGGCGCTTTGAATTCAAGGCTGAGGGCAGGCGTATAGGTGAAGCAAAAGACCTCCGGATCGATATTGTCCGGAACGGCAGGCATATCGGAACTTTCCTGCTGAAAAGGGAGCGTCCCGATGAATTTTTCAGTTCGGCCCTTGAGCTGTCACAGGAACTCAGGGGGGTAAACTTCAAGCGCTACACGTCATACCTGCAGGACAATCCCGGACTGGTGAAAAAGGCAGAGGAACTCATAGCTCAGGCGCTTTCAACAAAAAAGGACTGGAGGAGGCTCTCGGACGAGGTAGCGGGTTTCTCCCGGGACCTTTTCTGGTTTGCCCGGGAAGCCTACTACCAATGGTATGAACTCCTGGTCAGGTATTCCCTGAAAGCCTGTGAAAGAGTCGAACTTGCAGTTGGGGACAAGCCTGTAAGCAACTTTCTCACACTGATGGAATTCCCCCTTGAGCACGAGCCTGACCAGGACAAATTAAAAAGGCTTGCCGGCATATGGCTCCGGGACATCAGGGGCTCCGCCATCGACCTCTCATACCGTTTCAAACAGGCGCGGCGTGTGCTGTCCGCCCTCCATGAAAAGGCCGGTGCAGAGATCGGACCTGCTTTAAGAGTACTCCTCCTTTCTTTGAGGAAAAAGGCGCAGCGCAGTGCAGCGATAAAAGATTCCGTGCTCAGGGACATGGAGGGAGTCGTTGCACATGATGACCTTGAGAAGCTCAGCAGGTATAGTGAAAAGGGCAGGAAGGCAGTTCTGTTCCATATATCTGCGGCTGAGGCCATGGTGGAGAAAAAGGAGCCCGACGGAATTTTCACAAAAATCGATGAAATCAATTCGGCGCTCCCGGAAGATACGGAGATGGCCGACCTGTTTTTCAGCATCATCATGAAAGATATGGGCAGGACATCTGCCGTGGGGCTTATGAATGCCCTGTACGGGATGCTGCCCGTGTTTAGAGAACTGTCCCCGGAAGCCCGCAGGGAAACTATGCTGAACATAGCGAAGCTCATCGGGAAATTAATCACCCTGGATATGATTGATGCCTGTGCGGAATTGCTGACGCGCATGGCAGGAGAAGACGCGCTTTCGAAGGAGGATATTTTCCTTGACCCGAAAGTGGCGCTTGCTCTCCTGCAGGCAGGGAATGACGTCCTTACAGGAAAATATAAGGACATCCTGAGGACGATTGTGATCCCTGCTCCCCGCGTTACAGGTTTTTCAGGAGAAACCTGGGCCGAGGTGGTAAATCCCCGGCACCTGGCAAGGCTTTCAAAGTTCCTGCAGATTATAAGCCTTGACAGCGATGTGTTCAGAGATGTCCTGCTGCAGGTAATCTGCAATATTCACATCAGCGGTGTTTTTATTCCCGATGACAAGATTTTTCAGCGGGACATATCGGCATACCTGAACTCCGATACCTTCCGCAATAATTTTCTGCTCCACTACATGCTTTTGAAAAAACTGCCCGTGTACTTTAACGAGGTGGGGGCCACGGGAAGAATACGGGATTATACGACGGAGATAGATTCCTGGGGCAATGATACGGTCCTTTATTTCCTGAGGAAGCAAACTCATGTAAATGCCAGTAATTACAATATCCGTCTTGTCGAGGAAATTATAAGGTCATGGGTTTACAATGATCCGGAAATCCTGGAAGGGGTGATAGCTGCCGATGCCTTCAGCAAACTGAACACCGGGCTTCTCGGGCGCTATTCAGCCGCTATTCAGCCCCTCTTCAGCTCACTCGGGATCCTTGACGGGGAAGGGCTGCATCTTGAGAAGCTGCTCCTGCTGAGTGAAACCGTACTGCAGGAGAGGCTGAGGGATGCAGGGGTATCGGATGAGGTGAGGTCAAAGATAGTGCTCCTCTGCAAAATTTACCGGGAGATTGTGAAGAAATATTCCGTCTCCGTGCGCCCGGAGTGCGACGGTTCAGGGGCAGGGGGCAACCTGGCCGGGATTGCCGGCCCTCTTGAGCAGATAAAAAAATTAAAAGAGATAATCATTTCCCCTCAAAAGACCCAGCCTGCTGAATCTTTTTTTTTCAAGAGACATATAGCCTTCGGGATTCCCTCGGTCCTCGGCTCCTATCATGAACCCAAGTTCGATGCGCTTGGCGAGATCTTCAGATATGAGGACAGCATACGGCTGAACCTTGAGACTGTTCTTTCAAGGATCGAAAAGGGGCAGCAGGAAGGCTCAACAGAAGACATCAAAGAGTGGGTACGCTGCCTTGAATTCATAAGAGACCTCTTTACTTTTCATGATCAGGGGAACTTCCAGGTAGATGAGCTTATGGCGGTTTTCAGCAAGAACACCCTCCGTCTTTCCCAGATTGCCGATATGCTCAGTATGTGGCGGAAGGAACTGACCTGGATGGTCGGATCTCTTTCAAGGATGTTTCACGGGCCGCTTACGGAGATACTTATGCTTTTCCCGAAAGACGAACTTCCTGAAAGACTCAGGAGGCTCGGCTCCGAAGGCGGCGACTTTGTGAGCAAAGCTGCGGACATCGTTATGAGGGACCTCATAAGCAGTGTAACGGGGTTCGTTGAGCTTGACAGGCTCCTGAACGATGTCATAAATACCTTGAATTCCCGCATACTCTCCATGCAGGACAAGGCGGTTGCCCCGGGAGAGCACAATGAGAATGAAAGAGATTTTTTTGTAATTGATGAGCTGTCGGACCTGGATGCCATGAGCTTGTCCCCGATCATGGGAAGCAAGGCAAAAAATCTCGCCTATATCCATAACCACGGACTGAGGGTCCCTTTCGGGATTGTGTTCGGCGCCCCCAAAACAGAACATTATACCGAATACACGGAAAGTGAAGGATTTGCATCAGCGCTCAAGAGGGCTGTGAAAATAATTGAAGCTGCCGCGGGATTGTCCTATGGGAGGGGCAAGAGGCCCTTGTTTTTATCGGTAAGGAGCGGGTCGTATATTTCCATGCCGGGGATACTGTCTTCGATATTGTACTGCGGGATGAATGGGGAAACGCTTAAGGCCTTGATTGAGAACACGGGAAATCCCCGGCTCGGGTGGGACTCGTACAGGCGATTTATAGAACATTATGCAACAATTGTTCATGGTCTTGATATAAACATATTTGAGGAAATAGCCGGGGCCGTTATGGGAAGTACAACCATGGATAAAGAACCCGGCGCCGGCCGTATGGCGGAGATCGTCAACCGGTACCTTAAGGAGCTCAAGGACAGAGGAAAGCGGATTCCGGACGATGTCTACGAACAGTTGAAAGAGTCGGTGAGGGCGGTCTACGGATCGTGGTACGGTAAAAAGGCTGAGCAGTTCAGGCAGGCTATGAATATTTCCGGGCACTGGGGCACTTCCGTAACGCTGATGCAGATGATTTACGGGAATGCCCGTGGAGCAGGCGCATCTGTTTTCTTCACCAGGCAGCCCTTCACTCTCGAAAAGAAGATTTACGGCGATACGCGGGAGAATTCCACGGGTGATGATCTTGTCTATGGAAGGCATACGGGGCGGCCCCTTGCCCGGGGGCAGGTCCTGGACAGCCATGAAAGCCTTGAGGAATTCGACCCCGGGCTTTTTCTGCAGCATGAAGAACTTGCAAGAGAGATTGAAGATGCTATGCGGGGCTTGCCGCAGGAGGTGGAAGTTACGTATGCAAAGGGGCCGGATGGAAAAAGGCTTCTCTATGTTCTTCAGACAAGACGCATGGAGCTTTACCGCGGCTTCACAAAAAGATTCCGGGACGTATGCGGGGACCAACTGAACATCATCGGCCGCGGGGCCGGGGTGCATGGAGGGGCTTTGAGCGGCGTAGCTGTGTTTGTTTCCTCTCCGGAAGATGTGCAAAAGATAAGAAGCGAGCACGGGATGCCGGTAATTCTCATCAGGGAGATGACAAGCACCAACGATGTTTCGCTGATGCCCGGGATTGATGGGATAGTCACCGCCACGGGCGGGGCAACATCCCATGCAGCCATCCTGGCGCAGAAGTTTGATCTCGATGCTGTTGTCGGCTGCTCAGGCATGGACATAGCAGTTGATGAACACGGCGAATACTATGCACAGATAGGTAATTATACCGTCAGGAACGGCACGTATTTAAGCATAGACGGCTCGACAGGACTTGTTTATTCGGGACTCTGCATGCTGACTGTAGAGGCGGAGACATAACGGATATCAAAAGAATAGCGCAAGCCGCTGTCTCCGCGCATTGCTGAATTCTCCATCAGCGCACGTTTCTGCCGGAACTCAATTTAATGGGGGCTTTCGAAACTGCCGGATAGTTCCACTTCCGGAAAAAACTATCCATAGCCGATGTCTTCCCTATCGGGATGTGCTCATACAGGATCGATAACTGCTTTCCTGCCTCCGCTTTCGGTTCCTTATCAACGATTACCTTCCACATTGCCGCTGCCAGGCCTGACCTGTCGGCGCCTCCCTGGCAGTGTATCAGTACGGGGCGGGGCGCCTGCATGAAGATTTCCATGAGCTTCCGGACGTCTTCCTCTCCCGGCTCATGAGATGCGGACAGAGGGAGGTCAAAGTGTGCTGCGCCGTTTTCTGCGCTCACCTTTAATTCTTCCATGTACCAGGCCGTGCCCGGGTTTTTCCCCCGGAGATTAATAATGCTCTTGATGTGATGCTTATTGATGTAGTATTTAAGTTCGTCCCTGTCGAGTTGCCCTGACCTGTAGGCCTCGCCCGGGGTGATCGCATGGAAGTTGCCCTGTTCCTCTGCATACAAGAAATAACCTGCGGTCAAAAGTAGTAACAGCGCGGGGATTATAAGGAAACTTTTAAATGTGCGTGTCATCTTTCAGTCCTTTCAGATATACGGACACCGTGGTTCCGGAAGCCGCTTTGCTTTTTATCTCTATACTGCCGCCATGCAGCTTCACTATTTCATTGCAGATGCTGAGACCCAACCCGGCGCCGTCCCGCTCCCTGTCGGGGTCCAGGATGGCTGCAAGGGCCTGCCTGTATTCTCCGGAAGTCCTGTCCTCCCTCAGTTAATCCCTTAGGCTTCCCGCAGCGCCTCCGCCTGTCATTTGCGGTGCGCTTTCAGGGATAACAGGTAATATAACGTCGGCAGTACGACAAGCGCAAGCGGGACCTGGACCAACAGCCCTGAAATGATTGCGATTGCGAGCGGCTGCTGCATGGCTGATCCCTGGCCTATGGCCAGCGCCAGCGGCAGCAGAGTAAGGATGGCCACAAGGGTGGTCATGACGATCGGCCTCATACGGTTCTTTCCGGCCTCGAGGAGCGCCGGGAGCATGTCCATCGTTTCCACGCGGTCGCTGTATTCAGAGAAATAAAAGACTGCGGCCTCGGTGACGATGCCGACGATCATGGTTATCCCCATCATGGCGGAGATGTTCAGCTCGGCACCGGTGAGCCAAAGGCCGATGAATACCGCCGACAATGACAGCAGGGGGAGCGCCATGATCGCCAGCACTATCCGGAAGCGCTCATATAGAAACAGCAGGAGCAGGAAAACGAGGGCCAGTGCGGCGATGAATACGGCAACGAGTCCCCTGAACGCGATCTGTTGCTGTTCGTACATCCCGCCCAGCTCGAAGTATACGCCCTGCGGTATCAAACCGGGACGCGCCAGCGCCCGCCGCACCTCCTGTATCGTAGAACCCATGTCGCGTCCGCTAATACGTCCTGTTACCGCTATCATTGGTTTGAGATTTTCTCCGGTTATCTCGGGCTGGCCGGTAACCGCAGTCAGGCTTGCCACCCGGCCCAAGGGGAACAGATGCCCATCCGGGGCGCGCAACAGGAGGCTGCCTATTTCCGCTTCGGTTGCCCGCAGGTCCGGCGGTATCCAGACGCGGACCCCGACCATTTTTATACCCTCCTGAATCTGCGTGGTCACCGCGCCTGTCAGATAGTCGTTCAGCATGCGCGTAACCGCCTCCGGATCGACTCCCTCCAACGCTGCCTTGATACGGTCGACGTGGATCTCGAGCGCATCCCCTGCAAGCACAATGCCGCTGCGCACATCCACTACCCCTGTGATCTTGCGAACGGCAGCCGCCACGCCCGGGGCTGTTGAGCGCAACTGCGGAAGGTTGTCCGAGTACAGCTTGATCTCAATAGGCTGCGGCACTGCGGTCAGATCGCCGATCAGGTCCTCCATGAGCTGGGCCAGTTCTACCTTGACCCCGGGGACTTTACGTTCGACTTTGTTCCTGATTTCATCCATAACCTCACCGATAGGCCTCCGGGGCAACGGTTTCAGGCGAATGAAGAAGTCGCTTGAATTTGCCTCCGTCAATCCCCCTCCGAGCTGGGCGCCGGTGCGGCGGGAATAGGTCCGCACTTCCGGGGTGGTTTTGATAATTGCCTCTATCTGGCGCATCAGGCGGTCTGTTTCGGAGAGCGCAGTGCCGGGTGGGGTGAGGCAATCCAGGATAAAGCCGCCTTCATCCATGACCGGCATAAAGCCGGAGCCGACCTGCCTGTAACCGATGTAGCCCAGAACCAGCAATGGGAGAATCCCGGCGAGGATCAGGACGGGCTGTCTCAACACACGGCGCATCACCCGGTCGTAAATATGATGAAAACGGTCGGTGAGCGCTCCCCCCTCTTTCTGCTGCGCCTCTTTTTCCCCCAGCATATGATCCGCCAGGATAGGTATTGCAAGAAAGGTGACCAGGTACGAGATAATCAAAGCCGACGCCATGGTAAGCGAGAGCGCTTTGAAAAAAGCACCCGTTACCCCGCTCAAAAACGCAAGCGGCAGAAAGATAACAATGGTAGCCAGGGAGGAACCGGAAAGCGGATGGACGAATTCACGGGCCGCCGCCATAACGCGCCCTCTGTGGTCATCTCCCCCGCCGCGCAGCCGCCGCATGATGTGTTCGACCATCACGATGACATCGTCGATAATCAGTCCCACCGCTGCTGCCATACCGCCCAGCGTCATGATATTGAAGCTCATCTTCATCGCATACAGCACCAAAATGGTGGCCGCAAGCACCGCGGGCACCACAACAACGGCGATCAGGGTTATCCTGACATTACGCAGGAACAAGAACAGTATTATTGCCCCGAGCGCCACTCCGATAATAATCGCATCGCGCACGCTGGCCGCGGAAGCAAGGATCAATTCACTCTGGTCATACCATGCGCTGATATGCACATCTTTCGGCAACTGCCGCTTGAATGAGGCGAGTTTGGCTTTGATGTCGTTATCGATCTGCACAGTATTCCCGCCCGGCTGTTGATAGACATTGATCAATACCGCATCTCGGCCGTCAGCGGTCACCCGTATCCACTGAGGTACGGTGTCGCGCTGCACGGTTGCTACTTCCTCCAGGCGTACTATGCCGTTAGAACCACTGCGCAATATGGTATGGCGGATTTGCGCGAGGCCGGCAAGACGGGTGTCCGACATCGTCAGGTATAACTTATAATGGTCCTCCGTGCGTCCCACGGCGTTGATAACGTTTGCCGCTGAAAGGGCCTGCGCCACATCGCCCAGCATCAGGCCGTAGGACTGCAAGCGCGCCGGATCTACAGTGACCCGGTATTCTTCAGTATTGCCGCCTGTCACCTGCACCCGCGAAGCGCCCTTGACGCCGGACAACAGGGGAAGCAGTTTGTATTGCGCTATATCGTGCAATTCTACCAGGGAGTGATTGTCGGACGTAAGGCTGTAAGCCAGCACGGGAAATACAGTCGGGTCCATTCGCCTGACCCGGAATACCGTACCGGCAGGCAGTTTGGGCAGCGCCCGGTTGACCGCCGATTCCACCTGCAGCATGGCGGACACCATATCGGCGCCCCAGCCGAAATTAATTGAGATTTCAGCGCTGCCCCTGCTGCTGGTGGAGCGCACGGAATTCACACCCGGCACCGCCCGCACAGCTTCCTCAACGGGCCTTGTGACCTGCAGTTCCATCAACTCTGCGGCCCGGTCTCCGGCGTCCAGCGAGACAACTACCCTCGGGAAATCGACATTCGGGAACAGGGCTACCGGGAGCTTAAAGGCAATGATCGCGCCTGACAATGCGAGTATGAACACGAAAAACAGGATCGAGCGGCGGTGCGCCTGCGTCCATAGGGAAAAGGAATTCATTGAGCGCTCACTCTCACCGCCATTCCGTCACGGAGTTCGTAATTGCCCAACACCACAACCTTCTCTCCCTTACTGAACGGGCCGGTGATGCCGACGGCCCCGTTGCTTTCAGCGCCTGTCTGCACGTTTATGCGGCGGGCCCGGCCGTTCCTGACTACGAAAATATACGGTCCCCCGGCGTCCCTGAGTACCGCCTGCCGCGGTACGGCGAACTCCTTGCGGCGGTTCAATGTTATCAGGCCACGGATCCGTATCCCCGGCACCAGGCGGGCTGCCTGTTCAGTTCCCAGGCCTACTATCACATCGACCAACCTGGTTTGCGGGTTGATCATACCGTGTATTTTCTCTATTGTGCCTGATGCGTTCAGCTTTTCACTGAACACCGGGGTCAAACGCACCGGCATCCCCGGCCTGACCCTTTGTATATCTTCCGGCTCGATGCCCAATATCACGCGCAATCTGTCCAGCCGCGCAAGCTGCAGCGCGGTCGCCCCTGCCTGGATGCGTTCTCCCTGCGCTGCGTTCAATGCACTCACGATGCCGTCAAAAGGAGCGCGGATCCATTCGCTTTTTGTGCCTGTCCCCATTCTCTGCTGTGCCGACAATGCCGCCTCCGCATCAATAAAGGCCTTTTGCGCGTTCGCAAGCTGGGATTTTGTGGCAAGCTGCTGTGCCGCCAGGCTTCGCACACGGGCCAGTTCGCTCCGGGCAAAATCCGCCGCGGACAGGGCCTGCGCATAGCCCACGCTGCCCTGCGGACTGGTTTCGAGTTGCAGGATAGGCGAGCCTTTTTTTACCACTTCACCCTGGCTGACCAGCAGGCGCGTGATCTGCCCTGCACGCGGCAAATTCACACTCGTCACGTTCACCGGATCAACGCTTACCGTGCCGTAGCAGAGCAATGTTTCTGCCAGCTCACGCCGGCCGAGGGGCTGTATCTGCACCAGCGCACTGACGGTATCCGCTGCCGCAGCATAATTGAACAGTCCTGAAATGATTATTACGCCGAGGCTGAAAAGAAGATTCTTTTTCATTTCAATTTCCCTTCTCATCGAATTGGATTTCGGCAGGAGCTATATCCATGTGCAGTTCGCTTCCGAGCAGTGTCTGCAAGGCGGCCCGTTGTTCTAATGTGGTTTGCTCAAGGGTGATCGCCTCAATACGTTTTTTCAGCAGGGCTGCCTGCAGATCGGTATATGTCGTGATATTCATGTTGCCTGCTTCCAGGGCCGCTTCAGCACGCGTCACGGTAAGCTCCAGCTCCGGCAGTATGCGTGTGACCTCATTGTACTGCCTGTCCGACAGTTTCATCTGCGCCTGCAGGCGGTCCACCATCGAGTAGGCCTCGTTCAGGCGGGACTGGTATTCATCATACAAACGCTTGCGGGTGGCTTTTTCTATCGCGATATTGCCCTGATTACGGTCAAAGACAGGCAGGCTGAGCGTAATGTCGAAGCCTATGGTGTTTATATCGCTGGTATCCCGGGCGCGGGTCAGCCCGAAATTGAAGGCCGGGAATTGTGCCAGGACCGCTTTGCGGAACCGTTGCTCCTGGCTTGCATAACCGGCTTGCAGCGCCAACAGGTCCGGGCGACGCTGGGGCAACTGTGCGAGGTATGTCTTTATTTTCGTTTGGTCCGGTTCGGGCAGGCTGATATCACCCACGAGGCGGAGCCTGACTTCAGGCGACAACCCCACTAATAAATTGAGGTCGTGGCGCGTCTTGCTGATCCCGCGCTCCAGGTCATTGATGCGCGCCTGTGCGTCCTGCAATGCAGTCAGATCCGCGCTGGCGGCGCCGATCGTCAGGTTGCCCTCCTGCAGGGCCTCTCCGGCGCGCCTGTACCGTGTGTCGAAAAGCTCGCGGTAGGATTGCAACAGGCGCATCATCTTTTCCTGTTCCATGCTTCTGACGAACAACAGGCGCGCCTGCTGTACGACCTGCCATTCCTGCCACAGGACGTTCAGGTCTACCTTAAGACTGTGTGCACGCGCGGCTTCGGCTGAGGCGTTACGGGTGATAAGCGCAGCGATGTCGTAGCTCAGCCCGAGATTGAATGCATTTACGTATCCGGGGGCTACGGCGATAGGGTGGTCCAGCGCGGCAGTCAGTTGGGGATTGGGCAGAATCCCGGCAGCTATGAGCTGGGCGCTTGCTATTTTCCGCTCATCCCGGGCGACCTTTAAACCGGGATTGTTCACTACGGCCAATATCGACACCTCGGTCATATCAAGGCCGTCATCGGGGTTGAAAGGGCGGCTCGATAATTCAGGCAGGGGCATCTGTCCGGCATTGATGATCAAATGGGGCACCTCGTGCAGCAATGTCGGGCGGGTATCCAGCGGCATTGCGTGATATGAGGCGCAACCGGACAGGGCTGCAAAAAACAAAAATACAAAAGCGGAACGTTTCCTCATAGGGGTATTTGATCTGTTGTCTCTTTGCCCATAGCTTCTTACTATATAGTGTATCATCTATGTATACTATTACAAACGCTTTAAGGATGTCTCCCCGGTCTTTTTCAGACAAAAGACGATCTTCATCGGGGCACTATCCTTTTCGTACTCACCAGTCCATTATATAAAGGGGAAGATTACAGAAAGATGAACGAGGAAGTGTGAAAAATGGATAGAGTAGTCCCCCTCTGCTGCTGCCTCTGCAGGCGGATGTCCTCCAATCTCAGAAAGTCTCCATGCCGTCTGGGGTAAGGGTGAAAAGCAGTGCCGCGGGGTTGTAATGCTCGGTCTTTCAACACATACTCCCCAGGCGCATTGCGCGTTGACAATCCCGTCGGTCCAAATTATGATACTTGTATGGAAGAAGGGAGAGTTAAAAGCTTTTGCGATGGCTACCTATCTGAATGACCTGCTGCCTTATAAATACATCTCCTTCTCAATGAAGGAACTCTCATAACTTGTACTTCCTGCTCCTATGCTGAAAAGTAAGTAGTTGATATGGAAGAAAACTACCTTGATATAACGAAAAGCGTGATGATCTCTTCTCCGGCGGGCTCCGGAAAAACGGAAAAGCTCGCCAGGAGATATATCGCCCTGCTCAAGGGCGGGTCCGATGTCGGGAGGATCCTGGCAATAACCTTTACCGATAAGGCCGCAGCGGAGATGAAGGAAAGGATCCTGAGCATCCTGAGAAAAGAGGATGCCGGGATGTTTGAACTGGTAAGGGAGAAGATGCCGCGCATGCGGATCTCTACGATCCATTCCTTCTGCCTGAAGCTGCTGAAGAGATTCTGCCTTGAACTCGGGATGGACCTTTCCCTCGAGGTCATGGATAGCTTTAATGCCGGGATGCTCTGGGAGGAAGCGGTCTATGAGTCCCTTCTCGAAGACGGCGCATCTGAAGAGCAATTGTTCTATGAGGTCATAAAGGAAAACGGCATTAAGGGATGGGACAGGCTGTACGGGCATCTCAAGGCCGTCCATGAGAAAAGGCCTGGTATTGAATTCGGTATCAGGGACCCCGGGGTCGGTATCGATTCCGGGAACTCTCCGAAAATCGGGAGAATCCTGTCCATTTATGCTAAGTGCCTTGAAAGGTACGGAAGAAAAAAGAAGGAACGTAGTTTGCTGGACTATAACGACCTCGAGCTTATGGCATATGAGGCGGTTTCAACGAATGCGGAGTGGCAGAACATCCTCTATTCCTTTGACGAACATACGGACCACATCCTGGTGGACGAGTTCCAGGACACCAGTTCGCTGCAGTGGCTGATCATCGACAAGCTTACGGAAGAGTGGCGTTCCGGGCTGGGGGCAAAGCGGGATGCAGGGGCAAAACCCACTATCTTTCTTGTCGGAGACGACAAGCAATCCATCTATTCCTTCAGGGGGGCCGACTCAGCCATATTCAAAGGGGTCAGAAAGAAGCTCTCGGAGTGGCTCGGCAGCGAGTATCACTTTGTTGAGATAAAGGAAAACTACCGCAGCCTGCCCTCGATAGTCGGGTTCGTCAATGCCCTTTTCGGGAAAATGATGCCCGGAGGTCTGTACGAGGACTGGAAAGTCGAATATGTGCCTTTCGAGGCGACAAGGCAGGGGGAAGGGGGTATCGAACTCATCCTTTGTGAAAGCGCGGGGAATACAAAAGAGAGCAGGAAGAAAGAGGCATCTGCCCTTGCAAAAAAGATAAAGGGTTTGCGGGCAAAACAGGAAATATGCGAAGGCGGCGTAAAGAGGTCCTGCACGTATGGCGATATGGCCATCCTCCTCAGGAACAGGACACATCTGTCCGTTTTTGAAGATGCCCTGAGGAAAGAGGGGGTCCCTTTTGTCGTTGTCAAGGGCATAGGGTTTTACAGCACGCCTGAAATAGGATTTTTGAGAGACTTGCTCTTTACCCTTATCGACCCGCAGGGCGACTATTGCCTTTTTAACATATTACGCTCTCCTTTGTTCTCAATGAAATACGGCGCCTTTTATAAAATGATAAAAGAGACAGCCCCGGAGGACAGGACGATCGGCTATCTGTATGCCGGGCTTGACTCGTACCAGGACCTTTTTGAAAAAGAGGCCATCGCTGAGATGAGGAGAGCAAAGGCCGCTCTCGACAACTGGCTGGAGAGGTCAAAGGATACCCCCTACGCGGTCCTCCTGGAAGAAATACTGAATGAGACCGGGGCATGGGAGTACTTCCATGAGAAGCAGCGCTACGTTAATGTGAAGAAATTCATCCGGCTTGTCGAGGAGTTTGAGTCAAAGGGACTCACCGGCCTGGAGATACGGGAGAAGCTGATCCGGGCCTCTTCAAAATCGGATGAGCCCAAAGCGAATGTAAACGCGGAAGGGATGGATGCCGTAAGGGTCATGACGGCACATGCGGCAAAGGGCCTCCAGTTTCCCATGGTGTTTCTCCCCTGCCTTGATGAGGGAAGCCAGGCAAAAACCGGCAGCATAGTAATCGATAACGAGGACAACAGGATGATCATCGGGTTCGAGGAGGATTCCGATATCAGAAAGACCCTGCCTGCCTTCCGGAAATACAAGGACAAAGCAGAGGATGAAGAGAAGAGATTATTTTACGTTGCTGTTACAAGGGCGATGGATTACCTGTGCATGTCGGCGGTCCTCGGAAAGAAGCCTACAGGGAAATTGGCATACCTCTTCGATGCCTTCCCGTTGGACGGCATGGGAGGCGGAAGAGGGGCGCCCTTTAAGGTCGAAAAGGTCCATGCCGGCGAAGGGACTGTCCCCGGGCCTGCCGCAAGCGGGTTCCTGAAGAAAAAGGACGTGCCTGTCTCTACCCTGAGCCGGCATGAGATCGTATTTGTCGGGCCGCTGAAAGGCGGCCCTGCGGCAGTCTGGCGCAGTGTTACTGAAGAAATAGACGAGATCAGGAGGGAACACGGGGAAGACCGGGCTGTCCTGGGCAGGGCATTGCACACGGTGTTTGAGGGGATATCGAAAGGGCTCATCTCAACAGACGGCCTTGATAAGAAGGTGGCCGAAATATTGAGAAACGAAATGTTGTCGGATAAAGCTGCGGAGAGGATGAGAAAGCTTATCCTCTCCGACCTTGAGCGGCTCGGCAGTTCCGGGCATCTCGGGGAGATCATACTGCCGAGGGACAATTCCTATGCCGAGCTTCCCTTTATTCTCGACCTGGGGCATAACGTGTATAAAGGCAGGATCGACAGGATTATCATAGCAGACAATATTGCGCATATTTACGATTACAAGACGTACCCGGCAGCGGAGAGTGAAATGGCAGGGCTGACTGCGAAGTATTCTTTTCAGATGGACATCTATAAAAAAGCAGTGGACAGGCTTTTCTCCCTCAAAACAAAAGGCCATCTTTTCTTTACCCACGAGTTGAGAATTATAGATATGTAAGCAAAAGGCAAATCCTAAGCTCTGATATCTAAATCCTGAACAAGCAACAAGTTCCAAATCCGAATATCTAAATCCTGAACAAATTCGAAACTCAAAATTCAAAGGCTCCAAACAGAGGGTTTTGTGTCCTTTGTTTAGGCTTTAGAGCTTCGAATCGGGTGTTTGCCTCTCATTTAGGATTTCGCGCTTATCTTTCGGCTGGTTTGCCGGTGCCCGACTGATAGGTGTATAATAATGAAACAGGAGGCCTGTTTCTTCAGATTACCTGTGAGCGGCACCTTTTCTATTGTAACCCTTTAGCGCCTGATGGAACAAAAGGAGGATTTATGTGGGCACCGTCTTTAGTGAGCTTTCTATTCATTATTTTTTTGATAATCTATTTTTTTTCGAGCGCCGTTAAAGTTCTCAAAGAGTACGAAAGAGGCGTAGTGTTCAGGCTCGGCAGGACTATTCCCCTCAGGGGCCCGGGACTTGTGCTCATCTGGCCTGTTATCGACAAACTGGTTAAAGTCAGCCTCAGGACCGTGACCATGGATGTCCCGCCGCAGGACATTATCACAAAGGACAATATTACTGTTAAGGTGAATGCTGTTATATACTTCAGGCCTGTTGATCCGACAAAGGCTATTACCGAGGTGGAAGACTTCTATTACGCCACATCGCAGATTGCGCAGACAACCCTGAGGAGTATTCTCGGGCAGAGCCAGCTTGATGATCTGCTTGCCAAAAGAGAGGAACTGAACGCAGAGCTTCAGCGGGTCATCGACACCCAGACAGAACCCTGGGGGGTCAAGGTTTCTGCCGTTGAAGTGAAAAATGTCGACCTGCCGACGGAAATGCTGCGCGCCATAGCAAGGCAGGCTGAAGCGGAAAGAGAGAGAAGGGCAAAGGTGATCCATGCTGAAGGGGAGTTCCAGGCCTCGCAGAAACTGGCGGATGCGGCAAAGATCATATCGTCCGAGCCGGCGACCCTGCAACTCAGGTTTCTCCAGACCTTGACTGAAATTGCGACGGAAAAGAATTCAACGATTATCTTCCCTGTTCCCGTAGACCTCATCAAGCTGTTTGTTGACAGGTACGATAAAAAATAGGCTTCAAATTCGGCGATTAGAGGGAAACTATTAAAGAAGAAGAAAAAAACAGAAAAAGCGGGGTCTGGCTCAAACCGTTAATCCTGGTCTTGATTGTTGGGGGCCTGACACTCGTATTTTACGAAACTGGGTTAATCCGCTTCTTTCTCAACAGAGGGAAACTGCTTCATTTCCTGGACTCCCTGGGGCCTTTGGCATTTATAGGATTTATCCTGCTGCAGATTGCACAGGTTGTCCTGGCCCCTATTCCCGGGGAAGTCACCGGCCTTCTGGGGGGGTATCTCTACGGGCCTTTTCTCGGGGTGGTCCTCTCTACAGTTGGACTGACTATAGGCTCATATATGGCATTTGCCCTTGCCCGGACGTTCGGCAAGCCCTTTGTAGACAGGTTTGTGGACAAGGTGACCATGGCGCGGTTCGATTACCTGCTCCATCACAAGGGGGCCTTTCTTGTGTTCTTGCTTTTTCTCATCCCCGGGTTCCCCAAGGATTACCTTTGTTACATCCTGGGATTGGGCCGCCTTACCGCCATGGAGTTTCTGGTCATAGGAGGCGCCGGCAGGTTGTTCGGGACGATCCTGCTGACCCTCGGAGGGAGTTACATACGGCACCACCAGTACGGGAGATTTTCCATCCTTATCGGCACAGCGCTTATCGTTGTCCTCGTTGCGATGGCGTACAGGGACAAACTGGAACGGTGGTTCAGGATATGGCATGTTGAAAATTATAAAAAGAAAAAGGCGAAACGCCTGAAAAAGTAAGGTATATGGCACTTATTATCGCAGGACTGTTCTTTCTCTTTGTCCCTGCAAATGCATGGGCGTTTGTTCCCCATAATTATCCTGAGATTTACATTCATCAGATGGGGCACGTTTATTTCGCCCTCTCCTGTGTGTTCATCCTTTGGGCCGTTATCCACAACCGTTTGCAGAAAAAGAAAGGCTGGAGATACCTGTTTTTTGCAGAGGCCCTTTTTCTTCTGTGGAATGTAGACACCTTTATCGGTCATATAACCGAGTTCTGGGTAGAGCCGTCACAGATAACAGGGGGCAAAGAGGGATGGGCTTTTTTCTTCAGGGTGATTGCCGTAGAGGGGCGCGAGTACCTCTACTATTTAACAAAGTTTGACAATCTGATATTGGTTCCTGCATTGCTGTTCTTCCTGATAAGCCTTAAAGAGCACCTGAAAGAGGAGGAAAAGGCATCTTTCCCGGTTGCCGCGGCTGTACTGCCGTTGCTGCCGATTGTCCTTATCGACATATCAGGTTCAATCCTGTTGACGGCGCTGGCGGTCATGAGCTTAGTGACTTCGATAAAGTTATACAGGAGCAACAGGGACAATACCTTGTGGAATTACATGCTGTGGCTCTCCATTGTCTATGTCCTCTTTTCGATATCACGGTCAACGGATCACATCCTGAACAGGGCGCTGGTGGCAACGGGACACCGGAAGGTGTGGGAGTCTCTTGTCGAGCCGATAAGCGGGAGTTTCAATACCTTCACCTTTATCATTATAGGCTCAGTGAACTTTTTCTTTTTCCGGGCCTACCAGGCCTACCGGAGAATTTCTGAAGACAACAACAAAATAGAAGCGATTAATGCCGATCTGAATGAACTGAACCAGGAACTGGAGACCATGGTGGCGGAGAGGACGATGAGTCTGATGGCCCTGACCGTGGCGGACAAGATAAGGAACCCCGCGGCTGTAATCGGGTGGACCTGCAAGAGGATGATCGAAAAAGGGGATGTTTCGGCCGTGCTCGGGGAGAACCTTAAAGACGTGATCGATGAATCTGCAAAGCTGGAGAACATTGTAAGGGACTTTGAAGCTTTGCTGAAAAGCAAGCAATCCATGTTCAAATATGAGGACATTAATGATATCCTCAGGGGCGTCATCCCCATTGTCGAAAAGGAAGCTGCGGACAAAAAAGTCCGCCTGTCGCTGCGCCTTTCCGAACAGCCTTTGCGGATAAACACGCAAAAGAACCTGCTCAGGACAGCGATTTTCCATCTCATCCGGAATGCAATCGAAGCAACAAAGCCCGGAGGCGTGATAACGGTCTCAACCTCGGAAGAGGGTGATAAAGTCATCATTGCCATATCCGATACCGGGTCGGGCATTGCCGTGGAGAACATAGGCAAGATCTTCGATCCTTTCTTCAGCACCAAACGGTTCAGGTTCGGGATCGGTTTGCCCTTGGTCAAGCAGATTGTGTCGGAACACATCGGGGAGATCACGGTGGAAAGCGTGGAAGGCAAGGGGACCACGTTTCGTATGGTCTTTCCGGCGCGATGGACGGAGAAGAAAGACAAACTCTGAATCCTAAACAAAGGACACAAAACCCTCTGCCTGGAACCTTTGAATTTTGAGTTTCGAATTTGTTCAGAGTTTAGGTATTCGGATTTGGAACTTGTTGTTTATTTGGGATTTAGATATTCGGATTTAGGATTTGTCGTTTGCGTTACCACTTGATCAGCGACGACGCCCAGGTAAGTCCTCCGCCGAAGGCCTCGAGCAATATGTAATCGTCTTTCCTGACTCTCCCTGTCCTTACGGCTTCATCAAGGGCGATGGGAATGGATGCCGCAGAGGTATTGCCGTACTTTTCGATATTGACGACAACCTTATCGAGCGGCAAGCCGAGCCTGTTCGCAGTGGCCTGGATTATCCTCAGGTTTGCCTGGTGGGGGATGAGCGCTGCCAGCTGAGAGGGTTTCAGCTTGTTTTTCTTCAAGGTATCGGTGACCAGGCTCTCAAGGGTCCGCACCGCAATTTTATACGTCTCGTTTCCCCTCATTTTTATGGAGTGGAGACCCTTTTTAACGGTTTCTTTTGTGGGTGGGTGTTTTGATCCGCCCCCCGGGACCTTGAGCATTTCCCATAAACTGCCGTCTGAGTAGATATCGGTCGAGAGTATGCCGCTGTCGCCTGTAGCGGCTTCGAGCACAACAGCGCCTGCGCCGTCTCCGAAAAGCACGCAGGTTGTCCTGTCTTCCCAGTCAACGAACTTGGACAGCGCATCTGCGCCTGCGACAAGCACGCGTTTGCAGGCGCCGGATTTGATGAAGCTCTCGGCAGTCGACAGCGCGAAGAGGAACCCCGAGCACGCGGCGTTTATGTCAAAGGCAGCCGCTTTTTTCGCTTCAAGGCGGTTTTGCAGGAGGCAGGCAGTGGAAGGGAAAGGCATATCAGGAGTTACGGTCGCAACTATTATCAGGTCTAATTCCCCGGCCTTGATGCCGGACTCCTTCAGCGCGTTTTTGGCGGCCTCATATGCCATGTCCGATGTGGTCTGCCCGTCGGCGGAGATCCTCCTCTCTTTTATCCCGGTACGCTCGGTGATCCATTCGTCGGATGTATCTACCAACTTCTCCATATCGGCATTGGTCAGGATCTTTTCCGGCAAATAGGAGCCGGTTGCAACAATTTTAGCCTTAAGCATGCCGGGTCCCCCTTTATTCAACCTTCATATTTTGCTTGTGCGACAAAGCCGCCCAGCGTCCGGGCGATGGTCTCATGTACTTTCTTCTTTGTCATTTCTGCTGAGACCTTGATCGCATTTTTTATGGCTTTTGATGAGGACCTGCCGTGGCTTATGATGCAGGTGCCGTTTATCCCGAGGAGAGGTGCCCCTCCGTATTCCGAATAATCCGTTTTTTTCTTGAAGTTCTTGATGGCAGGCTTTATCATCATGTAACCGATTCTTCCCGTTGCAACATTTACAATCTCTCTTCTCAGCATCTTGATCACGGTCTCGGCAAGTCCCTCGCTTACCTTGAGGACTATATTGCCTATGAAACCGTCGCAAACGATAACATCGGCGTTTCCGGAAAAGATGTCCTTTCCCTCTATGTTCCCGATGAAGTTGATATCGGCGCTCTTGAGATATTTGAAAGCCTCTTTGGTGAGTTCGTTCCCCTTGGTGTCTTCTTCTCCTATGCTGAGGAGAGCGACGCGGGGTTTCGGGACGTTGAAAATTGCCTTGTAATAGGCGTTCCCCATCACTGCAAACTGCAGGAGGTTTTCAGGCTTGCAGTCTACATTCGCCCCGGCATCGATGAGGACAAAAAAACCTGTGAGGGACGGCATGATTGTCGCTATGGCGGGCCTGTCGACGTTCGGTGATTTCCCCAGCAGGAACAGGGAGGTTGCCATTGCAACCCCTGAATTCCCTGCGCTTACAGCAGCATCGGCCTCATGGTTTTTTACGAGTTCTACCGCCTTCCGTATGGAGGAGTCCCTCTTTTTCCTGATAGCTGCAGAGGGAGATTCATGCATCTCGACAACCTCGGATGCATGGAATACGGATATTTTGCCGGAAGGATACCGTTTATCCTTCAGAGCCCCGACGACCTGCTGCTTATCGCCTACAAGGATGACTTCGAGATCATACTCGCTGACAGCCTCTATCGCTCCCGCTATTGTCATGTCAGGAGCGAAATCACCCCCCATAGCGTCGAGGGCTATTTTCATGACTCTTTGGAGACGACCTCGAGTATCTGCTTGCCGTTATAAGAGCCGCAATGGCTGCAAGCCCTGTGGGGCGGTTTCAATTCCTTGCAGTCCGGACATGCGACGAGGGCAGGGAGCTTGCCTTTCCAGTTGGCCCTCCTCTTGTCCCTTCTTGATTTTGTATGGCGATGCGTTGGATTTGCCATGTGATTACTCCTTTCTTTTTAATAATTGTTCAAGCACTTTAAGACGCGGATCTATTTCCGAAAACCCGCAGTTGCACTGTGCCGCATTCAGATCCGTACCGCATTTCGGGCAGATCCCTTTACATTCAGGCGAGCATAAAGGCTTCATCGGTACATTCAGCAGCAACTGCTCTTTAAGCAATTCATCCGTATCAAGAGTATCATTTCGATAGAAGCCCATGTCAAGTTCGTCGCTTTGCAACTCATAGTTCTCATCCCTGCCGACAGCGTCAGCGGGATGGTACACGACCTCAACAGGGGACTTGATATTCACACTGAAATTCTTCAGGCATCTGCTGCACTGCAGCTTTACCTCTCCGCTGATTTCACCTGTGACAAGGACTTCCGACGCCCTTTTCTCGATTTTCAGGGAGGCGTGCACGGGTGATGCTATCCGTATAACGTCATCCCGGATGTCTTCCGTTAAATCAAGTTCTATTCCCTCTTCCGGGATTTCTGAAACAATAATCTTCATAATCAATACCATTATATTATATAACAAAAAGTAAGACTTTAATTCTAACGGTATGGCGGAATTTTGTCAAGAAACCCTGCGGCCCGGTTCCGTTATCCCTTAACGAGTTTATCTTATTGACACAGCCCGTCTATCGCAGCGCTTTAAATTCTTGACAAAAAAGGGGCCAGTAATTAAAATTCTTTGTACATTAAGCGCAGAATTTCGTTCGGAGGCGGTTGTGATGTGTAATAAATGGGTCAGGCGTACGTCGCTGTTTCTTTGTTTATCGGTGTTTGTTTTTGTTCTTTTCCTTTCACTCCGGAAACGGTTAGATGCTGCTTATGCCGGTACAAAGGAGTCCTGCATTACCGATAAATGCCACAGCAGGATGGGCAAGGAGAAGTTTGTCCACGGCCCTGCCGCGGTAGGGGATTGTTCCGCCTGCCACAAACAGGAAGGTAAGCACAAGTTCGCTCCCATAGCTAATGTTGGGGACCTTTGCTATAAATGCCACGACAGGCTTGATACGAAGAAGGCGGTGCATAAACCCGTCAAAGAGGGGAAATGTACGAAGTGTCATGACGCGCATCAGTCCCCGTACAGATTTCAGCTTCGCGCTGAAGGCGTGAATCTCTGCTTTATGTGCCATGACAAGAAACTCGCCTCCGGAAAATTTGTCCATGGGCCGGTGGCGGTCGGGGGATGTACCATGTGCCATAATCCGCACCAGACGGATTATCCCAGGATGCTGAACGCTGCCGGCAACGAAGTATGCTTCACCTGCCACGTAGACAAGGCAGAGGCGTTTAAAGGGAAGAAATTCGTACACAAGCCTGTTCAGGACAAATGCGTCAACTGTCACAGTCCTCATTCCGGCGATTTCCAGTACAATTTACCGGCAGAGGCCACGCAGGACCTCTGCTTCAGGTGCCATAAAGATAAAAAGGAATGGATATCCAAGGTGAAAGTCAAGCACGGCGGACTTACAACTGAAAGGAAGTGCCTTGCCTGCCATGACCCGCATGTTTCAGACTACGCCAAGCAGTTGATAAAGGCCCCGATGGACACCTGTATGACCTGCCACGACAAACAGCTGGATACTCCCGACGGCAAGATCATGAATATGAAATCGTATCTTGAAAATAACAAGGACCATCACGGCCCGATAAAGCAGAAAGACTGCTCTGCATGCCACAATACCCACGGCTCCGACAATTTCAGGATACTCAGGAAATATTTCCCCCCGGTTTTTTATGCGCCCTTTGATCCGAAAAACTACGACCTCTGCTTTAACTGCCATGAGAAAACGCTTGTGCTGGAACCCAGGACCACTACCCTTACAGGCTTCAGGAACGGGGACCAGAACCTCCATTTCCTGCATGTCAACAAGGCGGTAAAGGGCCGTACCTGCAGGGCGTGCCATGACGCGCATGCCACAAACAACCCGAAGCACATCCGGGATTCCGTTCCTTTCGGCGCATGGCCGTTGCCTGTCGGGTTCCATAAGACGGCCCAGGGCGGCTCCTGTTTGCCGGGATGCCATCAGAAATTCGAATATAATAGAACAAACCCTGTTAAAAACAGATAGAGCACTCTATGAAAACCGGAGAACGGCGTTATATCAGATCACAAAGCAGCCCGGGAGCGGCGTTTGCCCTCCTGGTCCTTATACTGAACTTTTTTCTTTTAACCTCCTTTGACGCATACGCCGAACAGGACGTGAGGGGGAAGGCTGAATCCCTTTTAAAGGATGCAACCGCCCTTTTCGAAGAGGGCAGCACAGACAAGGCGATCGGGCTTGCCGGAGAGGCGGTCAAGGCAGACCCGGGCTACTCCGAATCTTACGACAGGCTCGGATACATGCTTTTAAAGGCCGGGAAGAACGATGAGGCCATCAACGCCTTTGAGGCTGCTTTGAAGATTAATCCCCAACATAGGACTTCCAAAACCGGTAAGGGGCTTGCCCTTTTGCAGAAAGGTGACGCAACCGGGGCAGAGGTTGTTTTAAAGGATGCCCTGCTGTTGAACCCCTACCCGTCAATGACACACTATGCGCTGGGCCTTGTGTACGAGAAAATGAACAACTATGAACAGGCGGTGCTGCAGTTTAAAGAGGGCATAAGGACTTTCAAGAGCGGCAAGAGATGAGGCACAATCTGGAAAAAGTGAAGACATTCGCGATGCAGGCGGTATTGGCTGTTGTTGGAGCCGTTATTATTTTTTTCGCCAGCACGGCAACTGCCCGGGCTTTACTGCAGATGGGAGCGCCGGCCCCGGAGTTTTCCCTGAAGGACCTCGACGGCAAGGACGTGAATCCTGCACAATTTTCAGCGAACAAAGGCGTTGTTGTTTTATTCTGGGCGACCTGGAGTTCCAATTCCCCGAAGGCGCTCAGGAAATTTGAGGCTTTTTACCGTAAGTATAAGGAGCGGGGAATACAGGTCATCGGGATAAATGCGGACAATCAGGCGATTTCCAGCGGCGATCTGGAGAAGGTGAAAAAGCTCGCCCAAGAACTCGACATCACCTTCCCGCTTCTCCTTGATAAGGGTTTAAAGACATTCCATGACTTCAGCATTATTGCCTTGCCTTCCACTATCGTTATCTCTGAAGGCAAAATATCCTACGAGCTTGCGGGACTGCCTCTTGTGGGGACAGAGGACATGTTCGACTTTCTTCTTGCCCTGGCGGGAGATCCGCCCCGTAAGAAGCCGGAACCTGAATACATGCCGAGGCATGATGCTATTGCGGATGCGGGGCTCGCCCGGGGGTTTGTGAAAAAGAAACGGTATGGAACGGCATACCCGCTGTTCCGGAAGGCCATAGAGAAAGACCCCAGGTTTATCCTGGCCTATGTAGAACTGGCCAGGCTCTGCGAAACGGAAGGAAAGAATGCAGAGGCCGAAGATGTTTTAAAAAAGGCGCTCCTTGCGGCCCCGGAGAATGTGGTAGCGCAAAGCGAGCTGGGATATCTGATGACAAAGGCGGGAAGGCTCAAGGATGCAATAGATCTCCTTGACAAGGCCGCGAAGGTTGATTCGTATCCCCCTTCTCATTACTACCTTGCCTATGCCTTTGGAGTAAGCGGGCAGTTGAAAGAGGCCCTGAACGCTTTTGACCAGGCCGTATCTCTTAATCCATACGAGCCTGAGATTTACCTGCTCAGGGCCGAGGTGTATGAAAAAAACAATATGCTGAAGGAGTCATCCGCAGATTACAGGAAGGCCCTTGAGTTGATTTTAAAAATAAAAGGCTGAAGCGGGCGCCCATTTACTTTCAGCAATATAAAAGCGAAAATGGAAAATTGAAAGCTGCCGTCGAAAAATTAAGGAGTATTTGTTTTTTCAGCCCTGTTTTTTTAATTTCCGTTTTTGTATTTGTATTGCCGGTCGCTGCAACTGGTTCTCCTGAAATTTTTTCCGTGGTCCTGCCTGCAGACAACAGCATGGTTGAGGGGGATTTTGTATCTGTCGTGGTAAAGGTAAACAGCGGCAGTCCTGATGCGCTGAGGGTTTCAAGGAACAATAGTGATGTCTCGAATGCTCCCGTGCATGAGGGAAAAGATTATTATTGCAGAACAATTGCCCTGGCGTACGGACCTGATGAAATTACCGTGAGCGCTCTGAAGGGCGGCAAGATCGTCGAAACAAAGAAGGTTACTGTATTCCACAGGTCCGACATCTCCAAGGAGTACCACATCAATCCCCCGGAGTTTACAAATAATCCCTTCCACACCGGCGATAAAAGGAATGAGTGCGGCCTTTGCCACAGGATGGAGTTGTCGGAAAAGGATATTAAACCTGCAAACCCCGGGGACTCCATGTGCTATCAATGCCATAAAAGGATAACCTCCTACAGCAATGTGCATGGGCCTGCGGCGCGATGGGCCTGTTTAACGTGCCACGATAAAAGCTCAAGCCCTGTGGCGTTCTCCACAAAGCAACCCGACAGGGATGCGTGCTATACCTGTCACCAGGAGGAGAAGGAGAAATGGACGCGGAAAAAATATTTCCATGGCCCGACTGCAACGGGGAAGTGCACGCTATGCCATAACCCCCATGCCTCAAACAACCCCTTCTGGCTCAGGAAGCCTACCTGGGACCTCTGTGTCACCTGCCATGAGGACCGCGCGTCGGGAGCGCATGTCATTGTGGGGTTCGGCTCGGGCACCCATCCCACGAAAGGCAGGCCGGACCCCCTGCGTTATGGAAAAGAGCTCACCTGCGCGAGTTGCCATAACCCCCATGCATCCAATTCAAAGGCGCTCTTTAGAAACGACGATGATGATCCGTACAATCTCTGCAAGGCCTGCCATAAATACAAATGAAAATATTCAACAGCATTAAATTCAAGCTGCTCTTCCTGGCGCTCCTGGTCGTGTTCATCATTACTGCGCTTCTCGTATGGTCGGATATAGAAGATACGAAAGCCCGATTGATCGCTATGCAGAAGGAAAAGGCGGTCCTGATGTCCGATACCATCAAACAAAGCATTATGCTGCTCATGCTGGAGAACCGGTGGAAAGAACTGCAGGTTCTGATCGGGGACATAGCAAAGAGCAACCCCGAATTGAAGGAAGTGAGGATTTTTCATCCACGCAGCGGGCGTATTGTCGTTTCGGGAAATACAGCTGATATCGGAAACCAGATATATAAAGAAGACCGGGACATGTTCCGGGAGCACGACAAAGAGCCTTTTATCGTAACGAAAGACAACAACATGTTTGCTGCCAGAGTAGTAGGGATAGACAATAGCCCAGCGTGCTTCAGGTGTCATTCTGCGGGGGCAAAGGTGCTCGGAGTCCTGGATATCCGCATTTCCCTGGCTATTGCCCAGCAATCCATCAGGGAGTTGAAGTACAAGCACACTACCAGCCTCATCATTGGGTTTATCGGAATAGCCATCGTTTTTTTCGTAGGAGGGGAACGAATGATCAGCGCCCCTCTCAAAAGTTTTACGGAGGTAATGAAGAGGGTGGAATCCGGTGATTCATCCGTAAGGGCAAAAGCGAACGAAAACGACGAGTTCGGCTATCTTGCAGGCGCTTTCAACAACATGATCGACTCACTTGAATCAGCCAGGAAGGAGATAGATTCGTACCATAATCAACAGATGGAGAGGGCGGCAAAACTGGCCTCTTTGGGAGAGATTATTTCCGGGATCGCACACGAGATCAAGAACCCCCTTGCCGGGATAAGTTGTGCTGTCCAGGTTTTTCGTTCCGAACTTGAAGAAAATGACGGCAGGAAGGCCGTTACAAACGAGATCCTTAACCAGGTAAACAGGCTTGACAGGACCGTCAAGGACCTCCTGAGTTTCGCCAAGCCGAAGCCCCCGCAGTTCCTGCCTTCCAGGATCAGCTCGATCATGGAGAAAGCGCTCTTCTTCATATATACTGAGGCGAAAAAGCAAAACATTGTCATCGAAACCTGTGTCGAAAGGGACATCCCCGACATCCCCGTGGACCCCGACCAGATGCAACAGGTCTTTCTGAATATCATTATAAACGCGATCCAGGCGATGCCGGGCGGCGGCGTGCTTGCCCTTTCCATATCGGAGAGAGCGTATCAGGAACTTACCGATGAAATAAAACACCCCCTGGGTTCCGGTAAGATTATGGCGGTGGCGTTTAAGGACACCGGGAAGGGTATTGCACAGGAGGACCTGGAGTTTATCTTTACCCCGTTCTTTACGAAGAAGTCTAAAGGAACCGGTCTTGGGTTGTCCATAAGCCGGAAGATCGTCCAGGAGCATGGCGGTGAGATAACCGTTAAAAGCGAGCTTGGCAAGGGCAGTACGTTTACGATATACTTACCCATCAATAAACAGGTAGATGGTAAGTAGGAAGGTGTGATTTATTATTATTTCTCCTTAACTTCTCACTTCTTAATTCCCACTTCCTGCTTGTCTTCGCTTCTTAACTAGTTTGTACAGTTTTCAAGGAGGCTTTTTGGGCCAGATTAAAATTCTTGTTGTAGATGATGAAAGATTTATTACATGGTCTCTCAAACAGCATCTCGAAAAAGAAGGATACGAGGTCTTTACTTCAGACTCCGGAGAGGAAGGGATTGAGGTCTACAGGGCCGAGGTCCCTGACATTACCATTCTTGATATTCACCTGACCGGAATCAGCGGGCTGGAAACTCTCGAGTTGATAAAAAAGCAGAATAAAGAGGCGATAGTCATTATCATAACCGCTCACGGGGACATCGAGACTGCGGTTTCCGCCATAAAACTGGGCGCCTATGATTTTGTCGAAAAGCCTTTTGATCTGAACAGGATATCCGTTCTCATCAAAAAGGCGATCGAAACCATAAACTTAAAGCGTGAGGTCACCTATCTCAGGGAAGAACAGTATGATAAATACAGCTTTAACAATATTATAGGCCAGTCCAAGCCGATGCGGGATGTGATCGCCCTTGCGAAAAAGGTGGCGGAAAGCGATGCCAATATTATTCTTGTGCAGGGCGAGAGCGGCACCGGCAAAAATCTGATAGCACGGGCGGTTCATTACCACAGCGCACGGGCATCGGATCCGTTTGTGGAAATCACCGCTACGGCAATTCCCGATACCCTTATAGAAAGTGAACTGTTCGGCTACGAGAAAGGGGCATTTACCGATGCCAAAACCGCGAAAAAAGGACTCTTTGAGCTCGCAAGCGGAGGAAGCATATATCTTGACGAAATCGGCGATATCAAACCTGCGACACAGGCAAAGCTCCTGAGGGTCATCGAGGAAAAGACCTTTAAGAGGGTCGGCGGACTCAAGGATGTCAGTGTCAACGTAAGGGTTATTGCAGCCACCAACAAAAATCTCGAAAACGCAGTGAAAGACGGAACTTTCAGGGCAGACCTTTATTACCGGCTTAAAGTGATCCCTATCTTTATCCCCCCTCTCCGGGAGAGAAAGGAGGACGTCATGCCGCTCGTCCTGCATTATGTAAAGGTATTTAACAAGGAATTCAAAAGAAACATTAAGGAAATATCTCCTGAGGCCGAGAAAATCCTGATTAATTATCCCTGGTACGGCAATGCAAGGGAATTGAGGAATGTCATTGAGAGGATATGCATACTCGAGGATACGGAAGCTATTTATCCTGAACATATTCCCTCGGAAATCATTGACCAGGTGGAAACAGAAGCGCCGTCCGAAGAAAAGGCGTCTTTTAATCTCCCCCCTGAAGGGCTCTCACTAAAGAACGTGGAGAAGGAACTCATAGTGCAGGCTCTGCAAATGGTTGAAGGCAACCAGACAAGGGCAGCCAAGATGCTTGGGATATCAAGGGACGCCCTGAGGTATAAGATGCAGAAGTTCGGTCTTCTGTAGATTATCCCTCGCTTTCCTGCAGACCCGGTTTTTCATCACATCTTTCATGTATCATTGTGTAATTATGACTATGCGTATGGCATATAAATTGCAACATATAATTATCGTATTTTACGGCACTTCCCTGTAAAGGGAGAAAGGCAGAGAGTATCGGATTATGAGAGCAAAAAATTTCTCTATTATTATTGTTTTTTTCTTGGTTATTCAAAGCGTTTTTCTCTTACCGCCTGCCGGCAGGGCAATGGTTATATATAAAGAATGCGAAACCTGCCATGTGCTTTTCCCGGGGTTGACGGGAAAGAATAAGGGGAAAAATAAGGACCTGCGGGAGTCTCTCTGCGTCAATTGCCACAGCAACGCAAGCGGGGATACGATAAAGCTGTTAGGCAATTTCAGGATACCCGTTGTAAATAATACCCAGGAGCCTGCGAAGCCGCTTGCCGGCGGCAACTTTTATTATGTTGCCGGTCTGGGTGAAAGAAAAGGGCACAATGTGCATGGCATTTCACCGACAGACATGAAGTTCGGGATGACTCCTCCGGGGTACGACAGGGCGAATGATCCTTCCTCTATCGGGTATAACCCGGCCAAGCCCCTTACCTGTGCCGGCTCAAACGGCTGCCATGGAGACAGGAACGTGGAGAATCCCTTTGCCGCGATCATGGGATCTCACCACGCCGAAGATAATCCGATTGACGGAAGCACTACTGCGAAGAGTTTTCGATACCTGAGAATTACTTCCTCCGTTAAAGGTGTGCTCGGACTTGAAGACGAAGACTGGGGCCAGGATGCCACAGGGCTGAAGCATAATGAGTATTCGTCTACCATTAACAATCTCTGCATGAGCTGCCACGGAAACTTCCACTACAAAGATAAAAAAGGCGCATGGTTCCGGCACCCTGTCGGAGTTCCCCTGCCTGTAAAGGGAGAATACGCAGGATACTCCTCATACAATCCGGATGCCCCTGTCGGGCGTGCCGACATCTCCGGAGCTACGAGTAGATCGGTAAAGGCAGGAAGAGATGTCGTCCTTTGTATTTCGTGCCATATGGCCCATGGGAGCCCCTATAATTCATCATTAAGATGGAATTTCGAAGAAGTTTTTTCCGGGAAAGGGGGCCGGGGCGCGTGCTTTATCTGCCACACAAAAAAATGAGAAATAAAGGCCAGGAAAGAATCCACCATAATACTACAAGGAGCACAGGGAAAACTTCAAAATCCTTTTTAAGCTCTGTGGTTTTGATGGGGCTGCTTTTGGTTTGTGCGCTTGCGCTTGTCCGCCCCGGCGCCCCTGATGCAATGGTAGTGGGAACGTGCAAGTCCTGTCATACGCAGGACCTTTCAAACTGTATTGGCTGCCACGGCCAGAATCCCGGGGGCACTCAAAGTATTATACCGGTGCTGAACGGGGGGGGGGAACCCCCAGGTGCTCCATCACATGGTTGGCGGAGATCTTGCCGGAGGCAATTTCTATTACGTTGCAGATGGTTATAACCCCGACTATTCCAAAGGGCATAATGTGGGCGGAATCTCTCTGCGGGAGCTTCCGCCCAAAGACGTACCCCCCGGTTTTATCGGCAGCGTTATCATTCCCGGCGGAACAGGTCCTTTTCAATGGGACCAGACAAAACAGCTTACTTGCGCGGGCACATGGGGGTGCCATGGAGACAGGACGATAGCAGATCCGCTTCAGTCCATTTCCGGCGCGCATCACACGGATGACAGCGTTATAGACGGAAGTACTGTAGGCACAAGTTATCGCTTTCTTTACGGCATAAAAGGTAAAGAGCACAAGACATGGGAGTACCAGGCCACTGCCAACAATCATAATGGATATAAAGGCGACGGTAACTACAGTTCCATGGAGACCATCAGCTATCTCTGCGGCGAGTGTCACGGCGCCTATCACCTTCATCAGAACCTGGGCGGCAAGACTTCGGATGTATGGGTCAGGCACCCGGTGGATATTTCTTTCAGTGTGGTGAAGGGCGGCTATACGGGCTCGGAGTATCAGAAATATACAAATTACAGCCTCGATACCCCTATTGCCTACATAAATCCAACAGGCATGGAAACAACAGTAGATGTGAACAGCATTGTCATGTGCCTCTCCTGCCACAGGGCGCATGCAAGCAATTATCAAAGTATGCTCAGATGGGACTACTCCAAGGTTTTTGTCGGCAACGGGGCACAAACGGGTTGCCTGACCTGCCATGCTGACAAAGCAAAGTGACACCTCTCTGTGGCATATCCTTCACCCAATTGCGTGAAATAACACACCCATATGTGGGGAAATAGTAACGGACCCTGCCTGTGTTGCAGAAAAACACAGGACCTGAAAGCAAATCTTTATCAGAACCCGATTTACTGTAAGATGATGTATAAGAAAAGATACTTAATATCAGGAAGTTATAGGGAAACGGACGGGGTGTATCATGCATATTGACGAAATCTTTTTTAGTTCTGGTGTTTTTGGCATGACGATTGCATAAATAAGTGTCAGTATAAGAGCAGAAAGGGTTGCGAAGCTATCATTAGAATAATTTTGAGGAAATCCCAAATAAACGGGAAAAGGAAGGAGGAACAAAATGAAAACAGGAAAGATTCAAAAATGTCACAAAACATTAAAGGGAGGTGAGAAAAATATGAGAAAAGCATTTTCAGTAATTCTGGTTGCGTTTTTAGCTATGGTTCTCGTGTATGGCGTATCTACCCGTACGGCTGATGCAAAGGTAAGCGGACAGTGTGTCAACTGTCATACTATGCATAACAGCCAGGGCGGCGCTGCAATGAGGTTTGATTCCAATGCTACTCCGCTGAACACCTTGCTGAGGGGAGACTGCGTTAGCTGTCATTCATCCACAGTTGCAAACGAGGTTGTGAAAGCCGGTGGTATCCCTGTTGTTTACAGCACAACTGCATTCCCTGCAGTTCCCCTTGCAGGCGGTAACTTTTATGGGCTGAACAACGATGCATCAAGGCACAACGTTGTAGGCATAGCTGCTGCTGATGCTGTCCTGACTGCCCCTCCGGGATTCGATTCGACAACTGTTACCGTGCCTACCGGCTTTGTACAGTCCGGCACAGGATGGGGCATTACGAACTGGGCCGGTAAGGAGGTTACCTGCGCGGGAGCACAGGGTTGCCATGGTGACCGTTCGGTAGAGAACACCAGTAACGAGGCCGGAGTAAAAGGCGGGCATCACGGGGACGATTCTACGATTGACGGTACAACAACCGTGAAGAGCTACCGTTTCCTGGCAGGCATCAAGGGCGTTGAGATGAACACAGCGGGCAACCAGTGGGAACAGGCTCCTACGGCAACAAGCCACAACGGATACTATGGAGCGGCCGGCAGTAAGAACTCCATCAACTATCTCTGCGGTGAGTGTCATACGAAATTCCATGCAACTGCAAGTGGAGCAAATGCTGCAACTAACGTCGGCACGGCATCTCCATGGCTCAGGCACCCGACCGATGTTTCTGTCGCGCTTCTTTCCGGGGCTGATTATACAGCCTACAATCCTGCTGTCCCTGTTGCAAGTGCGCTTCCGAAAACAGGCGCTCTGAATCCTACAACAGAGCCCGGTTTGGTTATGTGTCTGTCATGCCACAGGGCGCACGGAAGCAATCAGTTGGATCTCCTGAGGTTCGACTATACTGCAGGTACGACACAGGCTGGTTTAGGGACTACGCAGGTTAATGCCACAGGCTGCCTCGTCTGTCATGTTGCTCAGAGGTAAATTGTAATAACAGGTATTTCAATCAAAGGGGAGCTGAGCAATCAGTTCCCCTTTTTTTATGTTGTCCTGGACCCGCCCTCCCGGTACTCTCAGGCAATTCCCGGTGAACTTATAAATCCTTGAGACTGCCGCTCCCGATTGCTATGGACCCTGAATCCCCTGAAAAGTTGCTCTGCGTGCGTTTTTTAACGCAAACTGCGTGAAAAAGCCCACTAATCTTATTTATCAGAAAATTTCCAGCAGTTATGCTTTTTAAATTATTTCAAACCTGAAAAACCCGGGTGGCAGCTGCTTAAATAAATATATCAAAAATTATAGAGACTTATGCGCAAGCGGGGTCAGGATAAGGCATTCCCTTATATTGAGAGAAAATAATTAAGGAGTTTATTTACAAGAGCTTAGGGGATGGTATGTTTATTGCATCAACAAAATATTAACACGAGTTACGCACCTTTCATCATACCGGACCCGACCCGGTATCCTGAAGGCTCGGAAGGCACTGGATTCCGGGTCAGAGGATCTGCAGGAATGACGGGCATTGCAACTCTTTGAATTTCATAATAATGGTTCAAAAGTGCGTAACTTATTCTATAAAATATTGGGGTTAACAATGAAAAAAATTGTCTTGGTAATATTGATAGCACTTTCCCTTATACCTTTTATCAGAGGTAATCCTGATGCAAAGATAACCGGTCCCTGCGTCAACTGCCATACCATGCACGACAGCCAGGGCAACACAGGCATGGCTACCTACGGAGCAGACGGAAAACCCTGGAAAAGCATAGGCCCGAATCCGATGCTGGTTCGCGGCGGTTGCATGGGGTGCCACGGCATAGGAACTGCAAAGATCGTGAACATAGGCGGAAGCGACGTCCCTCAGGTTTATCATAGCGATGCCTCGGGCGACCTCGCAGGCGGCAACTTCGCTTATATTCTGGGAGCAAAAGGCTCAGGCGCATCCGACCGCAAAGGACACAATATAGATGACCTCGGGAAGCCTGATGCTGTAATGGCAGGCATTATACCCGGCGGTTTTTTAGGCTCTTTCCACACTAAGACTTCAGGCGGTATTCTTGACAGCACCAATGGCGATGGAGCTACTATCCCAACTCTTACATGTGCAGGGGAGAATGGCTGCCATGGAGTAAGGTCGCCTGCAGGCTTTGGCGGCTCGGGTTTGGTGAATTTGGCGGCTATGAAGGGCACTCATCACCAGAATGCGAGCGGGCAATTGGACGCAGCGGATAAGGTCTCAAACAGTTATAGATTCCTGACAGGCGTGAAGGGATTTGAGAATGATGGGACCTATAAATGGCAGAACAAGGATGCGAGCAATCACAACGAATATTTCGGGACAACAACCCCTCCCAAATACGGTTGTGCCGGCGGCACCGTCAACTGCCATGGGGCAAACGGCGTCCAAAGCCAGAACAATTCGATAAGCGGTTTCTGCGGCACATGCCACGGAAATTTCCACACACTCAGCGGCGGGACAGGCGGCAGTGCGGCAGGTATCGGCAGCACGACAAATTCGCCTTTCCAGCGGCACCCTACTGATGTGGTCCTCCCAAACAAAACCGAATATGCAGCGTACACATCTTTCAGCGTGCAGGCGCCGGTGGCGAGGCAGGCGGTGCCCGCGGCTATGAGCGCAGCAGTAGCTCCGGGCAGTGATGTTGTCATGTGCTTGTCCTGCCATATGGCTCATGCCTCCGATTATCCCTCGATGCTGAGATGGGACTACACTGCAATGGTGGCAGGCGGAGGCGGAAGCGGCGGATGCTTCACCTGTCATACCACAAAGAACTGAAGAATAAGAGACCAAACCACTTTATTTTTTTACCGCTGATTTGGATATAAGGGTTGCTGAAGTGGCGGGCAGGGTAAAAAAGGCCACTCCTTTCGGAGGATGGCCTTTTTTATTTCCGGATTTTCTGATCATGCAGCAGGACATCTTTTTTAAAGGGCGGCCCCTGTTTTTCATAGCATCGTTTTTTTTATGGGGAATAGCGAAAAAATGCATTGACACATCCATGACAATCTCAATAAAATTAACCACGATGAATAATAGAGCTATTAGTATGGGAGCCTCAAAAGCGAGTACAATGTGGAAAGTCTCCGCAAGGAGAGGGTGGACATCTTTTATCCTCTGCACGATCTGCATGGCCTTCTGCTTTGCCTCCTGCACTGCCGGCGTAGCCGGCGCCGAGTCGGAAGGCGCGGGAACAGGTCCGCCTTATATAGAAAGCATTCATTACGATGATGAGGGAAACGTTATCCGGTTCCCCTCTTTTGTCATGGCCGAGCCGGTCATGAATGAAATCTATGTTATCGACAGCATGAACAGGATAATCGTCTATACGTCCGACCTCTTTCCCCTTCTGACGATCACCGGAAGGAACGGCATCGAGAACCCCACGGGAGTAGCTGTTGACAAGGACGGCAATGTCTATGTTACGCAATCGTCAACCAAGGAAGACGCCAGGAGCAGGATCGTAATCCTCAATGCCTGTCTCAAAAAAACACGCGAAATCTTTTTTCAAGGCTTTGAAGGCGCAAGTTCCTTTGTCGCTTTCCGGATTGCCCTGGATAAAAAAGGCCTTATGTATGTAGCCGGGCTCAGCTACCCGGGTGTGATTGTCCTCGACAACCAGGGCCGCTTCCTGAAAGTGCTGGCGCCGATGGAAGGCGACAGGACAGCGAGAATAAGCGGGGTCACCATTGATAAAGGGGGCCGGATATATCTGCTCAGCGAGGACGAGAGCCGCATATATGTTTACGATGAAAACTATAAATTCCTCTTTAAGTTCGGAGAAAAGGGCGGGAGTTCGGGAAAGCTGAGCCGGCCAAAGGGGATTGCCGTGGATGACGCCAACGGGAAAATTTATGTGTCTGATTACATGAGGCACTCGGTCAATATTTACGACAAAGAGGGCAAATACCTCTCTGAATTCGGCGGCATGGGCTGGGGAGAGGGCTGGTTTCAGCATCCGATGGACATAGCCGTAGATTCAAACGGCAGGATACTCGTTGCGGATACTTTTAACGACAGGATACAGCTGTTCAAATCCATGTGAGCGGACAGGAGTTGAAGGATATGAAAAAAAGCGTAAAATTTGCAAGGATCTTGTTCCCCATCTGTCTTTTCCTGATCGCAGGGCTTTCAGGATGCGCCACAACCGAGGAGCAGGGTGAACCCCCATCCCAGGAGCCCACGCACGGACAGGTCACCCTTTTTATGAACGGGCCTGAACGGGCCTCTCTGGACATAACTTTCGAGATTATCGCGGTAAACGTAATTGCCGAGGACGGGACCGTGCGGGAGATCATGAATACACCGCTGAAGGTCAATTCCCTCGCTATGATCGGTCACCAGATATCCCTGGGCGAGAGGACCCTGCCGGAGGGTACCTATACGAAGGTCCAGTTCATCGTAAAAGGGGCATCGGTCAGGAAAAAGGAAAAGCCCGCGACCCTTGCTCTCCCCCCTGAAGGGATTAATGTGGATGCACGGTTCACCATCAGCAGGAGGGTCAATACCACGATCTTTTTCAGCTGGAGCCCCGATGCCTCGGTTGTGGACGGTTACCTGTTCAGGCCGGCCTTTTTGGTGAAAAGGCAGATGCCTGAGTTGAACACCCTGATGGTTTATGTGACAAACGAAGGGTCGGACAATGTTTCGGTCATTAACAGGCAGACTGATGAGGTGGTTGCAACGATCATGGTGGGAAGAAGGCCCAGGGGTATAGCAGTGGGAACGAAGAAGGACGGGCTGAAGGTCTATGTGGCGAATTCCGGGTCCAACAGCATCTCCGTAATAGACCCGACAACGAATAAGGTAGAGACCGAAATCCCCATCAGATTCGGATGGTCTCCCGAGAGTATTGCCGTGGGAAAGACAGGTCCCGATAAAGAGCTGATCTTTGTGGCGAATTACAGCTCGAACACCGTGTCGGTGGTCGACGGGTCGACCTATCAGGAGATCGATAAGATCAGCACAGGAAACGGGCCTATAGCAGTTGCCGCGGACCCTCCTGCCGATACCCTTCTGACTTCGAGGACCCTTAGCCAGGATAGTGTGAATATCCTGAAGAATTACCGTGAGAAATTCATCAATGTCTATGTTGCAAACCGGAATTCAAAGGATGTTACCGTGGCGAGGATGGATGCTGCAACGGGCAGGAGCCTGGAAACCTTCAATGTGGGGGTCGAATGGAGCCCTATGTCAGTCAATGTTGATTACCAGCGTGGCAAGCTTTATGTGACAAACTATGATTCGGACAAACTCTCGGTTATCGACATCCTGCGCGTTGTGAGGGGAAATAAAACCGACCTGGTCGGCACAATCAACAATATCGGGACCGCGGGGATCGGGACAACTACGGATTCAACGTTTGACAGGCTTTATTTTTTAAGGGAGGTCCCGGGAGAGGTCCTGGTTGTAAGGCCTTTTTCAGAGAGCGGCGACGTTGTCAAATCGCAGATAACTCCGATTGTCGACGTTATCGGTGTCGGGGGGGACCCAAGAGCGCTGCTCATGGATCCGGAAGCGCGGAAGCTGTATATAGTCAACAGGGGGGCGAATACGGTCTCGGTGATGGATAAAACTACACGAAAGCTTGAGCAGGTCGTGCCTGTCGGGAAAAGGCCTTACGGGATAGCGGTGTTTCCACGGTGATCACGGGCGGTTTTTCCCGGAAGCTGCTTTTGTCCGGGCGCATGCGTTCGCTGTTCTCGAGGATAGTGAAGAAAGGAAAGGAGAATCACATGCCGGCGGAACCAGATGTTATTTGGGAATACAGCCGTAACACGATGGCGGGGGGGGGCAATACTGTTGCGGTATTTCGTCGTATTATTATTGCTTTTGGCATCTAGCGCGACTGCTCTGGCAGAAGGCCTCAGCGGGTGGACTAATTTCAATCGCAATAGCACACAACAATTCGAGAACAACAGGAAGACCGGATCAACCGATACGTTTAACAGGAATTTTTATATCAACCTGGACAAATCAATAACCCCGGTACTCTCCTACCAGCTCTACCTGAGAGCAAATATGGCCGATTCCAATTCGACGGGTGCCGATGGGAACCTGACGTCGGTTTACCAGAGGTCTGCCGAGCCGGCCGTCGATTTTTTCCTCAGGAACCCGATGTATACCCTGGATGCGGGATACCGCAGGCACGAGGTGTGGTCAGCTGCCCACCTGAACGACAAAAACAGGACGACCACGGATTTCTATTACTCTCGACTGAACATCTTAACCTATGAATTTCCAACCCTTCTCCTCCAGTATGAAAGGCAGAAGGATTATGACTACCTGACCCCGAGGAATGTGGATACCACTTCCGATAAATATTCGGCAAGTTCCGGGTACAGATTTGCATATAAGGGTATAGACACATCAATGAATGCCTATTATTCGAGGGCTATCACTGAAACCCCTATGGCTTCGACGACCAAAACGATCAGCGATAGTTTCTCCGGCCTCTATAACATCGGCTATTCCAGGTCTGTGAAGGACGGGCTGGCGGTTGTATCTGCGATTTACCAGGGCAACTATGCGCAGAACAGGACACAGCAGTTTGCGTCCCACACAGGGAGCAATGTCCTGAAAAGGCTTTTACAGACCGGCCTGCGCGCAGTTGGGACAGCGATGCAGCCTGCTGTCGATGTCCTGAACTCCGACCTTGCGCTGATTGACACCAATCTGACTGACGGCATTGCGGCTCTCAATATCGGGCAGAACGGGACTAATTTCACGAACATAGGAGTGCAGCTTTTTACGGAACGCAGTGTTGACAGGCTCTTTGTCTATGTGAATAAAAACGTTTCTGCGGATGCCGACCTCTCGAATATCATTAACTGGAAGGCGTACATGAGCAATTCAAACATCGCGGGGACATGGTCGGAGGTGTCGATAAAGTCGGTTACGATATCGGCGTACGATCCCATCAACAATATCTACCGCTATGAGATAGATTTCAACAGCGCGCAGAGCGCGCTGTTTTTCAAATTAGTCACGCTGAAGACCATTACCGGAATTAATGACGTCCTGGTTACCGAGATAGAGGCATACGGAACGGATATCATTCCGGATACCGGGAAAATATCCGATGTGTCGACGCTTTTCAACCAGGGTTTGAATCTTAACGTTAATATACGGGCTACATCAAAGCTGAATTTTGCCCTGAACTACCTGATCAACAGGGCGGACAACAACCCGGCATCCGTATTCAGCTCCATCAGCGGAATCGCGAGCGATATATTCACCAAGAACACGAATGGGGCCGTGGGAGATACTTCGAAAGTCAATATTACAAAGACCTACGGCGCCACCTCAACCTGGATGGTCCACAGGCTCCTGACCGCTACCGCCCGCATACAGCGCAACGAGGCATACGACAACAAGAAGGAAACGGACGTATCGTCGAATATCTATTCCGTTGCCCTGGGCTCTGCGCCCCTGCCGACGGTAAGCACGACCCTAACGCTGATCAAAAATGACAATTTCAATTTCAGCGCCATGCAGTCAACCAGCAAATCGACACTGCTGAATGTCGGCACAAAGCTCTACCGTGACATCAATATGATGACTGATATCGGGTTAGAGCAGACGAAGAACCTTACGGACGGCACAACGTCGTCGTCGCAATACATAAGGGGAACAATTGACGCTCCCCTTACGCCGAAATTATTCACGAACTTTACGTATGGGCTCAGCAATACGAAATCGGCCGGCACGAAGACTACGACAAAAGAGGGCGGCACGATCATTTCATACAGGCCCAGCCGCCTGGTAAACCTGGCGGGCACGTTCAGGATATCCGATACCGACGGGAATGCGGCGACAACCGAGAGCCTCATGATAGACTGGCTGCCTTTGCCTGTAGTCAAGCTGAACCTGAACTATCAGCATACCCAGACCTCTCCCGGCCCTTCGATCAGCGACACCCTGGGCAGCTATACTATTTGGTATATCACGAAATTCCTGGACCTTCAGCTGTCGTACAGCTATACTCAGAGCGAGACGGACAAGAAATCCAAGAGCTATAATCTGGGCTTAAATTTGAATTGCAGATTCTGGCAATGATCAACTATAATATAGTCCGTTTAATATGCTTGATTTCATGAACAGCACAGAGCATCGGAGCAACCGGGGGCATGCAGGGGCGTGTATAGCGCTGTTTCTTGTGTTGAGCTGCCTGCTCTTTTCCCTGGACGGATGCGGGGTGCGGCCCAAGTACTACACGCGGCCCGATGCCGGCGCTGGTAAGATCAGGAAGATCGCCGTACTGCCTATCGAGAATTTTACAAGCGACGGGCTGGCTGCGGAAAGGATAAGGAAGCTCGTCATTGCGGAGATCCTGACAAAGGGAGTCGATGTCGTCGAGCCGGGCGAAGTGTCGAGCGTACTGATTGACATGAAAATCAAGTCCCTCAACTCCCTTTCCATAAAGGACATCCGGGAAATGTCCAAAACACTGGGGGTGGAAGTCCTGATGCTGGGCTCTGTCGAAGCATACGGCATAAGCAACGGGATATCAACAACCTATCCTGAGGTTTCTATCCACCTGACCCTGCTTGACGGGGCGACCGGTAATGTAATATGGTCTGCATGGAACACCTCGGAGGGGCCGAGTTTTTGGACCAGGCACTTCGGCTCGGAAGGGCCGACACTGAGCGAGACTGCAAGAAAGGTGGTACGGAATGCCCTTAATACGCTGCTCTGAGATAAACAACGGAACAAAAAATATGAGGAGAAAAACAGTGGGCCTGCTGAAGAGTTTCTTATTAGGTTGTATGCTTTGCATGATGGTGTTTGTTCCCGGGTGCGGGGGGGGGAGCACTGCAACCTACCATATCCGCCAGGATGTCGATTTCGGCTTTATCAAAAGGATCGCCGTGCTTCCCATGGATAACCTGACGGGTGACAGGTATGCAGGGGACGTGGTGAGACAGGTGGTCATCAGCGAACTGCTGGCTTCAGGCCTGGCTGACGTTGTCGTGCCCGGAGAGGTGGTCGCCGCGCTTGATAAAATGGGACCCAAATCCATATCAGCGCTGACTACGGAACAGCTGAAGGCCCTGGGCAATACCCTGAAAGTGCAGGCCTTTGTCCTCGGATCAGTCGAAAAATTCGGAGAAGTGAGGGTTGGGAACGTGTCGGCGCCGGAAATAAGCATTACGCTTATGCTGGCTGACGCAGGTTCCGGAAGCATCATCTGGTCGGCCACAAGGACAACCGGGGGGGCGGGTTTTATGGCGCGGCATTTCGGCGCCAGGACCGACACTTTGAGCGAAAGCGTGCTCAAGATCGTGAGAGCCACGCTCCAGACGCTGACAAAGTATTAACGGGAACGCCGTGGGAAGAAAGGATTGCGGACCCATCGTTTTTTTGCTCTGCCTGCTGCTTTTTTCCACCGGCCCGTCTTATGCAGCGACATCCCCTGCTGAAAAAAACCACGGCGCCGGCAAAATCGCTTTTTTCCCCTTCGAAAACCTCAGTGAAAACAAAAATGCCCTCGATAAGATTCTTCCCGTACTGAAAGGACAGCTCGAAAAGAGGGGAATCGAAATAGCGGACGACGGCAGCGTGGACGCCTTCCTGCTCAGGGAAAGGTTCAGGTTTTCCGGATACATCTCAAAAGACCTGGCCGTGAAGCTCGGGAAGGAACTGCAGGTGAGCGCCGTTGTGCTGGGCGCCGTCACTTCCTTTTCCGAAAAGGACAACCCGGAGGCCGGGCTGTCGCTCCGCCTGGTCAGCACTGCTGACGGCTCTCTCTTATGGGCGAACAACGCTTCAGCAACAGGGGATGATTTTACCGGCATCCTGGGGCTGGGCAGGATCGGGACCCTGGACAAATTGGTCCCTGTCGTCATTAAAAGGCTGCTTGCCTCTTTCAATATGAATCCGCCGCGTAAGGAAGTGGAATCAACGTATAAAATTGCGGTGATGCCTTTTCAGAACAGGAGCAAGGCGAAAAACGCAGGCGCAGCGATTACCTATATGTTTATCGGGGAGCTCTTCAAAGACAGGCGGTACATACCCTTTGAGTACGGAGATATCAGGAAAGCGATTGTCGAAAAGCGCATAAGGGAAAAAGGAGAGTTGGATTACAAGAACATGGATTTCCTCTCAGGGGACCTGGACGCTGATGGTTTTTTGGTAGGAACGGTCGAGGTCTTTTCTGAGAAGAATGACGCTTCCTCTCCGCCTGAAGTCGCCCTGAACATCAGGCTTATAGATGCCCGGAAAAAAAGAATTTTATGGTATGATAGTTATCACTTGAACGGAGACGATGATATATTTATTCTCGATTTCGGCAAGCTGCGTTCCGTAGATGAGGTGGCCCGGAAGGTGATCTCAAAATTAATAAAGAGGATGGGGAAAGCCAAATGGTTTTGAGAAATATTAAAACATTAAGCATCAGGATTTTTTTCACGACCTCCTGCCTGCTGTTGCTTGCCGGCGCAGGCGGCTGCATAACGAGCCATAAGGCGAGGGTGTTTGCCGTCGTCAATGGAGAAAATATTTCCGAAGACGACCTGGCGTACGCGCTGAATATAGAGCACCGCAAGGAGAATCTCGCGCAAACGGGAAAGCTGGACCTCGATGAGTACCTGAAAAAACTGATAAACGACAGATTGTTTATCCAGGAGTCGCGCCGCATGGATCTTGAACATACCCCTGAAGTGCAGGAAGCTCTTAAGGCTTATATCGTAAGGGAGTCGGTGACGCGGCTTTATGATGATGAGATCAGGAAAAAAGTATCTGTAACCGACGACGACATCCTGAAGGAGTACAGGAAGGATTACGAGAAGTACGAGATCGGCTTTATAGAATTGAGTTCAGAGGACGCTGCGAAAAAAGCGCTGGAGCAGTTAAAGAAGGGCGGGAATTTCAAGGAACTGGCTCAAAAGATCTCCGAACACAAATCAAAGAAGGACGGGGGAGAGCTTACGCTTCCCCGGAGGGCCCTGTCTCCCCAGTTGCTGGAGGTTGTCTCGAAGCTCAAGCCGTCGGAGTTCAGCGATGTTGTCGGCATGAATAAGAAGTATTATCTTATCCGGCTCATCAGCAGGAAGGAAGCTCCTGCAGAGGACCTCGGCAAGGTAAGAGACGGCATAAAAAGGAACATTACCAAGCTCAGGGAAAAGGAGAGGGGTGACGAGTACCTCAAGGAACTCCGCAAGGCCGCGCCTGTAAAGATCAACAAGGACCTCCTCGCATCCGTAAAGATCGACGGGGACAAGAAAGAGATGGAGAAGTGGGCAAAGGACAAAAACGTCGTCGCCGGGGTATATGATTACGTGCTGACGGTCTCCGACGTAGTGGCGGCGGCAGGGCAGGAAAATCACGGGGCGGTCCCGGACAAGAAGCCTGATTCCGGGAAAATAAAGGAAGAGATCGTAAACTCCTGGATCGATTTCAAGGTCGTCGATCATGAGGCGCTGAGGCGCCGTTACGACGAGCAGCCCGACCTCAGGGAGATGATAAATAATTACAGGGACCAATTGCTCAAGAGGACTTTCTTTAAAAAGGTGATAGCTCCCGAAATCGTCATCACGGATAAAATTCTCAAGGACTATTACGCCGGCCATAAGAAAGACTACCTTAAGCCCACGTTGTACAGAATCCAGCAGATCACCGTGAAGACGAAAGAGGAGGCCGAGGATGTGGTGAACAGCCTCAGGAACGGGGCTGATTTTGCATGGCTGGCGAAGACGAAGTCAATCGACTCCGTGGCAGACAATGGGGGAGATGCCGGGTGGTTTGCAAAGGAAGGCTTGCCGGAAAACGTGCGTGAAATCATCGTGAAGCTCAAGGATGGAGAGACAAGCCCCGCCCTGGAAGTCGATTCCCAGTACAGAATATTGCAACTCGTGACAAGGTCTGCGGAACAGGTGGAGGATTTTGATACTGTTAAGGACGTGGTCACAAAGGCTTATTTCGATTCACAGGTGAAGGACCTGTATGATAAATATATCGAGCAACTGAAGCAGGGTTCCAAGATAAAGATCATGGAAGACGCGGTCAGGGAGTTTGAACGGAAGTTTAAAAAGTGAGATCACTTGACATCGTAAAGTCATTTAAGGATAATAATCAGCAATTGCATGTATGAGATATATTACGATTTTGAAAAACAGTAAACGTCCCCTGAAGAAAAGCTGCGCTGTTCTCTTTTTGCTTTTTATCATCGGAGTGCTTTCCGCATGCGTCACCGACGATACAGTGGTGAGGCAAGGCGGATTTACCCCGAAGCCCTGTATTGATTGCCATAAGGAAAAGCAGGCGGAGTTCCGGAAAAAGTTCGTGCATGCGCCGGTGGGCAAGCAGGAGTGCGAAGCCTGCCACATCAGGCACGGAAAACTTGCCGTGAAATCCTTTAAGGAAAGGGATGAAGACAAGCTGTGCTACCTGTGCCATACCCAGATGTCTGCGAAAATGGAGAAGACGTCCCATGTGCATACTGCGCTGAAGCAGGGCAAATGCATACCATGCCACAGCCCGCACGCTTCCGACAATAAGGCGCTCCTGAAAAAGACAGGGAACGACCTGTGCTACACCTGCCATGACCAGGCCACCTTTACGCGCGCTACCAAACACAAGCCCCTCATGGACGGATGTCTCACCTGCCATGCGGCTCACGGTTCCCCTTATAAATTCAGCCTTGTAAAAGAGGAGGTCGAACTCTGCAAGACCTGCCACAATTTCGGTGACGGCGCTTTCAAGCAGGCCCACAGGAATTATCCCGTGCAGAACGGCAAGTGTATGGGATGTCATACGGCGCACAGCTCGACGAATGGCAAACTGCTGAGGGAATCCGTCCATGAACCCTTGGCAAAGGGCAAGTGCGAATCGTGCCATAACAAACCGACTGACGCGAATCCCTTTGGCGTTGCGGCTGACGGCGCAAAGCTCTGCTATACCTGCCACGCCAAAGAGGAAAAGAGTTACATGGCGGCATACAGGCACCGCCCGGTGGAAGAGGGGAAATGCCTGAGCTGTCACAGTCCCCATGCTACGGACTACCCGAAAGTTACTCTTATGGGTAAGAACGACCTCTGCATAAGTTGTCATGAAAAGAAGGCCGAGGCCCTGAAAATGAGCAGCATGCACGCCCCGATAAAAGAGAAAGGATGCATTGCCTGCCATAACCCCCATGCGTCGGAGAACAAGTTTTTTTTGCGTGTGCCGGAAAAACAGATATGCCTTACCTGCCATTCCGATATGGAAAAAGACATGAAAGAGAAATACGGGCATCAGCCGTTTGTGAATGCGGAATGCACGAAGTGTCATGATCCGCATGGCAGCAATAACCCGAAAATGACCATAACTTCCATGGGCAGCCTTTGCTACACCTGCCATAAGAAGGAGGAGAAGGAGTTTCTTAAGACATATGTCCATACTCCGGTGAACAACAGGCAATGCGGCTTATGTCATTCTCCCCATTCCTCGAATTACAAAGGGCTGTTGAAGAGCCCGGCCGAACAGCTTTGCGCGGATTGCCACAAATCAATGCTCCAGCAGACCGATATGAAAGCGGTGCATCCTCCTTTCAGGGAGAGGGCATGCGATACCTGCCATAATCCTCATGCAAGCGACTATATCGGAGTTACCAACGCTCCGACCCGTGAGCTTTGCTATAAGTGCCATAAAAATATGGAAAGCAGTGTGAACTCGAGCAATATTAAACATACCCCGGTCGAAGAGGGAAAATGCACCGTCTGCCACAGCCCGCACATGGCGAAGATTGAGAAGCTCCTTTTGAGCCGTCCCAAAGAACTCTGCCTTAACTGCCATGAGAAAATCGTCACTACTACTGCACGGAAGGGGCATATCGATATGGACAAGGGTGATTGTACAAGCTGCCATCTTTCCCACTCTTCCGAATCGAAGGGCCTTCTCAATGACAGTGATCCGGCGCTCTGTCTCAAATGCCATGCGGCAGATACGGAGAGGCTGCTGAAGAGCCACGGCGAGCCCGTTGCAAAAATCGGGCATTGCGGCGCCTGCCATGTGCCTCATGTTACCGAAAAGCCGGGTCTTCTGAAAAGTGTTACCCACGATCCTTTTGCAACCGGGGACTGCAAGGTCTGCCATGAGTAAGCCGGTATACATATCCGCCCGCGCCGGACAGCACGACAACCGGAAAGCGCACAAAGCAGGGTTTATGCTGTCCCTGGCGGTAATCATCGTATTCGCGTTTGCAGCCTTCTCCCATGAGACCGTCTTTGCCGGTGTAAAGGCTCAACTGTCCGATATTTGCGTGAAATGCCACCCGAATCTGAAGGACGAGATGGCGCAGAAGGATGTCCACTTTCCCTTCAAGCAGGGCAAATGCGGCGCCTGCCATGATATGCATGTAAGCAACTACAAGGGCCTTGTCAGGGATGCGATCATCCCGCTTTGCCTGAGCTGCCATGAAGACATCAAAACCGCCATGAAGAAGAGCTACGTGCATGGCGCGCTTAAAAAAGGAGTCTGCACCGACTGCCATTATGCCCACAGCAGCCCGAACAGGCGCCTCCTGGTCAAGCCGGAGAAGGACCTCTGCTGGACCTGCCACGAGAACATGAAGGAGCAGCTGAAACAAAACCATGTCCATCAACCTTTCAAGGGCGGGGAATGCTCATCCTGTCATAACCCCCACGGCTCTTCCGAAAGGGGGCATCTGGCTGCCGCCCCGGTCAAGGTGTGCAAGAGCTGCCATGGAGCCCGGTGCAATGTGAACGGGGTTTCGATTTCCTCCTTTACAAAAGATATGGACTGTACAACATGCCACGCCGGGCACAGCTCGGGCGCCAAGGGCCTCCTCGGACCGAACGGCCATTCGGCTTTTTTAAGCAAAAATTGTGACCAGTGCCATAATCCCATCACATCCGGGAAGGCGATAACGACAAAACTCAGCGGAGAAAAGCTCTGCTTCAGCTGCCATAAGTACGACCCCTCGAAATACAGGGACAACGATGTCCACAGAAGCAAGGAAAAGAACGCCTGCACCATGTGCCATAGCTATCACGCATCTAAAACGAATAAGATGACGGTAAACGAGACAAAACTCTGCATCACATGTCATGAGAGCACCGAAAAGAAGATGGTTTCCATGGAAAAGACACTGAAGAACATAAAATGTGTGCCTATCAGGGACAGGAAATGCTTTGAATGCCATATGCCGATGCATTCCAGCCGGCCGCTTTATCTGCGGGCTGACATGATCCAAACATGTGCACGGTGCCATGAGACACAGCATAAAATCACGCATCCGCTTGGGGCAGGCACTGTTGACCCGCGGAACGGCAAGCCGATCACCTGCCTTTCATGCCATAGTATGCATGACGCCCCTGCTGAATTTATGCTGACTTTTGACCGGAAACGCCAGCTCTGCATACAATGCCATAATAAATAAATCCCCGGCTGTTTTCGGACTGGAGAGAATTAAGCGCCAGGAGGATTGTAATGAAAACCTTAACAACGTTTTTTTTAGTGCGTTATTTCGCGCAGAAAATAAATGATGAAGTGTTTTCACTTAGTATCCCCGGTCTTCCCGACCCGACTACAGGATGTTCTGATCGTGTTTTTCCCCTGTTTGCATGCTTTTACATATCAATTATTGGGTTTTATGGGGTGGCGGGAAAGGACGGAAAGTGCGCAACGGTTTAATTTTGTTGCTTTTTACCCATATATGAGTTAATAGTTTTATGTTGTAACCTGTGTGCTTGGCATAATTATTGCAAGTTTCTTGAGATAATGGTAATAAGTAATGGCCTGAGAAGAAAGTATAACGTATGAAATGTAAAACATATAAAGTAATTGTCCTTGCCGCATTGTTTGCCCTGGCGCTTATGACGGAAGCACAGGCCAATGTCACCGGGGATTGCGTCAACTGCCATACCATGCATAATAGCCAGAATGGCTCGGCCATGGCAACGGATGACAACGGTGTTCCTACCAATACTCCTTATAATGGACTTCTCAAGTACAGCTGTTTGGGTTGTCACACAGCGACAAATGCGACAACCTGGAAGGACCCGGTCACGAATGCGCCTATTGTGTACAACTCTGTTGCCCCGACCTATAACAGCGCCAAAGGCCTGGCCGGAGGGAATTTTTACTATGTGAAGAGTGTCGATCAGGATTTGGGGCATAATGTGCTGGGAGTAACGACTGCTGATGCGACACTGGGAAACACTCCTCCAGGGGGCTCAGCCCTGGGAGGGCAGATATCCTGTGCAGGGACTAACGGGTGTCACGGTCACAATGGACGCCAGAGCGGTGATACGGCACAGGCTAATCAAATTACAGCTATGAAAGGCGCGCATCATGGGAAAGCGGCTCCTCCATTAACAGGAAGTCTTACAGATATCTCGAAGAATTACAGATTCCTGCTGGGGATAGCAGGTAAGGAAGACGCCGACTGGGAGCAGGAAACAACGACCAATCACAACGATTATAAAGGCGCTACAAGTTTTAGCGACACAACCAGTATGAGTTTCCTCTGCGGCGAATGCCATGGGAATTTCCACAGCACTTCAGGTGTCGGAAGCGCAAGCCCATGGGTAAGGCATCCGACCGATATCCTGCTGCCGCAGGGCGCCACTGAATACAACGCATATAATCCGACTACAACGTATAATAATACGGCCCCCGTGGCGTATACGGACCCGCAGAATCCCTCACGAGGGACTGCCGTAGTCATGTGCCTTTCATGCCATAGGGCGCATGCATCGCCGTACTATAAGGCGATAAGATGGGACTACAAAAGCGCGACCCTTGCAACAGCGATTGCGGGATGCAATGTCTGCCATACGAGCAAGAATTAAGGGATCTGGAAACAATGCGAAACATCATAAAATCTATGAAAAGAGCAAGGGGCGTACAATGAGATCGGTTTCTCGAAATAGAGTGAAAAGTCTCATTATAACTGCATTGCTTCCAGTCGCCGGGATACTGTCTGCCTGGCTTCTGTATCCGGGCATAGCAGGGGGAGGAACATATATTACTACATTGCATGGAAATGGAACTGTCAATAGTGTAACGAATGGAGCAGACCGCTCTGCTGTGACAAGTTCTCCATTTCCGGATGCGGGAAATACCTACCCTAAAGGCCATTGCGGCCATTGTCATGAACAGCATGCGAGTATCAATGGGACAGAGCCGATCCCCCCCGCAACTGAAGGTGCAACATCCTACACGCTTTTCAGATCAAACTTTGGCGGAACCAACAAGACAAACGAGCTTTGCTATGCCTGCCACGAAACATTCAGTTTAGGGAAAGGGCTTGGATACGGGCGCTATGGCATATATATGGGGAAGGCGGTCTATAACGCTTCCGTGCATTTTACGGGCAGCCAAATGACATGGAGTCCTAATGCGGTTCCTCCCGGGCCGCCGGTTACCGACGCAGGAAACTGCGTCAATTGCCATAATCCCCATGGATACAACGATGGCAACGGTGTTATCCCAAGCATGCTCTTCATGCGTGCCGATTACAACACAAGTGATTATACGAACCGCATTCTCTGCGACATGTGCCATGATGGAACTCATGGGACAAAGGACGTGAGGACCCTTTTCAGCAAGGTATATAAGCATCCCACGTATTCAGTAGCCGGAAAGCATCTCGAATGGGAAAACACGACGACATACAACAGCGGCGCCTTCAGCGGCACTAACCGCCATGCCGAATGTGTCGACTGCCACAACCCTCATGCGGCGACGGCAGCTTCGGAACTGACGGGAGTCGATGGGGTTACCATCAGCAGCAATCCGACTAATTTTACGGATTTGGCGACCGGCAATTTTACCGCGAATGCGGATGTTTCCACTTCAGTTACGCAGCCCAATGGACAAACGCTTTATCTCGATTATAAGCTTTGCTTTAAATGTCATTCCAACTGGGCGTATGGCGCAGCTACTAATGCGCCTAATCCTACTCCCAGCGCTGCATGGCAGCAGACCAATATGGCCCAGGAATTCAATGTAAACAACTATTCGCACCATTATGTGGAGGGTGATAAGACAACTGCTGCAGCCCTTCCTTCAAACGGGACAGGCTGCAATTCTTATGGCCCGCTTGCAGCAAGCACCCAGATACCGAGGGCGAGCACGTCGTACGGCAATTTCAATAGTACCTACATAGGGGTAATGGAGCCCTCGTTGTCCGGGGCCACGCATGCCCAGATAAGGACCGCCAAACTCAGGTGCAGCAGCTGCCACGGGATGGACGGAAAATCCTCTTCAACGCCCGAGGGTCCGCATGGGTCTGCATACCCATTTTTGCTCAAGACGCCGAGCGGGAGCACTTACACAGTGTGGAACAACTCAGTATCCAAGAGCAGCGGAACAGTCTGGTGCTTCAACTGCCATGACCCTAACTTTACGAACACTGGTTTCATCGCTATGGGCAGCAACCTGCATACAACCAGACACAACGGCAGGGCGTGTCAATACTGTCATGTCGCTGTCCCCCATGGATGGAAGAGGTACAGGTTCATCAGGTTTGATGATTGCGACTCAGCGCCTTATGTCGGGATAACCGGTGGCTTGAGCAGCGGTGTCAGC
>JAJZPZ010000114.1 GCA_021847795.1 Nitrospirota bacterium
GCCCCTAATCCCTTGTTCCGGTATTTTTTTACGAGTTCCTCCGCGATGGTGCAGAGCTCGGCATTATTCGACGTGCAATGGCCAAGGTCCCGGGTCGTCTTTTTCAACTCAGCCTGAAGGGTCTGCTTCTCCCCTGTTGTCTTTCTCAACTCAGCCTGAAGGGCCTGCTTCTCCCCTGTTATCTTTTTCAGCTCCTGGTCCAGATTCTTGTTGTTCCGTTCTATCTCCTGGATCTCTTTTTTAGTCTTGGCAAATGCCTCATCCGAATCCCTGGCCTTCATTTCCAGCTTTTGCGTCTGTTCCTTTAATTTTCCCACTTGTCCGCCCAGGGTCTTTTTTTCGTTCCGGAACTTGTCCAGGTCGGCCTGATATTGCTGCTCCATAAAAGCGGTTGCCTCGGTCTTTTCCTCTGTCGTCTTTCTCTGTATATAGGTGATTTTCCTGTTCGCCTCTTTGATCTTGTCCTGAAAAACCTTCTGTTCCTTTTTCATCTGAATATGGCTCACGCCAAATCCGATGGTCAGGCCGATCATAAGGGCAGCTGCAGGAATTATGATTTTTGAAAGCTGGGGCAGTTTTTTCATCTGATTCCTCCAGACCTAGAACTTTGCATTGAAATCCACCTGGAGCACATCGGTTCTCAGCGGTGGTCCGCTGATCTCATTTGACGTCAACCATCGAAGCGTCAGCCAGGTGTTCTTCATCAGTCCGTATTCGGCTCCCAGAATCCAGCCCTTGGCGTTGGTGCCTCCAAGATGGAAATCCGAGTCGGTAAATGCATCCACAACGGCATCGGATTCCAAGTATTTATAATTGAGAAACATCTTCCAGGGCGGACTCCACCGGTCGTATGTTTCAATGGCCGGGCGACTTACCGACATCCCGATTTGGTACCCGGTAGTTTCCTTTGTGGGCGCTTTAAGGCCTGTCAACCGGGCGACTTTGGATTTATTGAACCCGAGGTTCTCCACATAATCGCCCAGAAGAACAATATGAACAGGGTCCCAGAAACCGATATTGAGGGTCCCCGTAAGGTTGAGTTCCTTGAATTCTGAAGCGAGGGCCGTTTTGATGGCGGTTGGGTCCGCGCTGATATTGAACAGGGTGTTCCCTTTCTGTTGAAACATGGGCGCCGTCCAGTCGGTCGCACCGGGATTAAGAGGATTATTGGCCACACCGGTGATGTTGCTGTAATAATAGTAAGCTGCACCTATTCTGGCAGCAACGCCTGTCCGGTCTTTCCTTTCCACTCCCACCTGTCCGGCAGCGAGCCACTTGCCTTTATTTGAGAAGTCGTCATACTGTAAGGGAAAAGCGCCGGCGGTGAGAAAGGATGTCCATGACTCCGTATCCGTAAGGGGTTTCTTCACGTTCAGGGCAAGACCATCGAAATTCAAATCAGAGTCCCACACGAGGTCAGATGAAAACCAGGGGTTAGGTATCCTTCCCCCGTATACGGTATAGACTGTGGGGGCATCACCCATTGTTTTCCACGTAAACTTAAGATAGGCCTGATCCAGGACGACATTGGACTTGTTCAAATAGACCCCTAAAAGAGTATTGGTCGAAACAGGGTTTGACGTATTGCCTGTAGAGAGGCGAAAAACACCCTGCATCTTTGCGTTTCCAGTCATGTCTTCAGCGATGTCTGTCTCAACTCCGGCCCGAACCCGATATTTGAAGCGATCCTGGGTGCTCGTCGTATTCATGACCTGAGTCGGGTTGGAAGGTTGAAGGAAAATGGCATTATTCTTGTCAAAGCGATCACTCTCATACCGCAAGCGGATATCGCCGCCAAAACGAATCCGCCTGGTCTGCTCCGGAGCAGCGGCAGCCAGCTCCGCAACCTTTCCGCCATATAACAGCTCCGCAACCTTCTGTTCAACGTATGATACCTTTTGGTTGAGCTCGACGATCTGTTCTTTATCAGATGTGAAAGCGTCTTTCCCGCCGGCCGACATGTCCCCTTTCTTTACTCCCTTGGGTAAGTCTTGCAGCACTTCGCTCTTCACTTGTTCCCAGAGTCCCTTCTTGACCTCTTCAGTTACTCTGGCCGTAATCTTCTCGACTTGATCCTTCTCGCTTTCCCGGAGGCCTTTCATGAGTTCCCGGGTAACATTTGCGGTGATCTTATCGATTTTCCCCTTGTCATTTATTTCTGAAGCATCACCCTGCCCCCCGGAAGCCAGGGTCACATTGCGCCCCATAAAGCTAAGGGCTTCTTCGGCGCTGATTACGTTTTTACTCTCCAACAGGGCCGCCAGGCCCGCCACACCCTCTGACGCCGGCAGGGTGCCCTGCCCTCCGGCAACCGGGGTCGCATAGTGCTCTGTAAAGCGGGCGGCTTCATCAGCGCTGATTACGTTCTTGCTTTTCAGGAGTTCCGCCAGCTCCGCAACACTCCGGTCAGCTGGTTCTTTCCGGGATGGTGCCCTCTCATAGGCAACCGATATCGGCATGGCTGGACGGGCAGGTTCGGAATTATTCTTTTCATGGTGGTCATTCTCATCCCGCAGGCGGATGTCGCCGCCAAAGCGGACCCGCCTGGCCCACTCCGGAGCAGCCGCCGCCGTTTCCCCTTTCCCGGCTTCCATGGGCAGCTCCTGCCTGACCCCGCCCTTGCCTTGTTCCTGAATACGTTTATTGAGATCTTCTGTCACCCTGGCCGGGTCCTTCACGGCAGCATCATTCCGGGATGGCGTGCTCTCGTTTTCAATAGTCACCGGTCTGGGAGCGGTTGCACATCCGAAAGAGGTCAGAAAAAGTATTGCCAGAACACCCACACAGATATCTCTTCTCATGCCTGAGAAAGCTGATGATGCCATATATTGATACCTCGCTTTTAATTATTAACGATTATGTTAACATCGTTTTGTTAAAACCATGTTACGATTCCGTGTCAATCTATTTAAGAATTTATGAAGAATGCCGGATCACTGATAATCACCTGTTTTTTCAGTATTTCTTCACTCTCACAAACTACAGGCGCGGTTTACCCGTAAAATATCAGCCTTGGGAACTAATCTTAAAGATCATAGTCCGCGGCATACCGTCCGGCGGGGGATCGCTGACTTTAATATTACTGAGGGCCTGCCTGACCGCTTCGTCCATCTTTTGATTTCCCGACGAACCGATAATCGAGAATTGAACAATGACACCTTTGACATCCAATGTTATCTGCACGACTGTCTGGAGCTTATTTCTCGGCATCCCTCCGTTTTCATCCAAACGTTTCAACACCTTTTTCCGGACTTCAGTCCCCACCGCCTGGGTGTAAAAGGCGAATTTGGCCCTAAGTGACAACTTTCCAAGGCCGTTACCCCCGCCCCCGGAGATGAGGCCCCTTCCTCCCTTCTTCCCGACCAGTCCGAAGGCATCGCCCCCGGCCGATCCCTCTGCATCCACCCCCAGGTTATCACCGGCAGGCGCGTTATCCGGTTCCCCGGCGGGCTTGCTGTCCTGCTGGGCTGCATTCTGAGGCACCTGGGCGATGACCTCCTGTTTCTGGGCTTGCTTGACCTGCTCCGGCTCCGGCGGCTTCTCCTTTACCTGCGGAGGCGGAGGCGGTTTCAGAAGGGTCACTGTGGTAACGTTATTTTTTTTCTTCGGACTATCGTCGGACAAAACAGTCTTCACGACATACACCGCTGCACCGGCCAGGATCACCATCACGGCAATGAGGCCCCATGGCACAGCAGACTTCTTCTTTATTTGTTTATCTGACATAAGTCAAAAACCTAACCACAGAGCACACAGAGGGAGACACTGAGTGCAGAAAAAAATCTTTTGCTTTTATCTATCATTATCTTTCTCTGTGCTCTCGCTTAGAGGCGCCTACCTTTGGCTGTTGTTTCATTCTTTGTCACTTGACGAGTTTTTGCGTCACCAGCGCAAGCTGTGTTATCTCAAGCCTCTGCAGCAGGTCCAGCACTTCGATGACGCTTTTGTACGCTATCTTTTCATCCCCCCGGACCACCACCGGGAAATTGGGATCAGCCGCCTTGTATTGCCGGAGCCTGTTCTCCAGGTCTCCCATGTTCACCGGGAAGCTGTCTAGATAGATGGTCCCGTCCGCGGTTATGGTGATCGCCTTTGTCGTTGCCTTGACCTTTCCTGCAGCTGCGCTTGCCTTGGGAAGGTTGACGCTGATCCCCTGCACGGACGCCGTCACAACGATCATGAAGACAAGCAGGAGGTTCCAGGCCAGGTCCAGCATGGGGACCACGTTGATCTCATCGTACACTTCATGGTCATCATAGGGATTTCTTCTCATGAGACATCTCCCCCTTCCTCTTCCAGCTTGAGAATGAAATCATCGATAAATACATTCACGTCGGCATTCATGTCCCTCATCAGGCCGGTAAGATAACTGCTGGCGAACAGTGCGGGGATTGCGACCAGGAGTCCCGCCATGGTACAGGCAAGCGCGGAAGCAACACCCGGCGCAATGGCCGCGAGGTTCGCTTCGCCGCTCTCCGCAAGGCCGGCAAAGGTGTTCATAACGCCCCAGACCGTGCCGAGCAGCCCAAGAAACGGCCCTCCCGCAACGCTCATATTCATGACAACCATTCCGCTCGACAGCTTCCTGCTTTCGTACATGGCAGCTTTCTCAACTGCTGCCTTGAAACCGTTCATGACCCTTTCCGATAGTCCGCTCCCTTTTTTAAACGATCCCCCTTTTCTCTCCAGCAAGGTCTTCAATTCCTCGCATCCAACCCGGTAGACCCGGTAGATCGACGATCCTGTAAACTCCTGGTCCTTTTCGAGCAATCCCAGGGGATGGTCGATGCTGCGGAAGGACTGGAAAAATGTTTCATTCTCTTTTTTGGCCTGCCGGAGCATGGTGATCTTCAGCTTGAAAATGTAGACCGACGCACTTCCCATAAGGACCAGGAACCCGATAATGAGCCATCCGTCAAGGGTGATGGTCCTGATTATGACCTTCATGAGATGGATGGTCAGCGACTCGCCGCCTCCGCCTCCGCCTGATTCTTCCTCCATGTAAGATGTCAGCACGCCGTCAGGCCCCTGTCCCTGGAAGGCCGCTTTCATCCAGCCTGCCGGCCTGGCAACATTCGACAACTGCACCTCGTCCAGGTCCCCCGTAAAAGCAGCGCCGATAACGATGTCCGAGGAAGGCTCAGGCACTGCCCCTTTGAACTTGGCTGATGCAGCTTCATTGCCGTCGAGATACAGGGTGACCTGCTTCTCCGGGTCAACGGTCACTGCCAGATGGTGCCAGCGCTTCGGAGTCAAAGCCGCTGTTTTCGGTGTCATCGCGGATTGCCCTTTGCCCGAGGCCAGGCTGCAGTATGCCTTTGTCCCGTCAATGCCGACCACAAGGGATTGGCCCCTGTCATCCCAGGAAAAGAGATGCGCATTGCCTGTTGCCTGGTTGAGCCGGACCCATGCGGAAAAGGTGAATCCCTTGGCAAAATTCAGGGACGGGGATTTCGCGATCTTCATGCCGCCGCCCTCGCCGAAATGGGCGCCGCTTCCCACAACGGCAGGAAGCCCCAGCTTCCCTGAAAACGACGCGGCATGGTTGGCGTAGGCCGTCGCGTCCTTCGGGTTGCCGTCCTTCTCACTCATGTGATAGACAGCCACCTGGTTCACGTCATAGGTGCCGCCCGCTTCCTGTCCGTCAGTCGCCGAGGAGTTGCCGTAATATATCCAGATGGAATCCTGGTTGGTGCCCCCGGATATCCTGGGAACCTTGACCCATATCAGGGCGATCTCTTCCCTGGGATCGAACTTCTCGACATGATACTTCAAAGGGGATTTATCGTCGGCGCTGACGAACCGCAGGTCAGAGCCGTCCTCCTTGGCGCCGGAGAAGCTGAAGTTGCCCGTATGAAGGCGGACAAGCACCGGCACGTCGGTGAGGCTGTCCTTGAAATCAGCGCCCTTGGATGAAACATCGAACTGGATCTTTTCCCTCTGCTTCCACTTCCCATCCCACCACGCATGCGCGCTCGGAACATCCAGCACACCGAAGAGCAATATCAGTCCGACAATCGCTGCCACCCAAGCACCGGGACAGTCCCCTCCGACTAATATCTTTGTCAACAAACGTCTTGTTAAAATAGAAGCTTTCCTGTACATTTGCACTGTTTTCCTTTATTCCTCCTTATTCGTTTTGAACAAAGTCAACAAAATTCACTTCCACCCAGCTCAGCAGGATATCATCGATCATCTTTGCTGCCTGTGCCGTTCTTTGCGCAGCGACTCCGTCGGATGTGTAGCTCATAGATTGGCTGTTCTGCGCCACTGTTCCGGCGCCGGAGAGGGCGCCGATGCCGGTCGTAGCAGCCGCTGTCTGCGGCACGCCGATGGAGCCTGAGGAAAAACTGACATTTGCAGCGTTGATCACCTGCGTTGCCCCCAGTACGACCTTCCCTCCGGAAATGCCCGCCTCCCCCGCATCGATGATGCCGCTGGGAGCAAAAAGATATATGTCTCCGGGATTCGGAGCAGTAAGCGGTCCTGCCGGGCCGTCGGGGTCGTATGTCACGGCGCGGATGCCGCTGCCTGCGGCAGGGGGAGTAAACACCCAGACTTTCTTACCGTTTACCCACTGTTTTTTCGGCGCCTGAGTGTTCATCGCTGTCTTCGAACCGCGGCCCGCGTTGATGCTTCCCTGGTCGCTCCAGATTGCTATGTCGCCGCCGAAGAAACTCATCACCCGTGACTCGTTCACATTCACATCCAGTCTCGTGAAGATATTGATCTTCCCACCACTATCGGTCATGATACCGGTGCTCTTCTGCTGGTCATTCGCTTCGTCCTTCGATAAAAAAGCGGTCTTCCCGACATTCAGGCTGCCGTTTGCAACGATGAACATGTCAGACTTTCCCATCACGGTTTCGATCTTGGAATAGTTCATATTGATATCTCCTGAGCCGTCGGACGGCGCTCCCAGGAACCGGGACATCGTCGCCCTGGTCTGCTGAAGGAGCGCGGCAGCCTGGTCCTTCTGCCCGCTTGCCATAAGAGAACTATAGTCGGTTCCCGCACTGCGCAGTTGGCCAAAGAAGCTCTGGGTCCCGTCTACGGTCATGCCCTGGTTATATCCTGCAATGACTAAAAGGGCGCTCCCCTGGCTTCCAAGCGCGTCATAATAGGCATTGCCGTTCGTCTGAATACCAGCTGATGTCCCCAGATCGATGTTGCCGCCCGCCTGGACAATAAATGCACCGGGACCGGCCTGCTGAAAGCCGGATCCAGCATTTTGTGAACCACCATCATTATCGGTATAAAGAAGTTTGATGTCCCGTCCTGCCACGATCTTCGAGACATCGCCGACGCCCACGTTCTGTCCTACATACCATGTATCGGTGATATCGCCTTTTGCCGTTATTTCAGCTTTTTTCGGCAGAAAAAGTTTCACTCTCCGAATGTCCTGATCCGCATGAATTACGACAGGCGCCGTGTCGTCTTTTGTTCCTGTATGCAGCGCCGGGGCGCTGTTGTCGTCACTCCTGTAGAGCCCGTGTGTGTAGTAACCCTTCAGATCCGTGAGCCAAGTAGAGAATTCCGGGCCTGTTGTGGTGAAAACGCCGTAGACATAATCAGGGGCTTCATCGGACATAAGGACAGAGGAAAGATTTTCATAATTCGATATTGCTTTTTTGTTATATCCGTCGATAACGCCGCCAGCCCAGAGGCGGAGGTTCCCACGGAACGACGGGGTGAGTGTCATGTTATTGAGCAACCGGATATCCCCCCCTGTTGCCTCCATATTCACCGTCGCAGGCAGGATTGTAAGCCGTGAGTTATCAGTATACCCGTTATAATCAGAGGGCGCCTCGCCGAAGTACGTCACATTGCGGCCCGCCTTGAGGCTGATGCTTGTATTCTGCTTATAAGAGAGGTCCCAAATCCGAAGCGAGGGGGAGTCGCGCAGGGTGCTCACGAATGTGGGATTGACCGCCGCGCCGAGGAAGATGTCACCATTGGCCGTAACAGACATCCGGCTGTCAAAGAGTTCGATGACCTGTCTCTCCGCCGTCTTGCTGACCGTATCGTCGACGCCGAAGTTCCCCATGGCATGGATTTCCCCCTGCCCCTGTTTGCTCAGGAACCTGCCCCTGATGTCCCCGCCGGCATATATGTTAAGATTTCCCTTTCCGAAGGTTCCTGCCTGGGCCAGGAAATCCGCTCCCGTGCGTACGCTAAGGTCCCCGCCGCCCATGGTGGCCAGACCGGACGTGACATCGACGTTGACCGTTTTGCCGTTGTTGTTTGCATTAAGCGGGCCATTAATAATTTTAGTGTAGTCGGCCGCCCAGTGGCCGATGGGAGAAGATCCGGAAATAGTGGTAGAGCCGGCAGGAATCCCCAAGTAGACGGGTTTAAAAGTATTTTCGTCCGTAGCCATGAAATTGGTCACATCGAAACCTGAGTTGTTCGAAATTGTCAATACATTACCACGGGAACTGTAATCAACAATAAATGGATTTCCGGTGATGGTGTTGCCTTTACTGTCTGTAGCTGAGTTTAAATAGTTCATCAATGCCGCGGCAAGACTAGAAGTATTTGAACGCGGAGCCAATAAATAGCTTTTTGCCTTGACTGTAGTTGTATAATTGATCCCGTTATAGGTAAAGCCTATGATATTCTTGCCATCCGTTACGTTGCCAAGAGGTCTAATACCGTTGATAGGAATAATAGAATCGAAATAATATAAATCCCACGACTTCACTTGCACGGCAGGCTGTAACAGTCCCGCTGAGCTGACCCGCGCAACAGACCGGCCAACATCGAGGGTGATATTACCGCCTCCTGTATAGTTCCAGTATTGCGTCAGGTCCGGCTGGACCTGGTTGTTTACCATTTTGGTTGCCGTGGTCTGGCCGGTTGTACGGATTGCGCCCATAGTAGCATAACCGGATAGCTGGAGGTCCCGCCCGACGGCTATATCAATGGCCCCGGTAGCCGTCTGGATGGCCCCGCCGTTGATAATGAGGTCACGCCCCGCATTTCCCTGGATAGTGCCGTCATAGGAAGCGAGGTTGTATTTGAAATCGTTGTTTATCATGTAGCCGGCTGCGTATCCCGTACCGAGCACCGTGTCTCTCCCCGATGCAAAGCGGATGGGGGCGCTCTCGGTGTAAACCAGTGTGCCGGTACCGCCTGGATTACCCGGGTCTGTCAGGAGATTCAGGTTTCCCGTGCCCTTCGTGTTTACGGACATATAGTTTGCGCTCCGTTTGTCAGCTCCTGCAACAAGGTTGAAACCCCAGGAGTCACGGACAGGAGAAGCAATAAGTTTATTTACATACGTGGGATGGTCCACAAGATTGGATTTGACGTTTAGGTCCCCCGCTGTACGGATGGTCAGGACGCCGGGTTCCGCGCCGATCTTGCGGATATCAGTGTCGAACTGCGTCTGATATCGCGCAGGTGACAAATCCACCGATGTCCCTACGGTAATATCGCCGTCGCTGACCACCTCGATCCCGGGCAAGAGATGGAAAGAAGAGATGCCGGCCGGCGCCGCACCCATGAGCCGTGTCACGACCTGATTGGCATTGTAGTAGTCAGATGAATCTTGAAGCCATGAGGCAATGTCCGACAAGTCTGAAGCTTTATACGTCCTTACGGCCTCTGCGTAGACCGCTGAGGCGCCCCTGATGGAGTCGCTCAAATTGATTTGCATGTCGTTGTCGTTGCGCTGGGCCCTCAGGTAAACAGTCCCGCCCGAGCCGCCGGAAACATCAACCGTTCCACCGGGATTGACATTGATCCACCCGTTAGCAGAACTCAGGTGAACATTACCTCCCTGGGAACCAGTGGCTGAAATCTGTCCCCCGGTTTGGATATTCAGATCGTTTTGCGCATAGAGTTCGACTGTCCCGCCGTCCGTATATACCGCATTCGCTGAAGCATCAATTTTTCCATAAACATTGATTTGTCCATAGCCGTAGGCGCTGTCGTCAGCGGTCAGTTTGATATGGTGCGCAGTCAGCGTCTGGTCAGAGGCGATAACGATATTCCCGGTCCGCGCCCGAAGATCAAGGGACTCATTAAAGCCGCCTGTCTTCAGCTTATCGTTCAGCACTGACAGATCTATCCAGTTCGAGTTCAGGACAAATGACCCGCCATGCCCTTTGCCGGCTATATTTCCCTTAGAATCCTTTTTATCTCCTGCCGCTCCCTTAAGAGCGCCGCTGATCACTACGCTTCCCACAGGAGCCAGCAGGGTCACCTTGCCTGCGTCGCCCTGGCTTATCAACATCCCATCGCTCTGCTTTGTGTAACCGGCAGACACATCGATCGCCCCTGCCATAGCAATATTGCCGTGCTCAGCCCGCAAAGTGACCTGGCCGCCCGGCATATCGGCCGTACCTTGTGCAAGTATCTGGGCGCCGTTCCCCAGGGTAATGTCTTTTTCCGTAGCGACGAGCTTGATCGTACCGCCGTCCACCTGTATTATTCCACCCTGATGATCGATCTGCGTCCCCCGGAACTCCAGTATGCCCCCCGGTGTGGATGTCGCGCCCGGAGTTCCGCCGCTGTTTTTGATAGTGATGGTATTGGCGGGTGTAAGATTATTTTGGTCATTATGGTA
>JAJZPZ010000115.1 GCA_021847795.1 Nitrospirota bacterium
CCAGATTGAGGAATCGCCAGAAGTCCTTACCTCAAGCTGGTTACGGATTGCACATGTTCCGGAATGCATCCGTTATTATCATCCCCCAGGCGCGATCAATCACATGTTAATGCACGAGTTCTGTAAGAACAGTCTGTTTCCTGCGGAAATCTATCAGCGCGGATTCTTTTCTTTCGCAATGCCGGATGAGATCGAAAGCCATTTTGCCTCTATTGGGAAGTTTGTCGTACATTCCGAGCACAACCTTTTGGAAATTTTGGAAGAGGGCAGCAAATCGCCTAGTATCTATTCACGCGAAGCTCAAAATCTTGTCTTATCCATGTTCCGTAAGAGTTGGGAAAGACTCTGCCGCACAATTGGCCTATATGAGTACCCCTTCTCGATGCAAACAGGTTTCCACGTTACCAGTGATCAGGTCGCGCTTGGTAAAAAAATACCGTGGGGACCGCAGGAGCACCGCCGGTCTTCAATGCTCCGCAATGCCGCTGGGGGAAAAGTGTGGCAGTACGGCGTTTCAGCTACGCCATTCCTCTGGCCGTTTCCTCACTTCAAAATCAAGGCGCGTGTGCTTTTTGCCGAACGCGCAGGAATAGAGGCGGGCAAGATATTCGACGACACCGACAAACAACACCGATTCAGGCGGAGCATTTGCAAAGGCTGGCGTAACAAGGCATGGCACGGGCGACTCATGGCCTTTCTGGAGCTCCTTTCCGGCACATCTCCCTATATTGAGCTACCTCTTGCTGGTTCCTGCTCTCTCTCACTTGATGCAAACCCTGTGTCTGTAATTTCCCCAATCACAACAGTATTGCCGGACACCATGCCGGAAGAAGCTGAAGAGCAGGACGCTTCAACGCTGGGTAATTTTGATGCGGAGGAAGACGAGTAATGGAGTTGCCGGGAAAGGTACTAGAGGTCACATACATCACAGAACCGGATCTTGCTTTCGGGCATGGACAGGTTTCTGATCACCCGAAGGACGGTCTGTTTCTATACGGCCCGCATTCGGGTCCGGTTCGACCGAAGGAAATTTCTATTGGTGTGATTGGCACAGACAAAGGACTTTTCTACTTTCGGAACTGGGCAATTAAGTTAGGAGGCTTTATTGCGGTTCCACCACCGGGCAAGACGGATAAGGCACATCGCCTCCATCTATCCAATTTCCCCGGGTTAGAAGAGGCGTTCGGTCTCATAATCAGCCCTGGCGATTTTGTTGAGAGAAAGATTGCCCACGCTACTCTTGATGATGCAACCAGAACTGAGAATCAACATGAGGCTGTAAGGAAGGCGGTTGATTGTTATATTCAAGAGGTCGAGTATCACGACCATAATGAAGAACGCAAAATTGATGTCTGGCTATTCATACTTCCGGAACTGATCTTTGAGCGCTGTAAATCGCTCTCCAGGCGTTCTGGGGTTAAGTTGGTAAAAGGTGCGTTTGCCAAAAAGCAAAAGGAACGCTTTGACATGCCATTATTTGCAGGGGTGATTGATCAGAGCGATGAGGATATCTTTGACGATGTGCCTGACTTTCACCGTCAAGCAAAAGCACGACTCTTGGCGCTTGGGCATACGTCGCAACTTATACGCGAAACAACACTCGCTCCGGATCATTTTCTGAACCAGGTTGACAAGCCCCTCCGCCCCCTGCAAGATCCTGCAACCGTTGCGTGGAACATTGCAACTGGCCTTTATTACAAGACCCAATCGGAACCACCATGGAAAGTGGCCAATGTTCGACCAGGCGTTTGTTATATTGGCCTTGTATTCAAGACGATCCCCAACGATCCGAAAGAGTACGCCTGCTGTGCCGCGCAAATGTTTCTCAACGAAGGGGATGCTGTTGTATTTCGAGGTGCGAATGGCCGATATAAGACCGGGGACCGTGAATTCCATCTTAAAGCACCGGAAGCCAAAAAACTTATTTCCAAGGTACTTGATACGTTCAAAGAGAAACATGGCGTGCTCCCCAGAGAACTCTTTATTCACGGACGCACCACCTTCAATGATGAAGAATGGAACGCATTCAAGGAGGTTGCTCCGACCGGTACGAATCTGATTGGTGTCAGGATTAAGAAGACGTACGGAGATACGAAGCTATTTCGTTATGGCGATTATCCGGTCCTTAGGGGCACTGCAATACTGCTTGATGAGCGTAATGCATATCTCTGGACAAACGGTTTTATCCCCAGGCTGAACACCTACATCGGGCCGGAAACACCAAATCCCCTTTATATCAGCATCTTAAAGAGCACTGGTGAGCCTCCAGACATACGAAGAGTGCTGACTGACATAATGGGCCTTACAAAAATCAACTACAATGCTTGCAACTACTGCGACGGTTTGCCGGTTACTGTTCGGTTTGCGGATAAAGTGGGGGATGTACTCACCATGGGTTCTGCGAAAGATTCTGAAAGACAGCCGCTTAAGTTTTACGTATAAGGTGGGGAAGACAGCAGATATCCGTGAGAATAAGAAAAACAAGACATGTTTATCCGCAAAATCGCACCTTTTTAAGCTTGCTGCTTCGGTTTTTTGAGGTGTTACAGAAATTCGTTCAGTGAGTGAGTATTGCCGTGTATATTCCTCAGCAATCTTGGACCGAATACTTGTGCGAAGCCATGTGAGAATCCCATGCAAATGCGCAATGGCGAAGCGCGAATTTCGAGAAATACGTCAGAGTTATCAGCACCCATATCGGGATAGGTGAAATCATCGGGAATGGACAAGTACAGAAGCTTTCAAGAACTGATGGAGTTTGAAAGAAAAGGGGTGGACTATTCTGTCACCTTCCGGGAGGTTCCCGGGGCTATTGCCGTGCTTGCGCCACACGGCGGCGGGATCGAGCCCGGCACTTCGGAAATCGCCGACGCCATAGCCGGTTTATACCTGTCCTTCTATGCATTTGAAGGCCTGAAATCAAAAGGCAACGGCCGCCTGCATATAACCAGTACCCGGTTCGACGAGCCCAGATGCCTAGCCCTGCTCCAGAATTCCTGTGGAGCCCTCATTATCCACGGAGAAAGCAGCGATATACAGGCGGTCTTCATCGGCGGTAGAAACTCCTTAATGCGTGAGCGGCTTGCGAATGTGCTTACGGCACGGAATTTTCCGGTCATGGTACACGACAATCCTGATCTGCAGGGCGCCAATCTTCTCAATATATGCAATCACTGCGGAACCCAGGGTGGCGTACAGCTTGAGCTCAGCAGTGGGTTCCGGCGCATCCTCTTCCACAACCTGGCTACCCGTAGTGGCCGCAGAGTGGTCATGCCACGTTTTATGGAATTCGTGACTGCAGTAAGGATCGGCCTCGGAATACCGGAAGCAGTTCCCGGGTTTTGAAAGTGCCTTTCTATTTGCACTTCCACTCCACTTGCGAATGGATCAGGCGGATATTTATGCACTTACTGTGGCTCTTGCTGCGAGAAAGTGCTGCTGTTCCGCAGGTACGGCGTGATGGTCTTACTGTTGTGGGTATTATCGGGCTTTCTGCGGGAAAAAATTGAATATAGAAGTTTCTTCTGTCTGCTATTTTTGAGCAATGCATTCTGCCGCTTTTGAGTAATATCTTCTCAGCATCCGGGAGGTTGCCTGCAAGGTTATTCAATATGAAGAAGTAATTGAGGGGGGCTCAATGGCAGCAGGAATGACTCTCGATGAGGCGGCAAAGCAGTTCAGAATCCCGGTGAAGGCCCTCAGGGCCATGCAGGAGCAAGGACTGATCTCATATCTACAGTATTACCCTCAATAACGGGTTTGGCGGGTTTATAATGGGTTTCTCAATCATCTTCTCAGTGGCACCGGTCATCCCATATTCGGTTCCTCCATTCCCGTATTCGGTTCTTTTCAAATCCCGCCTACATCCATATGGGCCTTGTAAGGAAAATTGTGAATTTTGCGAAGGACAAAGGGTATATGAGCAAATACGCAGAACTGAAATACCCCATGCTCGATGAGCCGAAGAAAAAGCACGCATTTCTGACCTTCGAGGAGTTTGACGCCCTCAAAGAGGGAGTAACGTACGATCTCGGACTGAAGAGAATGCTTTTCGGAAGGCTCACCGGAATGAGGCCGGCGGAACTTACCTATCTGACATGGAACGATATCGATTTTCACCTCAAGACAGTGAAGGTTCAGGCCAAAGAGGAATGGAGGCCGAAGACCAACGAGGAGAGGGTCATCCCGCTGAGCAGGAATGCCCTCGGAATTCTCCAGGAACTCTATGAGAAGAGAAAAGGCAGGTGGGTGTTTTCCACATCGGACAGGCCGGTAAAATCCATCAGAACCGCTTTGAAAACCGCCGCAAAAAAGGCGGGACTCTCGAAGAGGGTCTCGCCTAATATGCTAAGGCACACCTTTGCCACTCACGCGCTGCTCAAGGGCGCCGACCTTGAGTCAGTGAGAGAGATCATGGGGCATAAGGATATCGCCACGACACAGAAGTATCTCCACTCCATTCAGGAACACCTGAGAAAAACAGTCGAAAATCTCGACTCGTAAGAATAGTCCCGACATTTTCCCGACGTTTGATGTAAGAGGGCCAAAGAGCGGGCTCGAAAAGTGAGCCCTAACTCTTTGATATTTGGGGAGAAAAATTGGTCGGGGCGAACCGATTCGAACGGTCGACCTCTCGCACCCCAAGCGAGTGCGCTATCCAGGCTGCGCTACGCCCCGAAGTGGTGATGCAGTAATTCCTTGAGCCTTAACTTTACCATATTCAGCACCTCTTCGGCATTGATTTTCGGTTCAGTCCTCTCCGGCCCGGGGTCAGAAGGCGTCTTTGCCTCCTGCGCTTCATGCCGTTGCAATTCCGGCTGTGCATCCTGATGTTCAGCGGCACCGCTTAATCTCCGCCTAACACCGTCAATCGTGTATTTCTCCTCATAAAGGAGGTGCTTTATCTGCCGCACCAGGTCGATTTCGACCTTGGTATAGACGCGCTGCCCGGCTTTGCTTTTCCTCGGCTTCAGGAAGGGGAACTCTGTTTCCCAATATCTCAACACATAGGATTCAACACCGACAATCCTGCTGACCTCCCCTATCTTATAAAAAAGCTTCTCAGGGAACAGATTCAGCGGTTGAGGCGACTTGTATGCATCATGCGCATCGTGCATTTCCGTTATCTGTCTTACATGCAGCCCCAAAATTTTATTTGCAAAATCCTTACAAAAGAGACTTCTAAATTTTTTCTACGACTTCCTTGAGCTGATCGCTTGCCTTAAAGGTAACGACCCTGCGAGGCGTGATCTCGACTTCTTCCTTGGTTTTCGGGTTTCTTCCTATGCGGGAATTTTTTTTGCGCACATTAAATGTCCCGAAGCCGGATATCTTGATGGACTCTCCTGCTATCAACGTCTGCTTGATGGAATCAAAGACGGTTTCAACCAGGTTTTGCGCCTCGTTCCGCGGGAGACCAACCTTCTCAAACACAAAGTTTACGATATCTGCTTTTGTCATACATTACCTCACCATGTCTTCTTTTTATGTGTTGTTCCGTACTGCCCGGCCCCTATCCAATCACATCCTAATCTGTAATTTTATATTACTGCCTTCCCCTGTTGTCAAGTTTCCTCATTCAAAAACAGGCATTTCTTTCGTTCTTTGCCTGATTTAATTTTATAAACTCTTTGTTTATTGTCAAGCAACGATCTTCTTTTCGTCCTTTACATAATGTCCTTTTGTTTGACTATCAGCCTGTTTTTTTGCTATCTTATTTAAATATAGCACTCATCCTCAATAAATCTAACTACGAGGCTTGGACCATGAAAGGTAAAGAAAAAAATAAAACAGATAAGAATATCGCAATCCGGGAGCAGAAACTTCAGGAGATCAAGAGGAAATTGAACGACCAGAGAGATGCGCTCATCTCAGGCGCAGGGATAGCGCTGAACGCTTTACCGGATGAAACCATCTTCCCGGAACTGGGAGACCAGGCTTCGGCGGAAATCGACAGAAATTTCATGCTTCGGTTAAAAGGCAGGGAAAGAAAGCTGCTCAAAAAAATCGATGAGGCTATAGAGAAAATCGACAAGGGCACCTACGGGATCTGCGAGATGTGCGGCGAAGATATCAATATCAAGAGGCTCGAAGCAAGGCCGGTAACCACCATGTGCATTGAGTGTAAAACCGAACAGGAAGAAGAGGAAAAGCTGAGAGAAAGATAGTCAGCCCCTCGAATCCCTGAACTCGTATTTTTCTTTTAAAAGTTCCCCTGCAATATTAAAGCAAAATGCCGTGATCGAGAGCGCCAACCCCGGGAAAAGAACCGTCCACGGCGCCGTCAGAATATATGCCCTGTTTGCGCTTATCATCGACCCCCATGTCGGGGTCGGCGGCTGTGCCCCAAGACCCAGGAAACTGAGTGTGGCCTCGGTCAGCATAAAACCTCCAAGTTTGATGCCCATCATGACAAGGCTCAGGGGAATGCAGAGGGGCGCGATATGCAGGACCAGTATCCTCAGGTCGCTGCAGCCCACGGCCCGTGCGGCATCAACAAATGACATATCCTTCAGGGTCAGCACATGCCCCCTGATCAGGCGCGCGAAAGAGGTCCATCCGACGATGGATATCGCAAGCATTACCGTATAAATTCCCGGGGGCAGAATGACCGATATGGCGATCGCAAGGAGCAGCGACGGGAAGGAGAGAATAAAGTCCACGGCAGACATGACGATTGTGTCGAACCTGCCTCCGAAGTACCCCGCGGCGAGCCCTACGGAAAAACCGATAACCGTCGACACGAGAGCAGCGGCAACGGCGACGCCGATGGATATCCGGCCGCCGTAGAGAACTCTCGAAAAAACATCCCTGCCCTTGCTGTCGGTCCCGAAAGGGTGGTCCCATGCAGGAGGCGTTCTCAGGGAGTCGAGGTCTATCCTGTCAGGATCATGAAGGGGAAGCAGGGGAGACAGGAGGGAACACGTAAAAAGGAGTACGATCGCCAGCACGGGCAGGAGTATTTTGAAGTCTCCCGAAAATATTTTGTCTTTGCCCTTACCTGTCTTCGGCATGAAGCCTTATCCTCGGGTCAAGAGAGTGATACAGCAGGTCGGTAACCAGATTGACAATCACAAAGACTGCAGTGCCTACGATAATGCATCCCATGATCACCGGGTAGTCCCGTTTTATGATTCCTTCCATGGTAAACCTCCCGATGCCGTCCCATCCGAAAATCGTTTCCGTGACAACAGCCCCGTTCAGGTAGCTGCCGAAATCGAGCCCGATGATGGTGACTATGGGGATAATTGCGTTCTTCAGGACGTGGTTGATATGTATCTTCAGCGGGGGAACGCCCTTTGCCCTCGCCGTATTCAGGTAAGGCATTCTCAGGATGTCTGAAACCGTAGTCCGGGTAATCCTTATCAGTGTCGAGATTGCGGGTACGGACAAGACAAATGCGGGGAGCACGAGGAACCTGATGCCGCCGGTTCCGGACGGGGGGAACAGTTTCAGCTTGAGACTGAAGATTATCATAATGATTATCGCGCTCCAGAACACGGGAATGCTCAACCCGGCGAGGGAGAGCGTATCGATGATCTTCCCGACAGGCCTTCCCGCCTTGTATGCCGACAGGAAACCCAGGATGATACCGAAGGGGACCGTGATCAGCATGGCAGCAAGGGCCAGCTTCATCGTGTTCGGGAATTTCAGGGCAATGTCCGACAGCACACTCCTGTTGGTGTAGTACGATCTCCCGAAATCACCCTGCGCCAGAAGCTTCAGATAGCCTATATACTGCTGGATGGCCCCGCTGTCTGCGCCGATTTCTCTCCGTATGCTTTCGATCGCTTCAGGGCTTGCGCGCTCGCCCACAAGGCTCAGGACAATATCGCCAGGCAGGGACTTGAGCAGGAAAAAGGCAAGGAGGGTTATCCCCAGCAGGAGGGGGACCAGGAGAATGAGTCTTTTAAGAATATATGTTCCGATATCGTGCTCCGAAAAAATAAAATACAGTCTTATACTATCATGACCGCTTGCCTGCTATCCAGTTCACCACGGCCTGCTCTTCCGGAAAAACCCCGAGGCCGGCATCTTGACATAAAATCTCATTATGGGATAATTGGAAAGAGATGCGCTCGTTTCAAACAAGCAACTATCCGGCCGGAAGGAGGTGAGCATGGATATCCAAGGGAAAAAGGCGGTAATCACAGGCGGCGCAAGAGGCCTGGGCAGACAATACGCATTGGATCTGAAAAAACTAGGAGCAGAACCTTTTGTTCTGAATCTGCACCAGGAGCACCTGGATGCCCTGAAAAAAGAGGCGGGCATAAACGGCAAAATCGTGGATGTGAGCAGCGAGAAAGAGGTCGTGGCTTTTTTTGAGAGCTACACCTCTGAACACGGGGCTCCCGATATCCTGGTCAATAACGCGGGAATAACAGCTGACGCGCTTTTCATCAAAAAGAAAGGAGAAGAAATAACGAGATTCCCGCTTTCAAATTGGGAGAAAGTCATCAATATAAATCTCACCGGGACGTTCCTGGCCGCCCGTGAGGCCGCTTTCCAGATGGTGAAGCATGGGGTAAAGGGAATCATCATAAATATCTCGTCCATCAGCCGTTGGGGCAATGTGGGGCAGACGAATTATTCGGCATCAAAAAGCGCTGTAGACGCCATGACAGTGACCTGGGCAAAAGAGCTTGCGCGCTATGGGATAAGGGTCTGCGCCATAGCGCCCGGGTACATCAACACAGAGATGTGTGCGATGATAAGGCAGGAGGTACTCGATAAGCTCATTCAGAATATCCCTGTCGGAAGGCTGGGGGAAAGGGAGGAAATATCCCAGGCCGTCCAGTTCATCATTAAAAACGACTTTTTCACAGGCAGGGTCCTCGAAGTAGACGGGGGCATGAGAGTTTGACGCCCCGGATAACAGGGTCCCGTCCGAGGGGACTTACCGGGCCGGTACAGATGTAAAACCCCCGTACCGCGAATCTTCTCTCATTATTCTTCTCTCAGTATTGTTGTCGTGCTGTTCGGAAGTCAACCAAACTTTGCATTGTGAGCGTAGTCACGGAAACACTCATGCCGCTTTATGTACAATGTGCTGATTGTCCCGGCTCATCATCCCGCTTCCGGCGTCATCACTTAACAGCTGTCGGGCAGGGGCAGGCACATTCAATAGAGTATACCAACACAGGAGGAAGTTTATGGAAGCTTACATAGTAGGAGGGGTAAGGACAGCCATTGGAAGGTTCAACGGCTCTCTGGCATCTTCAAACACCATCGCACTCGGCGCTACCGTAATCAAGGAACTAGTCAACAGAACGGAGATCAACGGCAAGGCAGTGGACGAAGTGATCATGGGCAATGTGATACAGGCGGGATTGGGACAGAACCCCGCCCGGCAGGCGGCTATCATGGGGGGCCTTCCCGAACATATCCCCTCCTATACCGTAAATAAGGTGTGCGGCTCGGGCTTGAAGTCCGTAGCCATAGCGGGCCATGCCGTAGCCAGCGGCGAGGCAACCGCGATTATCGCAGGGGGAATGGAACATATGTCAGGCGCCCCTTACGTTATGAAATCCTTGCGGTGGGGTCAGCGGCTGGGCGATTGCGAGGTAATCGACACCGTTATCAACGATGCCCTGTGGGACAAGTTTTACGACTGCCATATGGGCATAACCGCTGAAAATATAGCAGAGAAATACCATGTTACCAGGAGTGAGCAGGACAATTTCGCTGCTTTGTCCCAGCAGAAAACCGAAATGGCCATAAAAGAGGGCAAATTCAAAGATGAGATAGTGCCCATTACGGTCAAGCAGGAAAAAGGCGGAGAAAAGGTATTTGACACCGATGAGCACCCCCGTTTCGGCACTACATTAGATGCCCTTGCAAAATTGAAACCCTCCTTCCGGACCGAAGGCACGATAACCGCAGGAAACGCTTCAGGGATCAATGACGGCGCCGGCGCCGTGCTCGTGGTATCCAGGGAAAAGATGGATGAGCTGAATCCCTCATGGGCGTTCAAGATCATCGCGTCCCAATCCGCGGCCCTGGACCCTGCGTATATGGGGCTGGGCCCCATAGGGGCATGCAAGGCGCTCCTTGCGCGGGCACGCTGCAGCGTCGGAGACCTCGGCCTAATAGAAATTAACGAGGCCTTTGCCGCACAGTCAATCCAGGTCCATCGTGAAATGGGATGGGACATGGACAGGGTCAATGTCCTCGGCGGCGCAATCGCCCTCGGTCACCCCGTAGGCGCAAGCGGAACAAGGATACTTGTCACCCTCATGTATGAAATGTTCAGGAGAGGCGTATCCCTCGGACTTGCATCCCTTTGCATAGGAGGAGGACAGGGGATAGCGATGATAATCGAAAGGGTCAGATAGAAACCCGCCACCGATAAAAAAAGGCGGTTACGTGTAACCGCCTTTTTTTGCTCCCTGTTTTCCTGCAAACGCCTCAGGCTCTTTTCTTAAGCCACCTCTCGATTGACGGGGCGACCTCTTTCCGGCTCCTGGAACCGACAAAGACACCGATGTGCCCCCCCGGAAACTCATAGAGTTCCTTGTCGGCGCTCCCGACCAGGTCG
>JAJZPZ010000116.1 GCA_021847795.1 Nitrospirota bacterium
TCCGGCTTGAAGGTGCGGTAGTTTATGGTCTCCGGCTTTTTCACTTCTCCATACGACCATTCCCTTATCTTCTCGGGCGATGCAAGCTTTATCCTTATAGCATCAAAATCCTTAGGATTTTTCGGTTTCTGGAAAAAGGCGTATGTTTCTTCTACATTCATACTGGAATTCAATACAAATATTGTCGTTCAAATTTATAAAAAATACCTAATTTGCCTATTATACAAAAACATACAAACAAAAGGTGATTTGTGGAGATATTTGAAACCTTACATCATTTAGAGTCATCAAAAATAGTCCACCCCCTCCGTTGTCCGGGCAATATAGAGTTATGATATACTAACACTTTAATGCATTATATCTTTTGAGCTTATATAGGGGGAGATAGCCGATGTTTTCTGCAGAGGAGCTGAAAAGATACACCCGTCAGATGATGATGGACAAATGGGGTGAAGAAACCCAGGCAAAATTAAAGAACTCCACCATCTTCATTGCCGGCGCAGGGGGTCTCGGCTCCCCTGTTTCCATTTACCTGGCCGTTGCCGGGATCGGCAACATGCGGATATGCGATTTTGACTCCCCTGACTGGTCAAACCTTAACAGGCAGATCCTGCACAATCACGACAGGGTCGGGACCAACAAGGCAATATCGGCAAAACAGACATTATCGGAACTGAATCCTCATATAAATATAACGGCCTTTCCTACCAAGATAGTATCTGAAAACGTCGATGAGCTTGTCGGCGATGCAAGCATTATTGTTGATTGCATGGACAACTTCCCGACCCGGTATCTTCTGAACGAATGCGCAATCAGGAAGAAGATCCCCATGGTTTACGGGAGCATATGGGGAATGGAAGGGAGGCTCAGCTTCCTGAATCCTCCTGAGACCCCCGGCGTCATCGGGACCCTTCAGGCCCTGGAGGTTATCAAGTACCTCACCGGCATCGGGAACAACCTGAAGAGCAGGATACTGGTATGGGAAGGAATGAGTGTAGAGTTCAAAAAATACAAGGCATATAAAGATCCCCAATGTCCCGTATGCAGCACGTTGAAGTGAGGACGAACAAATTTTCCTCATGCAGCAAAGAGGAATGGAGATGTTAAGGAGAAAGAATCATGAATGTTGCCGTGAAGAATGAAAAGCTCAACCGGTGGATTAAGGAAACGGCGGAACTGTGCCGGCCCGACGATATTTATGTGTGTAATGGGTCCAGGGAAGAATATGATCAGATGATTGCCGCGCTGCTCAAAAGCGGCATCGCGATCCCTCTTAAAAAACGCGCCAACAGTTTTCTCTTCAGGACCGATCCGAGCGATGTCGCCCGTGTCGAAGACCGTACATACATCAGCACCTCTTCCCGGGATGAAGCCGGACCCACAAACAACTGGGTAGCTCCCGGGGATTTGAAAAAAACCATGCTCAGCCTCTATGCAGGCTGCATGAAGGGCCGCACTTTATACGTGATTCCTTTTTCGATGGGCCCCATCGGTTCCCCCATATCGAAGATCGGTATTGAGATAACCGACAGCCCCTACGTGGTCATTAATATGCACATCATGACCCGCGTCAGTTCACGGGTTCTGGATCTGCTTTCCACCGACGGAGAATTCATCCCCTGCCTGCATTCAGTCGGCGCGCCCCTTGACAAAGGGCAGAAAGACGCTGCGTGGCCCTGCGCGCCGATAGAGAGAAAATACATCAGCCATTTCCCTGAAGAGAACCTCATCTGGTCCTATGGATCAGGCTACGGCGGCAATGCCCTGCTGGGAAAGAAATGCCTGGCCCTGCGCATCGCCTCTGCCATGGCCAGGAGGGAAGGCTGGATGGCAGAGCATATGCTGATCCTCCGCCTGACCAACCCTGAAGGGAAGCAATACCACATTGCAGCGGCCTTTCCCTCTGCCTGCGGCAAGACCAATCTTGCAATGATGCAGCCCTCAATTGCCGGCTGGAAGTGCGAATGCATCGGAGATGACATTGCCTGGATGAAGGTAGGTCCGGACGGGCGGCTCTATGCCATCAACCCTGAAAACGGGTTTTTCGGCGTAGCTCCGGGCACCTCATACAGCACCAACGCAATGGCGATGGACACGTTGAAGGATAATATTATTTTCACCAATTGCGCACTGACCGATGACGGCGATGTCTGGTGGGAGGGCCTGGACGGAGAGGAGCCTGCTCACGCGATAGACTGGAAAGGGCATGACTGGACACCTGCAAGCACCCATGATGCCGCGCATCCGAATGCGCGTTTTACCGCCCCTGCCTCCCAGTGCCCGGCGATTTGCAAAGACTGGGAGAGGCCCGAGGGCGTTCCCATAGATATCTTCATCTTCGGCGGCCGCCGCACCAGTGTTGTTCCCCTGGTGTTCGAGGCGTTTAACTGGGACCACGGCGTTTTCCTCGGGGCTACTGCAGCCTCCGAGACAACAGCTGCAAATATCGGCGCCGTAGGAAACCTCAGGCGCGATCCTTTTGCCATGAAGCCTTTCTGCGGCTACAACATGGGAGACTACTTTCAGCACTGGCTTGCGATGGGGGACAAACTCGGAAGCAAGGCCCCCAGAATTTTCTATGTCAATTGGTTCAGGAAAAGCCAGGACGGAAAATTCTTATGGCCCGGTTTCAGCGACAACAGCCGTGTGCTGAAGTGGATATGCGGGCGCATAGAGGGAAAGATAGGGGCCCGGGAGACACCCATCGGTTTGTTGCCGAAGGAAGGTGATCTTGATCTCAGCGGCCTTGAGATGTCCGCTGAAAATATGAAAGAACTTATGAGCATCGATATCCATGCCTGGAAAGCAGAAATTCCCGACATTGAGAATCACTTCTCCACCTTTGGGAAGCGCTTGCCCGGGAGATTAAGGCAGCAGCTTCAGGAGTTCGCCAAGCGGCTGGGATGATTCCCCCCCCCAGGGGACTGTCTCCGGAGCATTTATATGCATACAAAAGCTGCCAGGAAAACACTTGTTAATGTTTTGGGTGTCGTATATGCCCATGTAAAAACCGCTGATGGGGGCGACCTTTACCTGACGCGCTTTGCCGTGCAGTACCAGGAGCACCTGGAAGCGCATAACTGGTACGAAGCAGACTGGTTCAACACCCACAAGACCAGGCTTGAGGGAACAGGCTCAGTTTTCAGGGTGCCGACAAAAGAGGTAGAGGGCAAGAGTCTCGATCTTGTGGTAAAAAATTGCCGCGTCGGCGAAGATGTACCTCTCAATACCCATACCCTGGAGGAATTTCGAGATGCCGAATTCAACAGCCCCTGGGAAGAGTTTTCCCTGGTCATGGAGATGCGGGAAGGCCGGTATGGTCCGAGAGAACTGAAAATATATACGCAGCGCCCCCTGGCAATCTACGTGCCCCCGGAAAAGATGCAGGTATGGCAAAGCGGGCGATCAAAGGCAAAGATCAATCGCATCTGGGCCAAGCATCCCGGCATTGATCTAGATATCCTCAAGCAGTACAAGCTCATTTATGAATGGATAGAAGGCAACAATATAAAGGAAGTTTTTGCGCATATCGATGTTAACGACGATGAGCGCATCCGCCACCTGAAAAAAATCAATTACCAGGCCATGGCTGACCTTGACAAGAAAGGTTATTTAGTGGCTGATATGAAACCTGAGCACATCATCATAAGTGGAGCTGATACAAAGCGCATCGCAGAACTCGGCGAAGCGCGAACACTCGACCCCTCAAGAGAGCAAATCGCATATCTCCACGAGCTTGTTCACGCCGGCAGATACTCAATAATTGATTATGAACTCCTGCTGCGCACGGCTGAACACGAAGAGGAGGTTAAGAATTCCAGAAGGCACTCCTATCTGGATGACCAGCGCGACCGCTTCTCCCCTACCCCCCTGCCCTCCCATTTATCGTGCATGGAGGTTCTGGGAGTTCCCTATATTTACGGACATGCCGAGAGCACAGGCGGACATCTATGGGTCGTGGGAAAGAATGCCCGGTTATTCGACTATTTTCTGCCTGAACGATGGAGAAAAACTCCTTCCATCAGGTTGTCCGATTCCAAGGAAATTTTCTATACCATCACAAAGGACAACATACATCTTGTCTGGGTAACCTCACGGGTCGGCGAGATGATCCATAAGGGCGAGGAGGAATACCATTCCAAAATAACCGAATACGGCTTAAACAGCCCTTTCGAAGAGTTCGCCCTTGCCCATACTCTGAATCAAATCGGGATACCCTGCGTCTACGTAAGGGCAATCTACATGACCGGCAGCTCTAAAGTAGAAGCATCAGCCGACCTGAGGAGATATGAATCACATAGAAATATTTTAGATCCCGAAGGCAATCCCATTTTGCAGGAGAACCGGAATTATATCACCATTCGCGGCTACTATAATGGTCCTGACCATTGGGTCGCCGAACAAACAGGATCACTTCACGTACCGCTTGACCTCACTAAGGCCGTCTACAAGGGCATTATTGACGAACCACACTGCCGGATGCTGCTGGACAGGGTTAAAGAGAATCTCAGGAACTTCGACTATGACGGGTCCCTCTTGAGGCCCAACGACCTGCTCCTGGCTATTGACAGCAACAACATGATGGTAAAGGATGCAACCGGCAACCCATTGGTGATCATCTGTAATTTCGAGCTTATCTGGAAATATGCGAATGGGAATGGAAACGCCTCTCCGGCGCAAGCCCGGGACACAGCGGAATCCCGGGCCCGCTTGTTTTTAGGGCAAATCATACCGGATTTCCTTGACAACTCCCCCAGAGGCGCTAAAATTTAAAATAAACGAGCGCACGAGGAGGATGAAATGGCCCGATACGGGAAAAAGGCACAGGAAACAGTCAAACAAGAAATGAAAAAGTTCAAAAAGGGAGAACTGGAGATCGGGAAAAGCGGGAAAAAGGTTAAGAGCAGGAAGCAAGCTGTTGCCATCGGACTTTCAGAGGCACGGGAAAAGGGAGCCAAAGTGCCTGCAGCATCAAAAAAATAGAAGCCATTGCTGCCTGCCCACTTTCATTGCTCGCAGAAACATACCCGCTGCTTTGATGGAAAGCCGTTTCCCGGTCCTTTTCTATGCTAGAATACTTAAGACGTGCATGAGAAGACATAGAACACCACAGCAGCCGAAATCCAACTATATCACTCCCGAGGGAATGAAGCGTTTGAGCGATGAGCTCAGCTATCTCTGGAAGGAGAAGCGTCCGAAAGTAACACAGGCAGTTGCAGAAGCTGCAGCACAGGGCGACCGCTCTGAAAACGCTGAATACATCTACGGCAAAAAACAGCTCCGGGAAATTGATTCACGTATCCGCTTTCTCATGAAGCGCCTGGATAGCCTGACAGTTGTGGACCGGAAGCCTGCTGCCGGCGACCAGGTATTCTTCGGTGCATGGGTTAGGCTAGAGGACGAAGCAGGGGACATTGTCGAATACCGCATTGTCGGGCCTGATGAGTTTGATCCGGACAAGGGCTTTATCAGCATCGACTCGCCAATGGCCCGGGCACTCATGCGGAAGACCGAAGGGGACGAAATTGTTGTCCAGCGCCCCAAAGGCGAGGCAACTTTCACCATAGTAAAAGTAAGCTATCAGCCCTTTCAGGGCAAAGGGCATTAATTTTTCTGTTTACCTTGCGGCCCTTGCTCAAAAGATGACAGCTTTCCGCGCTCCAGTTCCAGCACTTTTTCAATGTACTTTATGTTTCTTTCAATCGGCCGGTTGTCGATAAGCTTCTGAATGCCGGTTACCCGGTAATCCTTTATCGAGATAATCGCTTCAGATTCCTGAATAGTACAGGCCGGACAGACTTTATCGAGATCTTTGCAGTGCTCTGATTGCGGGTTGCAGGCATATCCCCGGACGTGCCGTATGCGTTTTTTTACTTCCGGATTATAGAAGTAGCCCAGGACAAGATATCCTCTGCCCTCCAGCGCAGTTACGTTCCTGATGATGCAGTCGCCCCCGCTCAGGGTGGAGAAGTCTCTGTATTCCTTTTCTGCCAGCAGTTCAGGCAAGTAGGTCCATATTCTGTCATGGATCGCGTCAATTGCCTCTTTCGGCAAAGTTTCTTCTGCTTCTTTCAATCTCCTGATGGAAAATTCCGGGTGACCGTTCAGATAATATGCTATGGCAAGACAGGCGTGTGCATCCGCGTTCCATCTGTCCTGCCGTATCATCTGCTTCGCCTCTCTGATAATCTTTTCCTGTTTGCCTGCCTTTATCCGGCTAAAACAATCTTCTGTTTTCTCCCAGTCTGCTTTTGTAACAGGAGCACAGCTTCCTGCAAGCAGCACCACGAGAAGAGATAGCAAGGCACTCTTTGTTTGCTTCAGCATGACCAGCATGGAATATTATTATAACCTTTGTGATATACTAAAGTGCTTGCTGATTATATATCTCCTGAGAGTAATATCATGAGCTACCTCGATGAAATAAGGCTTCTCGAAGAATCCGACAAACGCTATATCTGGCACCCCTTTACGCAAATGAAAGACTGGACCGGGGAAAAGCCGGTCATCATTGCCGAGGGAAGAGGTTGCTTCTTAAAAGATGTGCATGGAAAATGGTATCTCGACGGAGTTTCCTCTTTATGGGTAAACATTCACGGTCACAGGAAGCAGGAGATTGATAATGCGATACGTGAGCAGCTTGATAAGATTGCCCATTCAACACTGCTCGGGCTTGCCAATATTCCTGCCATAAAGCTGGCAGAAAGGCTTATAGGTCTTACCGACAAGTCTTTTCCAGGCCTTACGCCCCGGCTCTCAAAGGTCTTTTATTCCGACAATGGCTCAACTGCTGTCGAGGTTGCCCTCAAGATGGCTTATCAATACTGGCTCCATAAAGGGGTAAGCGGCAGGAACTCCTTTCTCTCTCTGAAAAACGGCTATCACGGCGATACCCTCGGCGCAGTCAGCGTGGGCGGTATTGAGATCTTCCACAGCACCTTCAGCCCCCTGCTCTTTAAAACGCACAAAGCGTCTTCACCCTATTGTTACCGGTGCGGGTTCAGCAAAACCTTTCCCGAATGCTCATTGGCGTGCCTGAAGGAAATGGAGGAGATCCTGAAAAACCATTCCCCCGAAATCGCTGCGGTTGTTATTGAACCGCTCGTGCAGGCAGCAGGAGGCATGATCATCTGGCCCGAAGGATATTTGAAGGGAGTGAGAGAACTCTGCAATGCTTATGATGTACTCCTCATTGCTGATGAAGTAGCCACCGGCTTTGGCAGAACAGGAAAGATGTTCGCCTGCGCGCATGAAAGTATTGTTCCCGATATCATGTGTCTGTCAAAAGGGATCACCAACGGGTATTTACCGCTTGCAGTCACCCTGACAACCGATAACGTCTACAATGCCTTTCTCGGAGAATTCAGGGATTTGAAAACGTTTTTCCATGGCCATTCTTACACCGGGAACCCGCTCGCCTGTGCTGCGGCTCTGGCATGCCTTGAGATTTTCGAGCAGGAAAACACTCTGCAGCACATGGAGCAAAAAAGCGCGCTCCTTGCGGACAAATTACGGGACATCTCCGGGCTGCTCCATGCCGGCGACGCCAGAAGCATAGGGCTTATGGCAGCAATAGAGTTGGTGGAGGACAAGTCCTCGAAAAGAGCCTACCCCTGGGAAGAAAAGATGGGCTGGAAGGTTGCATTCAATGCGCGGGAGACCGGCGTTTTAATCAGGCCTTTGGGGAATGTTATCGTCATTATGCCGCCCCTCGGCATTCGCGATGATGATTTAAATCTCTTGATGGATTTAATAAAAAAATCTATAATTACTGCAACCGAAAGGAAATAAGCAAAACGTTCTTATTTTTCGTGCATAGTAAGGAGGAGCAATGCAAATGAAGCTGTCCCATAGGTTGAAAAATCCGGCAAATACACTACTCGTACTGGCACTCTGCCTGATCCCGGTTGCTGTTCCGGCTGAAGAGTCCGGGAAAGGTGTAATTGCGGGAATTGAGAAAAACAACTACCTGATTAAAAAAGGGGATACCTTGTGGGACATCTCTTCAGGAAAACTGAAAAACCCCTTCCTCTGGAAAAAAATCTGGAAGCTGAATCCCTATATAAAAAACCCTGACCTGATCTTCCCCGGAAGATCGCTGAACATACCCGGGGAGCTTCTGAAAACAAACGCAAATACAGATGCCCCGCTGGATGCGGAAAATCCCGAAGAAGCCGGGATTAAGGTAAAAGTCAAAATAATTCCCGGGAAGCAGATCCCGGCAGTTAACAGGGACTACCTTGTTTCTGAAAACACACTCCTAAGCAGCGGGTATATATCTGAAAGCCTGCCCGCTTTCGCAGGAAAGATCACTGCTTCGCCTGACCGGAAATCCATGATGGGAAGGGGAGACTTCGTGTTTACCGATGCAGGCGGCCCGAAATACTATATTGTAAGCGCACCTGAGAGGATTTTCCATCCGGGAACGAATGACGTAATCGGCTATCTTGTGAGGATCAAAGGGACTCTCGAATCAGCAGGAATAGAAAACAGCAACAAGAAGGCCTTGATTCGGGATGCTTTTGAAGAGATACTGATAGGCGATCATCTGGTGGAATACTACTCCATAGACCTGCCCCTGATGCCGGTTGCAGAGAGAAGGCCGCTTGTCAACGGAGTGATTGTCAAGGTCCATAACGGGAGCCATGCTGTCGGCGCCCCCGGTGTGGTTTACCTCGACAAAGGGACAGCCCAGGGCATTCACATCGGAGATCTGTTCACAATCATCAACGGAGAGGAGCCGAAAATCCCGTTAGGCACTTTACAGATCATAAGTGTGAGGGAAAAAACATCGGCAGCTGTGGTGAGAAAAGCATCCCGCGAAATAGCTGCAGGCGACACTTTTAAAAACTAAAAGAGGGAGGACTGTTCGGCAGTCCTCCCTCTTTCCGACCTCTTCTTTAGCTGGTGAGTATTTTTAATGCCCTCAGCCTGCTCGGATGTTTCAATTTCCTCAGGGCCTTTGCCTCTATCTGCCTGACCCGTTCCCTTGTTATGGAAAGATATCTCCCCACCTCTTCGAGGGTGTGGTCTCTGTCGACTCCGATTCCGAATCTCATCCTGATCACAGTCTCTTCTTTGGGAGTCAAGGTCCTCAAAACTCTCTGGATCTGTTCAGATGTCTCAATCCTCTCAGCATCTGAATAAGGCGAAGGGCTTGTTTTGTCGCCAATAAAATCCTCAAGCTCCGTGTCCTCATCTCCAATTGGGGTCTGTAACGCAATCGGGTCCTGAATAGCCCTGAACACTTCCTCTACCTTCCTTACGGGAACTACCAGTCTCTTGGATATTTCCTCGTTGGTCGGTTCCCTTCCCAGTTGCTGCGTAAGCTCTCTCGATGCCTTTGTCACCCTGTTGTAGAACTCCATCATGTGCACCGGAACGCGTATGGTCTTGGTCTGGTCAATAAGCGCTCTTGTTATTGCCTGACGTATCCACCATGTGGCGTAGGTGCTGAACTTAAAACCTTTCTCGTATTTAAACTTGTCCACGGCCTTCATAAGGCCGATATTTCCTTCCTGAATCAAATCCAACAGGGGCAATCCTCTTCCTACGTAATTCTTTGCAATATTGACAACCAGTCGCAGGTTCCTGGTGATAAGCTCGTTCTTTGTTTCCGTAACAAGATGCCCTGCCTTGGAAATCCTGTTCCATAAATCTTTCAGGGCCTCTACTTTTATGCCGACTTCCGCCTCAACTCTTTTATAATCAACCAGCATTTCTTTGAGCAGGACATCCAGCTTCTTTGTATTCTGCCCTTTCTTTTTCTTATCGTTGATTATAGCCCTCAGTTCCTTCAGGGCACCGTATTTTTTAATTTTGATGTCTGCCCTTTCGATGATGTCCATGACTTCTTCAAGCCTGGAAAGTGTTTTGATCAGGGCTTCGTCAGCCTTTTCATCTTCCGTAGCTATCCCGTCTTCATCTTCAACATCGATTGTAGCTTTTATTTTATCGAAAATAGGAAGAGCGGATATGGTCCCTTTTATTATCTCTCTTCCTTCTTCGAGCTTTTTCGCAAGATCAGTCTCCTCATCTTTTGTGAGGATCGAAATGTCGCCCATGGAATTGAAGTATGCCTGGACAAGGTCTTCCGCCCTCTCGTATTCCTCTACCTCCTCCTCGGCCTCCTCTTCGGAAAGGAGCGACTCCTCATAGTCCACAACTTTAACGCCCATATCGCTGAGGACATCCATAAGGTCTTCAAGTTCGTCCGGTGAAAAGAATTCAGATGGAAGCGCTTCATTAATTTCATCATAGGTAATGACTCCGCGTCTCTTACCCAGATTAATTATTTCCTCAAATATATCTCTTTCTTTCATGGTTGTTTCAACCCTCTAAATACAAAAAAAATTAAAGAAAGGGCATACTTGTCCTTTCTTTAAATTATATGCTTTTTAAGCGTTCAATCAAAAAAAAGATTGACAGAGCAGGGGGGTAGTGTAGAGGGAGAGAAGAAGGAAGGGAGTAAGAAGGAGTTAGTGGTCAAGGCTCACGATCTATTAGTACTGGTAAGCTGAATGCA
>JAJZPZ010000117.1 GCA_021847795.1 Nitrospirota bacterium
TCATCAAGCATTTCAGAAATGAATTCGAAGCACATATCAATAACAAAGTGAGAGCATAACGATGATAACAGTAACGATAAACGGCAAACAGATCAAGCTTGAAAAGCCTGTTACCATCCTGGATGCAGCCAGGATGACCGGAATAAAAATACCTACCCTGTGCAACCACAAATCTCTCGAGCCGTACGGAGGCTGCAGGCTCTGTTTGGTCGAGATCGAGAAGATGCCGAGGCTTCAGGCCTCATGCACCCAGTATGTGACTGACGGCATGGTAGTCTGGACCGAAACGGAGCGGGTTGTCGAGGCAAGGAAATCGGTCCTGGAATTCCTGCTTATCAATCATGCCCTCGATTGCCCCTATTGCGACAAGGCAGGGGAATGCGATCTCCAGGACCTGGTGATGAAGTATGGCCCGACCACCGGGCGGTTTGCTGAGGGCAAGAGAAAGCATCCCGAGAGTTATGATGACCCGATCATCGTAAGGAACATGGAGCGGTGCATTTCCTGTACACGGTGCGTCAGGATGTGCAGCAAGGTGCAGGGCGCATCAGCGATATCCATGGTGAACAGGACAAACAAGACATTTGTAGAGCCCTTTTCCGGCGGCCGCTACGACTGCGAATACTGCGGCAACTGCATCAATGTGTGTCCTGTGGGCGCCATTATGTCGAGGCTCCACAAGCATACCTACAGGCCGTGGTTCGTAGAGAAGAGCGTGGATACCGTCTGTTCCTTCTGCGGGGTCGGATGTTCCGTGACCGCCCAGATCAGGGGCAACTCCATTATGAGGATCATTCCGGAAAAAGAGAAAGGCCTGAACAAAGGGCTCCTGTGCAGCAGGGGACGGTTCGGGTATGATTATATCGGCAGCCCCAAAAGATTGAAAGCCCCGATGATAAGGAAAAACGGCACGCTCCAGGAGACTTCATGGAGCGAGGCCTTCATGTATGTTGCCCAAAAACTTAATGAGATAAAAGAAAAGAATGGGAGCGGTTCCATAGCAGGCATCGCCTCGGCCCGGTGCACCAACGAGGATAATTATGTGTTCCAGAAATTCATGCGCCTGGGACTGGGCAGCAATAATATAGACTCCGTTGCCGGGTTTGCCTTTGCCCCTGCCCAGAGATTTTTCGGGAACATATTCGGGCAGGGTGTGACAGCGAACTCCATCCAGGGCATATCTAAGTCCGACGGTGTTTTTGTAATCGGCGGCGACCCTTCAGCCATAAATCCCGTGCTGGGCCTCCAGATAAGGGCGGCCTCGCAGAAGCGCGTTCCCGTAGTGACCGTGGGATATGCGCCGAGGCTGAAGAAATTCGCATCGAACAGGCTTACCCCCAGGCCCTTCACCGATACCGTGCTCCTCGCTGCCCTGGTTTCGGAAATGATAAAGAGAAAGCCGCTTCCTGCTGAAAAGACCCCATTCGAAGAGATCATCGGCAAGGTCCGGCCTGTTTCCCTGAAAGAGGCTGCCGATGCCTGCGGAATAACATCGAATGATATCAGTTCCTGTGTGGATAAGCTCTCAGTAATGACCAACCCTGCGATCGTGATCGGAAGGGACATTATTCAGCGGGCCGACTGCCGGACGAATCTGCTCCTGCTTGCTGCGCTTACTCACCTGCTGAACGGCCGTATTTACCTTTCTTCGGAATTGCCGAATGAGCAGGGCCTTGTAGATATGGGATGCCTGCCCGATATGCTCCCCGGCGGAAGGCCTGTTTCCGTGGAGAGCTTCAGGAAGAGATACGGGGAGTTTTTCAATGCCGAGGTCCCTTCTGCTGCCGGGTTGAGTCTTATGGAGATGATCGAGGGAGCAAAGTCCGGGTCGATAAAAGCCCTTTATGTAATGGGTGAAAATATAGCATTTAACCTTCCGAACCATGCCTTTGTAAAAGATGCCCTGTCCAACCTGGAACTGCTGGTTGTGCAGGATATCTTCCTGACAGAGACCGCACAGTTCGCAGATGTTGTGCTGCCTGCTGCTTCATGGGCGGAAAAAGAGGGATCGTATACAAACCTCGAAGGAAGAATGCAGCATGTTAGGAAGGCGATTGACGGCAGCGGGCTTGAGGACTGGAAAATAATCGCTGAAATCAGCAAGCTCCTCGGGACCGATATGGGCTTCCGGGATGTAAAGGACGTGCTGGCTGAAATAGCAAAGGTCTCCCCCTTGCACAAGGGCATCACCTATGATGATATGGCCGGAGGGGAATGCATGTGGCCGTACAAGGGCGAGCCGTTGAGGCATGACCTGAACATTGCCGGGATTGAAATGCCTGACATGAAAGCACTGCTCGGAACATCAGGAAAGGATGCGGTCTATGCAGGCCTGGACAAGGTCCTTTTCCATTCAGCGAGCCTGAGCAGGAACTCCGCGGCGCTGAACAGCATCAATTCGGAACCCTGTGCAAAGGTGGGCAAAGGCCTGGCTGAGAAGCTGTCCCTTGCCGACGGCGATCATGTCGCAGTAACATCAGCCGCCGGCACTGTTGAGCTGGCTGCAGTGGTGGATTCCGACATGCCGGACAACATCGTCCTGGTGCCGAACAACTTTGAAGGGAAGGGCGCCTTCATGGTTATGGGATGGAAGATGGACCCGGTGACCAAGTCTCCGGCATTAGATGGAATGGAAGTAACAATTAAGAAGATTGCGCGGCCGACAGCGGAGGTGGCAGAGTGAACGTTTTGGGAATAACGGTGCCTACCGGGTATGAACTGTTCATAAATATTGCGATCATTCTCATAAAGATAGCCGTGGTTATTGCCGTGACCATGTTTCATGTCCTGTATGCCACCTATTTCGAGAGGAAGGTCATCGGGCATATGCAGATAAGGCTCGGACCTATGAGGGTAGGCTTCCACGGCATATTGCAGCCGGTGGCGGATGGTCTGAAGCTGTTCTTCAAAGAGGATATCATACCAGCGCAGGCAGACAAGGCAGTATTCAAGGTGGCGCCCTTGATCCCGGTGTTCGCCACGATAAGCTCCCTCGCAGTGCTGCCGTTTTTTAACGGGTTCGTCATAGCGAACATAAATATCGGGCTTCTCTACCTTTTTGCCATGTCGTCCCTTGCTGCTTACGGGGTGGTCCTGGCAGGATGGGCCTCCAATTCAAAATATTCGTTCCTCGGCGGCCTGAGGTCTTCGGCGCAGGTTATAAGCTACGAGGTTTCCATGGCATTAAGCCTTGTGGGCGTTATGCTCATGTCGGGATCGCTGAACCTTACCGAAATCGTAAGGGCGCAGCAGCAGCACTGGTACGGCATGTATCTCTTCCCGCAGTTTGTCGGGTACTTCATCTTTGTCGTATCCGCTTTTGCGGAAACCAACAGGACCCCCTTTGACCTGCCGGAAGCGGAAAGCGAACTGGTGGCGGGTTATTTTACGGAATACAGCGGCATGAGATTTGCGCTTTACTATGCCGCTGAATATATCGGAATGATCGTGATGTCCTGCATCGCGGTAGTATGTTTCTGGGGCGGATGGACACTCCCTCCCGTGCTGATGAATGCTGTGCCTGCATTGGCGGTGGTGCCTGGAATCGTATGGTTCCTGATGAAGGTATACATCCACGTGTTCCTGTACTACTGGGTAAGGGCCACGGTGCCGAGATACAGATATGACCAGCTCATGTCCCTGGGGTGGAAGGTGCTGCTGCCGCTGGCGCTGGCGAATATTGTAGTAACGTCCATCGTGAAATACATGGCAGGCAGCTAACGGCATTTATCCCTGCCAATGATACTGACTCTTTATGAAATGAGAGGGAGATTATGACAATAAAGGACATAGTAAAAAAGGTCTTTCTGATCGAGATACTCAAGGGTATGGCATTAACATTGAGGATGATGTTTACCCATGCGGTGACGAGGCAATATCCGGAAGAGAAAAGGCCTGCCGCTCCCGGTTTCAGGGGATTGCATGCCCTGGTGAGAAAAGAAAACGGCTAGGCTAAATGTGTCGGCTGCGGGTTGTGTGCCGCCATATGCCCGTCAAAATGCATTTCCGTTTATACCAGCGAAGGCTCTGACCACACCAAAGTTGTGGACAGATACGAGATAGAAGTCCTGAGGTGCGTCTATTGCGCCTTCTGCGTGGAGGCCTGCCCCTTCGGGGCCGTTGTGCTTACCGAACATTATGAATACTGCGACTATTCCCGGAGCGCCTTTGCAATGGACAAGGAGAAACTCCTTGCCAATTGGGACAAATACATGGCAGGGGAAAAGGGCAAGCTCTACTTCAAGAAATTCTGGAGACCTTTGAGCGAGGACTACGTATCACACGAAGACCAGGCGGTATTCAGGGGCGGAGTGCGCGCCCCGAAAAGTTTGCCGGAAAAGAGTCCCGTGGAAACCGAGGGAGGGTTGAGCAATGCTGCCTAGACTGTTTTTCGGATACTTCGCGATAGTAATGACCGTACTGGCGCTGGTGATTATAACACGGAAAAACCCGGTGCACAGCGTTCTATGGATGCTGGTACTGTTCTTTCATGTGGCAGGGCTGTACCTGTTCCTGAATGCAGAGTTCCTGGCAGCGGTGCAGATTATATTATATGCAGGGGCTATTTTAGTGCTCTTCCTGTTCGTGGTCATGATGCTGAACCTTAGAGAGGAAATAGTCTCCGAGAGATTCGGAGGCGCCTGGCCCCTGGGGGTATCGGTAGGGGCGTTTATCCTTGTGCTCATATTCCTTTCAACGGGCAATTTCGTGCAGGGGCCTGTGGGCAAATACAGCATCGAGGCCATCAGGGCCGAAACACAGGTGAAGGCGGTAGGCACGCTATTATACACAGAGTATCTGTTTCCTTTTGAAGTGGCGTCGCTGATACTGCTGATAGCTATTGTGGGGGCCATAGTCCTGGCGAAGAAGAGGTCATAGGAGGGTAGATGGTACCGTTAAACTGGTATATAGGGCTGAGTTCAGTTATTTTTATGATAGGAGTCGTGGGCTTCCTCATCAGGAGGAACATAATCGTGATGCTCATGTCCATAGAACTGATGTTGAATGCCGTCAATATCAGCCTTGTGGCATTCAGCCATTACCTGCAGGACCTGAGAGGACAGATACTCGTGTTCTTCGTCATTACGGTGGCGGCGTCCGAGGCGGCAATAGGGCTCGCGATACTGGTCGCGTTGTATAAGAACAAGGCGGCGGTCCATACAAATGAAATTACGGAGATGAAAGGGTAGGCAATGGATAAATATATTTTAATCCCACTATTACCGCTCGCGGCATTTCTCATAAATATCATTTTCGGCAAGGCTGTAACAAAAGACAAGGCACACTGGATAGCCATTCTTGCAGTGCTGGGGTCGTTTGTCCTGGCGGTGCAGACCTTTACCGAGGTGCTGGGAGGCAAGGTGGTAAACCAGGATGTCTATACCTGGTTCGTATCGGGCAACTTCAGGGTTTCGGTGGGCTTCCTGATAGACCAGCTGTCAGCCGTCATGCTCATTGTCGTTACCAGTGTCAGCCTGCTCGTGCACATCTATTCGGTAGGCTATATGCATGGCGACACCGGTTACTACCGCTTCTTCTCCTACCTCAGCCTGTTTACCTTTTCCATGCTCATGCTTGTTATGGGCAACAACCTGCTGCAGCTCTACTTCGGATGGGAGGCAGTGGGCCTCTGTTCTTATTTCCTCATCGGGTTCTGGTATGAAAAGAAGAGCGCCTCGGATGCCGGGAAAAAGGCCTTTATTGTAAACCGGTTCGGAGACTTCGGCTTCGGGCTGGGTGTGATGCTGATATTCCTCAGCCTTGGAAGCGTTTACTATGCGGATATCTTCAGCAAGATCGGGACGCTCCAGGGACAGACGATAAATCTCCTGGGATACAACGTTGACCTCATAACACTTATCGCGCTGCTGCTGTTCTGCGGCGCAGTAGGTAAATCCGCACAGATACCCCTCCATGTATGGCTGCCTGATGCAATGGAAGGCCCGACCCCTGTCAGCGCACTGATCCACGCCGCCACCATGGTAACGGCCGGCGTGTTCCTGGTTGCGAGGTTCAACCCCGTATTCAACCTTTCACCGGTCGCAATGGCCGTGGTTGCCCTTACCGGGGCAATAACCAGCCTTTTTGCAGCCACCATAGCACTGGTTCAGAACGACATCAAGAGGATCGTTGCATATTCGACCATAAGCCAGCTCGGTTACATGTTCCTGGCCTGCGGAGTGGGCGCATACGGCGCCGGAGTGTTCCATCTCTATACGCATGCATATTTCAAGGCACTGCTGTTCCTGGGCGCGGGTAGCGTTATGCACGCCATGGGCGGCGAACTCGATATCCAGAAGATGGGCGGCCTTAAGAAATACATGCCGGTAACATACTGGACATTCCTTATAGCCTCTCTCAGTATTGCAGGAATTCCCGGACTGTCCGGGTTTTTCAGCAAGGACGAAATCCTCTGGCTGGCATACAACGGAGGCCCGGTAGGCAAGGTGGTATGGGCTATAGGCACACTCGTTGCGGCGCTTACGGCATTCTACAGCTTCAGGATAATCTTCCTGGCTTTCCACGGCAGATTCAGGGGCACCCATGAGCAGGAGCACCATCTGCATGAATCCCCGAAGGCAATGATCATACCTTTAATGATATTGGCAATAGGCGCCATAGCTGCAGGATGGGTGGGTATCCCGGAGATTATCGGCTCTAAAATCGGGGTGGAGAACGGGATTGCAAATTTCTTCCAGCCTGTCTTCGGGCATCCTCATGTGCATGCCGGCCCTGAGGAAGAGCAGCTGGTCATGGGAGTATCCATACTATGCGCAGTAGGAGGCATCTTCGTATCATGGATATTCTACTCCCTGAAGCCGGAAATCCCGAAGTCCCTTGCTGCGACTTTCAAGGGCATCCACACAACCTTGTGGAACAAATACTACATAGATGAATTGTATGACTTCATCATCATAAGGCCTGTAAAATGGACATCCGTCAATGTGCTCATGGCAGTAACCGACGGTGCGATTATTGAAGGCATCGTAAACGGGATCCCCAGGGCGATCGCAAGTTTCGGTGCAAAGCTCAGGAAACTGCAGACAGGATATGTTCAGGACTACGCCGTAAGCATGGCCATAGGGTTGTTTGTAATAATCACGCTGGTTTTGATAGCAACAGGCCGGTAGTGCGCCGATAGTATGAAAGGGTAATAAGGAGGATAGATGAGCTACCCGATACTGAGTACCGTAATATTCCTGCCCATAGTGGGTGCGATATTCATTTTATTTATAAAGAGGACGAATGAGAGCCTTATCAGATGGACAGCGCTGCTTTTGAGCCTCCTGACCTTCGGCCTGAGCCTCCCTTTGTTCACCAGTTTTGACAAGACCACCGCTCAAATGCAGTTCAGGGAGGTGAGCAACTGGATACCGGCATGGGGGATCAAGTACTCGCTGGGAGTAGACGGCATAAGTGTGCTTTTCGTGCTGCTTTCGACCCTCCTGACAATCCTCTGCGTTACCGTATCGTGGAAAAGCATCAAGCAAAGGACCAAGGAATTTTATGCAGCGCTCCTCCTGATAGAGGGCTCAATGATCGGGGTGTTCTGCAGCCTTGATCTCTTCCTGTTCTACATCTTCTGGGAGGCAATGCTTATTCCCATGTACCTGCTCATCGGGGTATGGGGAGGTCCGAACAGGATATACGCGGCAATAAAGTTTTTCCTCTTTACCCTGGTCGGAAGCGTGCTCATGCTGATCGGCATCATAGTCCTCTACCTGAACACAGGGAAGAGTTTTGACGTCATGCAGATGATGACTACAAATTATCCTTATCACTTGCAGCTTATACTGTTCTGGGCCTTCTTCGCAGCTTTCGCCGTGAAGGTGCCCATGTTCCCGGTACACACCTGGCTGCCCGATGCCCACACGGAAGCCCCGACCGCCGGCAGCGTGATCCTTGCAGGCATACTCATCAAGATGGGCGCATACGGCTTCCTGAGATTCGCCATGCCCATACTGCCTGAAGCCACAAAGGCGATGTCCCCGGTTATGATGGTGCTTTCCGTTATAGCAATTATATACGGCGCGGTAATCTGCCTCGGCCAGACCGACCTGAAGAGGCTTATAGCCTACAGTTCGGTAAGCCATATGGGCTTTGTGACCCTCGGCATTTTCGCACTGAACATCCAGGGCTTGCAGGGAGGCATCCTGCAGATGATAAACCACGGCGTCGTGACCGGCGGGTTGTTCCTCGCCGTAGGCATGATCTACGACAGGACCCATACAAGGAAAATTGCCGATTACGGGGGGACTGCATCGGTGCTTCCCATCTATGCTGCTTTCTTCATGGTGTTCACCCTGGCATCAATAGGGTTGCCTGCGACGAACGGGTTTATCGGCGAATTCCTCATCATACTGGGAGGCTTTACGGCATCGAAACTCATGGGGATCCTCTCGGCAACGGGGATCATCATCGGCGCCGGGTATATGCTCTGGCTCTACCAGAGAGTGTTCTTCATGGAGGTCAATCCCAAATTGCAGGGATTTAAAGATATAGATATGAGGGAAATCCTGACACTTGTCCCGCTGGTCATATTGGTGTTCTGGATAGGCGTCTACCCGAACACATTCCTCAGCTTCATGGATGTGTCGGTGCAGAACCTTATCAGCAGAGTAAACTCAGCAGGGCAGCCGCAGGTGGCGCAGCAAATATTAGAGGTGATAAAATGAACATCCCCTTCCCGAATCTGGCGCCGGTAACCCCGGAAATTATTATGGCCGTGGCGGCATCGATAATTCTTATCTTCGATCTTATCCTGAAGGACAAAAGCCCTCTTGCCCTCCTGACGATATGCGTGGCAGGTGCAACGCTTTATTTCATACCCTCCAGCCTGGGAGAGACCTTCGGAGGCATGTTCATAAGCGACTCCTACAGCATGTATTTCAAACTGATCTTTATGGTCAACCTTATACTTACGGTGCTTATTTCCCTGAAGTATATACAGAGGCAAAAGGCCGAGTACGGTGAATATTACAGCCTGCTGCTCTTTGCCACAACAGGCATGATGATCATGGCCTCTTCCGGAGACCTTATTGTACTTTATCTCGGACTGGAACTCATGGCGCTGAGCACCTACATCCTTGCAGGGATAAAAAGACATGACATAAAATCGAACGAGGCAGCCATAAAGTACTTCCTGCTGGGCGCTTTTTCATCGTCCCTGCTTCTTTACGGCATATCCCTCATCTACGGCCTTACCACGACGACGGACATCGCTAAAATAGCGGCATATCTGAAGCAGACGGGGACATCAACGCCATTGCTGATGAGCATGATCCTCATCGCGGTATCTTTTTCCTTCAAAATAGCGGCAGCCCCATTCCATATGTGGGCGCCTGATGTTTATGAGGGAGCCCCCACGTCCATAACTGCATTCATGTCAGTGGGACCGAAGGCTGCGGGTTTCGCAGTTATCGGCAGGGTCTTCTACGGCGCATTCCAGAGCGTACAGGCAGACTGGACAGGTATTCTCATAGGGATAGCGATACTGACCATGGCGGTCGGCAACATTATTGCCCTTTCACAGACAAATATCAAAAGGATGCTTGCCTATTCCTCAATTGCCCATGCCGGCTACGCTCTGCTGGGAGTAATCGCCGGGACCCAGGCCGGTCTGCATGCGATGATGACCTATCTGATGATCTATGCCTTTATGAATATCGGCGCTTTTGCGATTGTAATACTCCTCGATAAAGGAGAAGAGATAAAGGATTATAACGGTCTGGCAAAGAGCCGCCCCGCGGTGGCCGCACTAATGCTGGTATTCATGTTCTCCCTTACGGGGATCCCACCGACAGCGGGGTTCATAGGAAAGTTCAATATCTTCATGGCGCTTATCAATGCGGGATATGCCTGGCTGGCTGTTATTGCGGTCATCTTCAGCTCAATCTCGGCGTATTACTACCTGAGGATAGTGATGAACATGTATATGAAGGACATGGAGGAAGAGGCGGTCATAAACCCTTCACCTTCCCTCGGCCTTGCTATCGGAATCACGGTGCTGATGGTATTCGCCATCGGCATCATGCCGTCGATCGTAATAGGCTAGCGGCATTTAACTCCTTTTACAAACAAGAACAAAATCATACAGGAACCGCAGGCATCAGGCCTGCGGTTTTTTTTGCGAACCGGCCTTAAGATGCAATCGTTTGCAATTTTCAGCGAAAGCTATTAATATCTACGAAGGCTTTTGAAAAGGAGACGGCTTTGACAGACAACTATGGGAATAAAATAGTCGATGCGGTAAGGAGGATAGATTTTTTCAGGGACTTCTCGGATGATGAACTGTCCCAACTCCTGAAGGTCAGCCAATGGATCAAATACAGCCATGGGGATATCATCATCAAAGAAGGTACTCAGGAAAAGACATTTTACGTTATTCTCAGGGGGAGTGTGACCATAAAGAAAAGAATGGGCGCCGGTGGCCTGAAGAAGACCATCGGCATGCTGTCCGCCGGTCAGAGCTTCGGTGAGATGGCGTCTTTTATAACCGGCAGGCCGCGAA
>JAJZPZ010000005.1 GCA_021847795.1 Nitrospirota bacterium
GTAGATGCCATTGTGGTAAGAGGCGCACAAGGCACGCGGGTATTTTCTTTAAAGGGTGTGGAATCTTTCTATCGGACCATTGTGGAGAGCATTAATGAAGGGGCTGCAACCCTCAACAGCAAAGGGATTGTACTCTATGCCAATACACGCTTTTCGGAGATGCTGAAATCCCCTCTGAAAAAAATACTGAGTGCCCCTTTTGACACCTTTGTAATAAAAAAAGACAGGGATGCCTATTCGGAACTTCTGGGAAAGGGGTTTAAAAAAGGTTCGAGGGGAGAAGTTTCCCTTGCCAGGGGAGGCAAGGCATCCTTCCAGGCATACATATCCTTGAATCCGCTGCTCATAGACGAGAAGCCCGGCGCAAGCGTAGTAGTTACGGACCTGACCGAAGTAAAGAGAAAAGAAGCGCACATAAGAATATTGTATAAAAGGGTCCAGAGGGAACTCCAGGAGAGGAAGGAACTCGAGAAGATAAAGGAACATCGCGAATTTATCAATGCAGTTTTAAACAATGCGGGCTCCCTTATTGTTGTTGTGGACAGAAAAGGGAAAATTGTAATGTGTAATAATGCTTGTGAATCCCTGACCGGGCACAAACTCGATGAAGTCAAGGGTAAGCCTGCAAGGGACTTGTTCATGATTCCCGAAAAACCTGAATCCTTCAAAAAGGAAATGCAAAAGGCCCGGCCGGGCATCTTCCCGGAGCAGCACGAAAGCCGCCTGAAGGCCAGGGATGGCGGATACAGAATCATCTCATGGACAAACACGGCAATAACCGGCGGAAGAGGGGCGGTCAGGTATATCATCGCCACAGGCAACGATATTACCGAGAGAAAGAGGCTTGAGGAAGAAAACAGGCACTTGGCGCATCACGATCCCCTCACCGGCCTGCCCAACCGCAGACTCTTCATGGATGTCATCAACCTGGAACTGGCACAGGCACGCCGCAACCGGAAGAAGCTTGCGATACTCTTCCTGGACCTCGACCGCTTCAAGGAGATCAACGATACGCTGGGCCATGAGGCCGGCGATGAACTGCTGAAAGCGGTTTCCGAACGCCTCAAGGCAAGCATCAGGGAATCGGACACCGTGGCCCGTATCGGGGGAGATGAGTTCAACATTATCCTTGCCGACCTACCCCGCACAGAACACATCACCTCCGTTGCACAGAAGATTAAAGATTCCTTCAAGGAGCCCTTTGTGATTTCCGGGCACGAAATCCGCAGCACCACGAGCATCGGCATCAGTGTATATCCTGATGACAGCGAGAAAATAGATACGCTCTTCCGGTACGCCGACATTGCCATGTATCACGCAAAAGAGATGGGAAGGAACATCGTGCAGTTCTATAACCCTGCAATCAATCTCCGCTCCATAGAAAGGACAAGGATGGAGGACTATTTACGCCAGGCAGTTGCCAAAAGCGAACTCAGGGTGCACTACCAGCCCCAGGTCGATATCAAAACCGGCAGAATTATCTGCGCAGAGGCGCTGGTAAGATGGGAGCATCCTGTGGAGGGACTGCTCAAACCCGGCAGATTCATCCAGCTAGCCGAGGAGACGGGATTTATCACTGACATCGACGAGTGGATGCTCCGTACCGTTGGAGAGCAGGTCAGATCATGGAACAACGCCGGGATGCCTTCTCTCTGCATTACCGTAAACCTCTCGTCACGGCAGTTCCAAAACCCTGAGCTGACCCGGAAGACGGCGGACATTCTCCAGGAAACCGGCATGTCTCCCGATTGCCTGGATATCGAAATCACCGAGAGCATGGCAATGGCCGACATCGAATATACGGCAAGCCGCTTGAGGGAACTGGCTGACATGGGGGTCCGGATCTCCCTTGATGATTTCGGCACCGGGTATTCGCCTTTGATCTATCTGAAACGGCTGCCGATCAGGCGGCTTAAAATAGGCAGGCCCTTTATTCAGAATATTGCAACCGATACGAACGATCAGGCAATTGTTGCCGCAGTGGCCACCCTGGCACACGGTATGAAGTGGAGGGTAACGGCTGAAGGAGTGGAAACCGATGAGCAGCTCTCATCCCTGAATGAAACACAGTGCGATGAGGCGCAAGGATATCTTTTCAGCAGGCCTTTACCTGCAGAAGAGTTCAAAGAACTGCTGTCTGCCGGCAAATAACCCGGCTGCTGAGGGAAGGCGGGAAAGCAGAGCGCGTGGTTGGCGCCGGTTACTCCTTTCCTGAAAGATAATCCCCGAGCATACCGCGACTGTGCTCATCATCGTGGCAGTATACGCAGAGGTTTTCCCAGTTTGAGCCGTCAGGCGGATTGTTCCTGTGGTTTCCGTCCTTGTGATGCACGGTCAGGAGATGCCTGTTCGCGTGGTCGAACTCCCTGCCGCATTTTGCACAGATGAGGCCGTGTATCTTCAGCGACTGCTCGCGGTAATTGTTTAACGGGGCAGAGGACTTCTTCAGTTCGCTGACGATCTCTGCCGCAGACTTGTCTGCAGCAGGCTTTTTAGAAACCGGCCTTCTGAAGGAGTAACGATTCCTGGACATGTTTTATTATACCGCAAAAAGGTGCAGGGGTGGGTTCGCCATCATGAAAGGAAGGAATGCCTCAAAGATTAGCAGCATGCGATAAAATTATTGAGAGTGCCTGTTTTTCTGTTTCAGGCAGAAGTGGTGCTGTAATTGCCTTTATAGGGTGGGAGGGATCGGCACAAGGAATCGCACTGAAAGACTTTTCGGCACACCTTCCTCCCCTCTTCATTGTTTGGCCTGCGGATTATGGTCTTCAGGCCACAATGAGAATTTTCATGCATCAGCTGTTGTATTTTATTTCCCTCTATGTCATGATTTAATTAGATTTTCATGCAAATGCGAATCAACAACTTGAGCAAGGAGGTATGCACAAAATGGCTACCGGCACAGTAAAATGGTTTAATGATTCCAAGGGCTTCGGTTTTATCACCAGCGATGACGGGGGTGATGTATTTGTCCACCATTCTTCCATTCAGGGAAATGGCTTCAAGTCCCTTGCCGAAGGTGACAGGGTCAGCTTTGACATCGAAAAAGGCCCCAAGGGCCCAAAGGCCGTGAATGTAACTAAGATTTAGTAAAAGGATTCCTCCGTCTGCCTTTTGACACTTGCCAAGAAAACACCTGAGGCCGCCTCTGTTCCTTGCACGGTGTCATATTTTTCTTCATCCATACCAATTAAAAGGGCTGAAGGATGCGGGATACGGTTCCGCTTGCCCTTCAGCCCTTCTTTCTTTGTCTTTTTTATTTCCTGAGCGACATTGCTTCCAGGCGCGCTATTCTTTCCTCCATAGGTGGATGGGTGCTGAAGAGCTTCATAAGGCCCCCGCCGGTAAGCGGGTTGACAATAAACATGTGCGATGTTGCCGGATTGGCGTTCATGGGAATCCTCTGCGATGCCGCCTGCAGCTTTCTCAGCGCATCGGCAAGATACCGGGGATTGCCCGTAAGCCTTGCCCCGCCGTCATCTGCGCCGTACTCCCTCGACCGGGAGATCGCCATCTGAACAAGCATTGCTGCAATGGGGCCCACGATCATCATGACAATAGCTGCTACGGGGCTGCCACCCTCATCATCATCACGTCTGCCCCCGAAGATCATCGTCCACTGCGCCATCTGGGCCAGGTAGCTTATCGCCCCGGCAATAGTTGCAGCAACGGTGCTCACCAGAATGTCCCTGTGCTTGATGTGGGAAAGCTCATGGGCGAGCACCCCTTCCAGTTCCTCTCTCGAAAGGATCCTCCTAATACCTGTAGTTACCGCAACCGCCCCGTGTTCGGGGTTCCTCCCCGTGGCGAACGCATTGGGCTGGTCCTCATTCACAATGTACACCTTCGGCATGGGGAGGTCCGCCTTGTGCGCAAGCCTTCTGACTATCTCATAAAGCTCGGGCGCCTCTGATTCGCTCACCTCTTGTGCGCCGTACATTTTAAGCACTATTTTGTCACTGAACCAGTAAGATATAAAATTCATTCCGAACGCCATGATAAGGGCGAATGTCATGCCCGACCTGCCGCCCAGCATGCCGCCGACGGCAACCAGCATGAGCGTCAATGCCACCATCAGAACCATTGTTTTAAGACCATTCATGATATACCTCCGCTATCTCGTAATAATCAGGAAAAAGTAATTTTAATGTCCCTCTTTTAATTATACAATTTTCTTCTGAATAAAACCTTCACCACGATTTTAGAGCAGCGGGTCAGACTGCCGGAAAGGCTTTCTCCGCAATAGCTTTAAAAGTATTCGCTTCATTGATTTTAAAGCCGAATAACCTCCGACCAGGCACTTTGGAGAAAAGGCCTGCGTGTTATTGACATTTTCCAATGCCCTGTTATCATTATGGTAGACAGGCAAAATACAGTAAGGAAGCGATCAGCGCATCCGCAGCAGCTGTTGTCTACTCCTCGTATCAACTACCATCATCAAGGAGGCAGCGATGAATACACTTAAAATATCCAGCCCCGCATTCCAGAACAATGAGCCGATCCCGGACAAATATACCTGTGACGGGATGGATATAAACCCTCCACTTTTTTTTGAGAATATACCGCAGAAAGCCGGGTCCCTGGCATTGATCGTTGACGATCCGGATGCCCCGGGAGGGACATGGGTCCACTGGGTGGTATGGAACATCAAACCGGACACAACGGAGATCAGGGAGAACTCGGTCCCCGAAGGCGCTCTGCAGGGAATGAATGACTTCAAAAAACATGACTTCGGAGGCCCCTGCCCCCCTTCCGGGGTGCACCGTTATTTTTTCAAGCTCTACGCCCTTGACACCACGCTCAGCCTGCCGGCTGACTCGGAAAAATCAGATTTGGAAAAAGCCATGGACGGACATATAGTCGGACAGGGCGAATTCACCGGGCTGTATGAGAGGCAGAAAGTAGCGCACAAATAACTCGCAAAGTCCACAGGCATCAACGGGAAAGGAGCGGCAATGCGGGGGCTCGCAAATTTCGCATGGCCGGTCGGATAGAAAGGCCCTCTGCATATCCTGCAGAAGGCCTTTCCGCTGCTCTATGCTATTGCCTGGTTATCGTGTACTTACCGTCTTTGTCGAACTTGATCGCGGCATTCAGAAACCTGGTCCTGTAGCCGGCCTCTTTCAGAATCTGATATATCATCTCAGCCCTGACGCCGGTAGCGCAATGGGTGATGATTTCTTTGTCTTTCGGTATATCTTTCAACCTGCCCCTGATGTTCCCTGCAGGTATGTTCATCGCCCCCTTCAGCATACCATCCGCTGCTTCATCTTCATCGCGCACATCAAGGATCAATTTATCGGCAGACGGTGATTCCGCTATTTTCCTGAACTCTTCAACCGGGATCTCTCCCGGCTTCAGCTTCGGCACATAGGAAATCTTTAATGCGACGTCGCCGGTGACGACAATATCGCCTGCGTTTTTCCATGCCCCCATTCCGCCTTCGAGCACGGTTGTGTTTGCATACCCCCATCCCCTGACGGTCTTGAACACATCAGCCGCTGCCTTTGTGTCATTGGCGTACAGGACAATAGGAGCAGATTTGTCATTGGGGAACTTTTCCTTTGCCTGGGCCATGTCCTTTGCCTGGATATCAACGGCCCTGGGTATATGGCCCTTCTTCGCCTCATCAACAGGTCTCACATCCACAAGGACCGTCGGGATGTCCTTGCCCATGGTATCTTTGAGATACTCTGCCGAAGAAAAGACCATATTGCCCGAACCCTTCCATGCAGGCATCCCGTCAACAAATACCCGCACCTTCGTGTACCCTAATCTTCCCGCCTTATTGGCGGAAGAGGGGCTGAGCCGGCATGTAGGTCCTGCGCAGTAAAAAACGATAAGCTTGTCCTTTTCCTTCGGGAGCCTCTCCTTCAGCTTGTCGAACTCGGCGCCACTGATACTGATCGCCCCCGGGATGTGCCCTTCGATGAAGCGGGGAAAAGGCCTCGAATCCACGAGAACAAAATTCCCCTTCTCAGGTCCTGCAGCGACAAGCTTTGCAAGCTCGTCAAGGCCCATAATTCTCTCAGGAGCGACCTTGACAGGCGGTTTGATTGTCAGGCTGACCGCATACAGGTTGCCCTCTTTCCGGGTGATGGCGACGGCAACTTCTTTTTCCTTGGGGATCTTGCTCCACTTTTCCGCTCCGATAAGCTTCGTATCATCATCATAGTTCACCAGCCATGTTGCAGGGCCGACCTGCAGTTGAATGAGATCGGCCTTATTTGAGACACCGGTAAACAGCCCACGGATAATATTTTCATCCGGCTTATGGCACTGCCTGCAATTCGGCGCAATTTTAGGCTTATGCGGCGCTTCAGCTGCCGTGCCGATACTGCTGAACAGGAACAACCCTGCTGATACCAGGACGGCCGCAACTGATGCTATCCCTCTCTTGACCATACATCCTCCTGAATACAAAGAATTTATTCCGGTAAAGCCGGGGTTCTATAGTTTATAAACCACTTAACTTTGTGCCTTTTATATTAACTACAAGTTTAAAATAATTCAATTTAAAAGTTCCAGAAACAGAGGGTCTGATGTTGACATTTCCGGTCCTCCTGGTATCATTATGATAAAAAGGAAGTAACAGGACAGAAGGCAAACATGAAAGGCCATATAATCGGGCAGGGGCAACTGATCGGCCTTTACAGGAAAAAGCAGGAAAGCAGGGGTCCATTCTCTCCTATTTCTTTCTTATCAGATAAACTCCGTCCCTGATAGTCAGCATCACCTTTTCCGCGCCCTTATCGTCCTTCACTCTTCGGTTAAAAGCCGCTATGGCGCGGCTTTCGCTGTCACGGGGGGAGATGACCCGCCCGCTCCAGAGCACATTGTCGGCAAGCATAATTCCGCCGGACCTGAGAATGCGCATGCCCTCGTCATAATAGGCAGGATAAGAGACCTTGTCTGCATCTATAAAAATGAAATCAGCGCTGCCGGCGGGTAATGTGAGCAGCGTTTCTATTGCAGGGCCGAGTTTCAATGTGATCTTATGACCGTGAGGGCTTCTCCTGAAATATGATTGCGCGATGGAGGCATGCTCTTTCAATACCTCGCAGGTGACGATCTCTCCATCCTCGGGCAGCCCCTCCGCCATCATAAGCGCCGAGTAGCCTGTGAACGTGCCGATCTCAACGACCCGCTTCACTCCCGATACCGAGACCAGCATCTGCAGGAATCTGCCCTCTACCCTCCCGGTCAGCATCTGGGGAGCGGCTGTTTTCTTATAGGTCTCTTTCTCGAGTTCTTCAAGCAGCGGGGAAATGGGGCTGGTGTAATTTTTTACGTACCGCTCTATTTCTTTGGGCAGTAGCAGCATCAGACCTTCAACCCTAACCGGCCGGCAGCCGTCCCTTTCAACATAAGGAAAGTTTAACAAAACTGCTGCAATTGTCAAGAAACAGGGGTCCAGGGCAGCGGGAACTTCATGCTTCCCTTGAGAATCTGTGATACAATTAAAAATAATCGGAAAAGCCCTTCTTATCAGAAGGGTTTAGAGTTGTCCATAACACTTACTGTTCACCCGGCACTATCGCCAAGAGCAGGCTGCGGTTAAAGTCATATGCAAAAAAAACCATCCCCGGCAGACAAAAACAAATCCCGACAAGGGGAGTCTGCGGTCCTCGTAAAACAGCACGGGCGCAATCCGGGCAATCATACCGGGAGCAGGAAGGCAGAAGAAGCTTTAAAGGAAAGCGTGAGGAAATTGGCCGAAGCGCAGCGGCTTGCCCATCTCGGCAGCTGGGAGTGGGACACTTCTTCTGATAAAATAACATGGTCGGATGAACTCTACCGCATCTTCGGCCTCGGTAAGCAGGAATTCGGGGGAACGTATCAGCGCTTTCTTGAGCTCATCCATCCGGACGACCGCAGGCGCGTTGCTGGAGCGATCAGGAATTCACTCAAAGACAGGCAGCCTTTTGACTTTTTCCACAGGACGATCCGTCCTGATGGCTCCCTCCGCATACTCCACTGCAAGGGGCGGGTTTTCACTGATAAAGGCGGAAACATCACAAAAATGTCAGGAACAGCCCAGGACGTGACCGAGATCAAGCTCGCTGAGGAGGCGCTGCGGGATTCGGAAGAGCGGCACAGGCTCCTGTTCGAGAGCAGTCCGCAGCCCATGTGGGTCTATGATCTCGAAACCCTTGAGTTTTTAGCCGTCAACAATGCAGCTGTCAGTCACTACGGTTATTCCCGCGAGGAATTCCTCAGCATGACCATAAAGGACATTCGCCCGGAAGAAGAGGTTCCAAGCCTCCTGGAGGAAGTTGCAAAGCTTCCCCCGGGAATCAGGGTATCACGGGGATGGAAGCACAGGAAAAGAGACGGAACGCTCATTGATGTGGAAATCACCTCTCATGATATCGTATTCAGCGGGAAAAGCGCGCGGCTCGTCCTGGCAAAGGACATCACCAGCCAGAAGCTGGCAGAGGAGAGGCTGAGGGAGGAAAAGGGCAAGGCACAAAGATACCTGGACATCGCGGGCGTCATGCTCCTGGCTCTTGACAGGGACGGGAGGGTTACCATGATAAACAAAAAGGGATGCGAGATCCTGGGACATGACGAGGCAGAGGTCATAGGGAAAAACTGGGTCGACACGTATATACCGGACAAAATAAGGGGCCGGGTAAAAGATGCCTTTTCCGCACTGATGTCCGGCAGTACACGACAGTATGAATATTTTGAGAGTCCCATCCTTACCGGAAAGGGAGAAGAAAAGCTCATTGCATGGCACACGGTGCTCGTCAAAGACGGGCCGGACAGGGTAACAGGCACGCTAAGCTCAGGAGAGGATATAACCGAGAGCAGGAGGATGGAAGAGGCAATCCGGTTTAATGCGTACTACGATATCCTGACGGGACTGCCGAACCGGGCGCTCCTTATAGACCATATCATCTTTGCGCTGGACCAGGCGCAGCAGGCCCGGCAGATGATGGCGATTGTATATGTGGACCTCGACCGCTTCAAGAACGTTACCGATTCCCTGGGCCATGTCCTCGGAGACGAACTCCTGAAAACCGCGGCTGCGCGCCTGAAAACCGCGGCAAGCGAAGCCAATACCATTGCCCGCATCGGAGGCGATGAATACGCCCTGCTGCTGTCGCGCATAACCCATGAGGACGATGCGGCAGACGTTGCGAAAAAAATCCTTGCCGCTTTCAGGAAGCCCTGGATGATCGACTCCCACACAGCCCATGTTACGGCCAGCGTAGGCATCAGCATCTATCCCAATGACGGCAATGATGCCGAGACCTTGCTGAGAAACGCCGATATCGCGATGTCACAGGTCAAAGAGCATGGGAGGAACAATTACCAATTTTATAATTCGGCAATGAATTTCAGGGTCCTGGAACGGGTGCGGATGGAAAACAGTATTCGTTACGCGCTGGAACACGGCGGTTTTACGCTCTTCTACCAGCCGCTGATAAATATGGATACAAAACAGTTGACCGGGCTGGAGGCGCTCATACGCTGGAAGCATCCGAAGCTCGGGATGCTCGAACCGATACAGTTCATCCGACTGGCTGAAGATACAGGTCTCATCATCCCTATAGGCGAATGGGTGTTCCATACTGCCTGCGCGCAAATCAAGAGGTGGGAAAAGGCAGGGTTCTCCCCTGTCTGTGTATCGGTAAATCTCTCGGCCGGCCAGTTCCTGCAGCCGGACCTCGTGGGAATGGTCTCCCGGGTGCTGGAAGAGACCGGCCTGGATTCAAGATGCCTTGATATCGAGATCACGGAGAGCACTGCGATGCAGGACATCGAAACCACCCTGCCGAGACTGGCAGAACTGAACAACCTTGGAATCCGTTTCTCAATTGATGATTTCGGCACCGGCTACTCGTCGCTCAGCTATTTGAAGAAGCTGCCCATACAAAAGTTGAAAATTGATAAATCCTTTATTGCCGGCCTCATGCTGGACCCCGATTATAAAGCTATTGTGCATGCCGTCATTGTCATGGCGCACAATCTGAAGTTGGGCGTTATTGCAGAAGGCGTGGAGAACGAGGAACAATTCTCCTTCCTGCATGCGACCAAATGTGATGAGATGCAGGGATACCTGTTCAGCAGGCCCCTGCCCCCGGAAGAGGTCGAAAGATTCCTGGCTGCAGGCAAACCCCACACCCAACCGAAATGACAGGACAATGGCTTGACAGACAGAACAAGGGCGCTTGACTCCTGCAGGCGCTCATGGTAAGTTTTAGTACTGAGCTTTTACAAGGAGGCCCTGATGGACAAGTCAGATAAGAACGTAGGGTTGGTCGCACTTTTTTCCTTCCTCATCGGCGGAGCTGTCGGAGCAGGGCTTGCGCTTCTTTTAGCGCCCCAGACAGGGGCAAAAACCAGAAGGCAGATACGGCACCTGGCTGAAGATATGGCAGACCAGGCTTCGGAATACGCCGGCATATTGAAGAAAAAAGTCTTCTGATATACGGGGATTATCGCCTTACCGGGTGGGTTGAGGCCCATAGGTTGCAGTGCAATAAGCGCAGCAACACGCTAAACACCGTCATGTTTTCAGGAGTTTGCCGCTCACTACCGCTGCACTGCTGCGCTTTGGCGCGCACTCCGGCGGCCCGGTTTTCCCGCTATGAACAATTGCAGGCCTGCTGCTTCCCAGGCGCCTGCTGCAGGCCGCTCTCCAGGAGTTCCCTATGGCAAACGACACAGTACTCTTGCGATGCCCGGCATGCAAAACAGTGAACCGCGTCCCCGTACGGAAACTGGGAGATCTGCCCAGATGCGGAAAGTGCAGGGCCTTGCTGGAATTTCCGGGAGCCCCGGTTGCAGTGACCGCTTCAGGTTTTGCAGAGGAGATCCTGCAGTGGCCGGGGGCTGTGCTTGCCGAGTTCTGGTCTCCTACATGCGGGGTCTGCCGCTCACTGGAGCCGGATATATATGCCCTGGCCCGCCGGAGGTCGGGGAGGCTTAAAGTTGCGACAATCAATGTGCTGCAGGAATCATCGCTTGCGAACCGGTTCCAGATACGGGCTGTCCCACTGTTCCTCCTCTACAGGCATGGCATAAAGGTCGGGGAGATGAAGGGCGGACTGCCGAAAGCCCAATTGGAAGCATGGATCGATTCCTTGTTATAGAAGAGGCGAACAGGAAAGGCGGCTGGGACACATATCTGCCGTGCTGGTAGAGATATGAGTTCAGGGTAATATGCCGGGCCCGTAGGGCCTCTTCTTTCGTATCTCACCGGTTGTTCCGCAGCGCCCCACCTTGCATCTGCAGTGCAAACATGGTTAGAATCAAGAGTTATGAGAAGATACACCATTTTCCATCCCTTGTTCATGTCCTACTATTCGGATCCCCTTTATAAAGATGTCGCCAGGAACTGGAAAGGATACGGGCTTGCCTATCTGGTCCTTCTCCTGGCGCTGTGCCTGGCGCCTGAAATGGTCAGACTGCAGGGGGACATCTCTGATGTCCTCGCCTCAGAGGCGCCCGGGTTTGTCAGCCAGGTCCCTGTGATTTCAATCTCAAAAGGGCAGGTATCGATGGACAAGCCGTCGCCCTATTTCATCACCTATCCCGATAAAAGCAAGACCTTTGCGATCATAGACACATCGGGCAAATATACTTCTCTCGGCAATGACGGCACAGCCGTTCTCCTGACCGGTACAAAATTGCTTGTCAGGCGAACCCCCGATGATGATGTAAATGTTTTTGATCTCGCGGGAATCGATCACCTCATTATCGATCAGAAGCAGGTTTATGCATGGATACGGCTGATCAGGGACTGGTCTGCCTTTGTGCTTTACCCGGTCACCCTTCTTTTTACCTTTCTCTATCAGATGACCCAGGTGCTCCTCTGCGCAGCAATCGGCACGCTCTTTGCAAAACGGTTCCGGACAGACCTGGGATACAAGCCGCTGATCCGCCTGTCGGCAGTTGCATACACCCCGGCCATGATCCTGCAGGCGCTGCACGCTCTGCTGGGCATCGGGTTCCCCTACGGCCCATCCATAACCTTTCTGATCACAGCCGGCTATTTATACCATGCTGTCGGGGTGGTTTCCGAAAAAGAAACTGCCGAAGCAGTTAAATATTAAGGGAGGAACACTATGCCGAAAGTACTCATACCCCTTGCAGACGGGTTCGAAGAAGTGGAAGCTGTCGCCCTTGTCGATGTTTTGCGAAGAGCAGGCATCGAAGTGGTCACTGCAGGACTGCACTCAGGCCCTGTTGTCAGCGCACGGGGAATAAAAGTCATCCCTGATGCCGCTATAGACGGAGTAAGCGCGGATGATTTCGATATGATTGTCCTGCCCGGGGGGCAGCCCGGCTCAGACAACCTGAACGCCGATGAAAGGGTCAGGGCCCTGATCAAGGATTTCTACGGCAAGGGCAAGCTTACGGGCGCCATATGCGCGGCGCCCTATGTGCTGGCGAACACGGGCATTCTCGCAGGCAAGCACGTAACAGCCTTCCCCTCGTACAGTGACAAGCTCGGCACTGCCCTCTACGAGGAAAGCAGTGTCGTGGAGGACGGGAACATCCTGACCAGCAGGGGCCCGGGCACTGCGCTGTGTTTCGGTCTTGCAATTGCCGAAAAGCTGGCAGGGAAAGAAAAAGCACGCTCAATAAAAGAAGCGATGCTGCTGCAGAAGTGCTGCGATTGATCCGGGACCGTAAATTCTTCCATGCATATTCACTATGTCCAGGCAATCCGTGCAAGGCAGGATTTCCTGCGTGATGTGAATCACGGAACGTAAAACCGGGCAGGAGCTATACTATCCGGCATATGGGCCTGCATATGGGCCTGCAGCATGCCCGGCAGCCTCATCCGGAAACAGATGCCGGATGCCTATTAAAAAATAAAAAGTTGAGGAAATTTATTCAATGAGAAACATGTTGCTGTCTTTGTCCGTATCCATGCTCCTCCTCGTCCTTCCGGGGCTTTCCCAGGCAAAGGGCGATCTGAAGGAGCAGTCAGGCGAGCACCATTCCACCGGGGTTCGGGTCCCCATTCTCTTGTATCACCGTTTCGGCCCCGTGGTTGCAGACGGGATGACGATCACCACGCCTGTGTTCGAATCCCATCTGAAATATCTCCGGGACAACGGCTACACCGTGATCCCCCTGAGGCAGTTGGTGAACTACTATCTGCGCAAGGGGCCTCCCCCTGCCCCGAAGTCCGTGGTAATCGCGGCCGATGACGGGCACAAGTCGGTCTATACGTATATGCTCCCGCTGGTGAAGAAATACCATGTGCCGGTGACCCTTTTCCTCTACCCCTCGGCCATATCCAATGCCTCCTATGCCATGACATGGGACCAGCTCAGGGACCTCAAAAAGACAGGCCTCTTCGACTTCCAGGGCCATACCTACTGGCACCCGAATTTCAAAAAGGACAAAAAGAAGATGTCTTCAGCCGAGTTCGGGAAGTCCGTGGATATGCAGTTGACCAAATCAAAGGCAAAACTGGAGAAGGAATTGGGCGTCCGGATAGATATGCTTGCCTGGCCCTTCGGTATCTATGACGACTGGCTCCTTGCCAGGGCGAAGGCAGCAGGTTATATCGCCACGTTCACCATAGAGGGTCGCCATGCAACCGCCTCGGACAATGTTATGAAGCTGCCCCGCTACCTGCTGATCAATGCGGACAAAGGCAAAGCATTCGGGAGGATTGTGGAAGGAAGCGCCCCGCACCGGGACCTCGCCTATTAAGATTAAGCGCATCCGATAAAATAAACAGCCTTGAATCCGGGGGGGGACTGTCCCCGGCGCCGGCAATCACCTGTTTGACTTCTTTTCCCCCGGCAGGTTTGCCCAGAGGCAGCTGCTTCCGAAATCAGCCGGCCCCGAATAATCTTTGCAGACCTGGGGTCTTTTTTCATAGATATCGCATCCCGCGGCTGTGAGGTGGGGGCAGGAATGCCTCAGGCTCAGCACAAGCATGTCCCCCGATCTCTCCACACTGAATCCCCGTGCTTCGTAAAAATGGATCAATTCTTCGGCTGTATTGACATACATATCCGGATGGGTATAGATGCCGACTTCCCTGCAGCACTTCATGCAGGAAACACATAACTTCTGCTTTTCCGTAATCTTGTCCGTGTCCATTCTCCAGTAATAGTAAAGACTTTCTTTTATAAAAAGCAACAGCACGGCTCACTTCCCGAAAATCCCCCTGAGGAGGTCCCCCGGGCCTTTCCCCTGCTGCTGTTTTCCGCTCTCTTCCTTTTGCGGCGCCAGGCCCTTGAAAAGCCTCTTCTCGATCTCTCCCTGCAATCCTTTTTGAAACTGTTTGCCGAGGCCCGCGGTGTTCAGCCCGACAGCAGGCTTATCAAGGGTCCCGCCTATCTTCAAAGGTATGACACTCCAGCCCTCTTTGCTCTTGAGGAACCCGGCAAATTTTGCATTCCCGGAGAGTTTGGCGGCAAGCAGGGGCGACAGACTCATATCCGTCAAAATGTTCAGACGCTTGTCAAACCCGACATCACCGGCCGGGTTCAGCCTGAGTTGCCTTGAATTCATAGTTCCCTGCAGGTAGATTTTCATTCCCCTTATAGTGAAATCAAAATGCGCTCTATCAAAGTTGGGAGACCTCAGGTCATCTATCCCGGTAAAGAGCGCAAGGGTACGGGTGATGTTCGAACTCTTCACCTCCACCTTATTCAGATCTACCATGCCCTTTCCAGTAAGGGTGCTCTTTATTGCCCTCACCGCATCGGCGCTTCCGGGTGCATATCTGAAATTCATGTTCCCTTTCGCAACTCCTGCTGCATTCACCTTGTCGCCGCCTGCGAGGTTCATCTGCACCGGGGCCAGGACCATCACATCGTCTTTATACCGGTAGCCCATCATGAAGTCCTTGATAGTGTAGCCGCCGTAATAAGCGGTACCTATACTGACCTGGCCCGAAGCCCTGAGCGCCGTCTTTTTGGTCTGCGCCACTCTGTAGATCCGGTATCCCCGGATTTCCGCAGGCAGTCCGGGGATACCCCCCTTGCCTGATTCCTGCAAGGCAACAGGCCGCGCCCTCTCCTGCGGAATAAGCCGGTCGAGATCGAGCTGTTTTGAGGAGAAGTTGAGTCGGATGTCAGGCGCTTCCTGGTAATTCCTGATTATGCCTGTAGTGCTCACGCTGTCTTTACCCACCACGGTGTTGAGAGCGACCTTGATAGTGCTTTCAGCCACCTCTATTTTGCCCGAGGTGTTGGTCCGCACCCCGCCCGGGGCAGCAGTCAAACTCCTGAGATCGGCATGGCCCGTTACGGCAAGGCCCCCGGCAATGGAGGCCTTCAGGACCATATCCGATATATCGGCAGTAACATCTGGGATCTTTTTCTGATCGTCGGTGAACTTTATGGTCCCGTCGCTGATGTGTATCCTGTCCGCAGCAAGGGTAAAGGGGACCCCGCCCTTCTCTTCCGGCTTTTTCCCCTTTGCCGCTTCAGCGCTTCTGCCCGGGATGTCGGTAAAGTTATAGGCGCCGCTCTTCTCCCTTTTTATTGCGATATAGGGAGAGGTGATTTCCAGCTTGTTGATGACCAACTGCTTCCGCAGCAAGGGAAGAAGGCTGTAGTAAAGGGTAAACTCCTGCATCCTGACGAAATCCTGATTGCTGCCGCGCTCTTTGATATCCAACCCTTTGATGACCACGCCCTTGAATACGGCAATGTCTATTTTATCGATAGTCACTGTTCTTCCCGTAAGGGCCTCCAGCCTCGGGATGACAAGCGCCTTCAGCCTTTCTCCACTCAGGTAGCTCTTTACAAATATGCTGAATCCCAGCAAGAGAATGACCACGATCCCCAGTGCTGTTCCGACAATCCAGGCCGCCTTCCTCATATTTCACCTCCTTAACTGCATGCAAGAGGCTATGGAGGAAAACAGAGAGGACAAGAACGGCTTTGCCTTTATTGCCTATAGCCCCTCGCTCGTATTATTTAAAGTATAGGGGATTGAAAGGGAAGTTTCTATTGGATTTCATAATCCGCAGGCACTTGGAGCAAAAACATCGAAACGGCAAAAGAGAGATTGCTTCGGGATACGGCCCCTCGCAATGACAGATAACCTATCCCCGTATTGCCGTCATTGCGAGCCCGGCCTTATCGGGCGCGGCAATCTCGCCGTTTCCTCATGGATTATCGCTTTGATGCGCCGGCCCTAGGGCCAACAGTGCTCATGGTTGGGTTGTGAATTTTGCTATAATTTTGAATAAGGGCAGGGCAATGAAGAAACCGAAGAAACCTTCCATCCCTCAGGAAAGACACGAGACCATTCGCCGGAGCATACAGGAGGCGCTCAGGGGGCGCACTCTTTCGGCAAAAGACCTTTCGTCTGAAGTCGGGATTCCGGAAAAAGAAGTCTGGGGCCACCTTGAACATGTCCGCAAAACGCTCAACAAAAAGGAGCATCACCTCGCCGTCACCCCCGCAGAATGCAAAAAATGCGGCTTCGTGTTCCGGAAAAGAGAGAGGCTCAGCAAGCCCGGCAAATGTCCTGTATGCAAAAGCCAGGCAATACATGAGCCCACGTTCTCGATTCATAATGTGTGAATTTAAGGCAGACACTAGTGGTCCGTCACAGATGAAATTAAAGAATTCCGTAGTAACCCCTCCCAACCTCCCCTTAACCCAAGGGGAGGAACTTATTCCCCCTCCTAATTTTAGGAGGGGTGTCCGAAGGACGGGGTGGTAATTGAATGAAAACTCATCTCTCCATAACCAACCACCCCTGCCCCTCCTTAACCAAGGAGGGGAGCTTACGACCACAGAGACAAGTGTGACAACGTACTAGTTCGATTTGGACTTCTGCGCTCTGTCGCATCAAGAAAGCCCCTTATGAAACTGGGAGAACTCTCGGCAATGAGCCCGCTGAGTATGCATACGTCATCCCGTACCCAGTAGCCGGCGCATTCCGAAAACCCATGCATCTTCAGTATCTCTTTTTTCTCCTCCATACTATCCATGTGTTACCATCCTCCTCTTTTACGACTCGCTGCAGCGTTCAATTCTCTCCTGTGTTTCATTCTTCCTTCCCACCGTTCAAAGACTCTGCAGAAATTGCCACCGGTTTTCCGTCAAGGGACACCTCATATTTGTTAATTCCTTTTAAGAATGTCGGGATTCTGGTGGGAATTCTCTTTGTCCTGTAGATCGGCTTAAACTCCAGTGTAATTGCTTCTCCATTCTTCAAGGTTATTTCAAATTCTGCGACGTATTTATCTTCAGGCAAACCGAAATACACCCTGTGAGTTCCGGCAGCCAGGCGCACTTTTTTTTCAAGAACATACTTGACCCCCTCACCGGCTTCGGGATCGCGGCTTGTCTTGCCATTAGCATCATAAGCCGGCTTGACGTCCTTGAAACCTCCGACTTCCCATAGTGCTGCCTGACCGCAGATATTTACGAGGAAGGGATACTTCTGCCTTCCATGCTGGGATTCCCCGGATTCGAGTATATAGTAACCTTCAAGGTGGGTCTTAATATTCGCCTTGATTATTAAGTCAGCAAATCCCCTGGGAGGTACACTTCCATTACTTACTTCCGTGAAGACGTCAGTCCTTTTGACGAGCGATCTCTCCTGGATTTCCTTTGCTGTAGTGCCACACCCAAAAAGGCTGCTAATCAAGAGCACTGCTCCAATATACAGTGTCAGTTTTTTCATTGCTATCCTCCTTTATCTGTCTTCATATCCGAATAATCCCAAGCTATTAATGATTACAAGCACAGTAACCCCAACATCGGCGAAGATCGCCAAAGCCAGGTTGCTCAATCCGGCGACGGCCAGAAACAAAAAGAGAAACTTTACCGTCACAGCCGAGACTATGTTATGGCGTATCTTCTTTGCGCATGCCCTCCCCAGGCCAACGAGATAGGCCACCAGTCCGAGCTTGTCGTTCATAAGGGCTATATCTGCATTCTCAATGGCAACATCAGAACCGATTGCTCCCATTGCAATCCCCACAGATGCAGTGGCAAGGGCAGGCGCATCATTTACGCCATCACCCACCATAGCAACATGCTTGTACTGTTTAATAAGTAGGGATCAAGCGGCTTGCCCAACAGCGCCACAGGAATCAGAATGAGCAAGAGAGATGCAAATACTATGGATGCATTGTAAAATCCGCGAAAGAATGTGTCCCCTATTTTTGTCTTTATCTGTTCTGATTTTCCATTGTCCGAAGCAACGTTTAATACCAGAATGCCGTTTCCCGTTCCGTTTGGCACAGAACCGCAACTTGACTGATAGAAGGTAACCCCTTCATATGTTAGCGGGTCATTGACCACTATGGACTTCTTCATCACCTCTTTACCATTCTTCATAACCGTAAGCCAACTCCTGTAGGCTTTCGGCATGTCGGCGCCCTGATAATACTCTACATCGAAGTTATCGCAGCGCAGATCAAATCCGAGCGGGATCTCGACACCCTTGTCCTGATACGCAACAGAAGAAATCTGACCCTCAGGCAGGTTCAGAAACGCGTTGTAGCCGAAATAAATTCCTATGATCGCACCCGCAAGAATGACCAGGATGCTCAAATGTGTGATATACACACCAAGCCTGGTGAAATTGCCTTTTTCAGCATATAGCTGAAACTCCCTGCCCTCCAGAAGATTCGAGAGGTTTAAATCCGATGCTGCTCAGAGCGGTAACAGCAAGGTCTTTTATTTGTGAAGCCTTGCCTTTCTGTGAAATCGTTCTAAGGGATATCTCAAAGTGAAACTGCTCTTAATGAGCAGGTTCACCTTGAGATCATGAAATCCTTCGTTATCCAATCTTGCCTTTCCCAATCTTCAGGGCACTAATGACATCAGAAACATAAATCTTTCCATCACCCCTCAGACCTGTGGCAGCATTTTTGTCAATGGCATTGACCAGCTCTTCGACAAGGTCGTCATTGCAGGATATCTCGATCTTTGTGTGCTCAGAAAAATCCATCAGATCATCGAACTTTTGATGTTTCTGCGCAGCATCTCGATGGCCGAATCCTCGGGCAAACAACACGCTCATGCCTCGAAGCCCTTCAACTTTTTGAACGGCCATGGTCACGTCAGATAATTTGTGCGATTTGATATAGGCTTCGATCTTTTTCATATTTAATTCCTCCAATTTTTCTTTAGACATGCCGCTAAATCGCATCTCTTCCGCGTTCATTGGTTCTTATCTTTACTATTCCCTCAACATTAATTACAAATATCTTCCCATCGCCGGTATTGCCTGTATGAGAGAATTTCTGAATCACGTTGACAACTTCATCAACCATTTCATCGTCTACAACAACTTCCAGTTTTATGCGTGGTATGAATTCCACCATTTCATAAACAACCTTATCTTTGGCGTTCTTCGCTCTGCCTTTGCCAAATCCTTTGATTTCGGATACCGTCACACCCGGCAGTCCATCAATTTTATGAAGCTCTTCTGTTACTTCTAACAATTTCAAAGGTCTGATTATTGCTTTTATCTCTTTCATACAATTCTCCTTATGAGCTTTCGGTTATATGCATAATATTCATAGGCCGATACATTTACATTTCCGCTTCGACCTTTCTCTTTTCAAACCAACTGTAAACCGCAGGAATGATTAACAGTGTCAGCAGCGTCGAAGTAATCAATCCCCCCACAACAACCGTTGCTAGCGGTTTCTGTATTTCAGAGCCCGTTCCTCCGGCAAGCAGCATCGGGATCAAACTGAAGATTGATATTGATGCGGTCATCAATACCGGGCGTAACCTGTCAAGGCTTCCCTTTCTGATCGCTTCCTGCAATTCAAGTCCTTCTTCCCGCAGTTGCGAGATGCGCGATACCAGCACCAGTCCATTTAACACCGCAACACCAAACAGGACTATAAATCCCACGGACGCTGGAACAGACAGATATTGCCCGGATAGGTAGAGAGCAACGATTCCGCCGATTAAGGCAAACGGCAGATTGGAAATTACCAGCAGCGCCAGGCGGAGCGACCTGAACGTTACGTAGAGGAGAAGCAGGATTAATCCGACTGCAACAGGTCCGATGATCATCAATTTGTTCATCGCCCGCTGCTGATTCTCAAATTGACCGCCCCAGGTAAGGTAATATCCGGCAGGCAGCTTTACCTTCTCTTTTATCTTCTGTTTCGCCTCTGCAACAAAACTGCCGATATCCCTGCCGCTAATATTCATCTCTATCCCGATTCTTCTGACCCCGTCCTGGCGGCTTATCTGGACCGGGCCTTCAAGCATTTTCACTTCGGCCAACTGTTCAAGCGGGATGTTCATGCCCGATTTTGTAGTGACTAATATATTCTTAATTGATTCGAGAGAATTCCTTTTTTCTTCCGGCAGACGGACAGATATATCGAAGCTCCGGTTCTCTTCGTAAAATGTGGAAGCGGATTTCCCTGCAACAGCTATCTCGATCACATTCTGAACATCGCTGATATTCAGACCATACCGTGCTATTTTTGCCCGGTCGATGTTAACGGTCAGATATGGCTGCCCTGAAACCTTTTCCGTGCTTAAATCGGTTCCGCCCTTGATGGTAGAAAGAATTTTTGCAATTTCAGTCGATTTGTTGTTCAGCACGTCAAGATCTTCACCAAACAGTTTGAGAATAAGCTGCGCCTTTGTCCCGGCTACGAGTTCGTCAATGCGGCACTGTATCGGCTGGCTGAAGCCGAAACTGATTCCTGCTATTGACTCCAGGGACTTACGCATCTCATTGGTCAATTCTTCCTGTGAAATGTTCCTTTTCCATTCTTTCTTAGGCCTGAATATCCCGACATACCCGGTTTTGTCCGAACCCCTGGTATCCAGAGCAACACCAGTCTGTCCTGTTCGTGATACTACAGTATCCAGTTCATTGAACTGCTTCAGTTTTTCCGCTGCTTGTTGATTCACTTCCATCGCTTTCGCAAGGGAAACACCGGGAAGCATGGACACATCCATATCAAACGAGCCTTCATCCATTATCGGTATAAACTCAGTCCCCAATCTTGTTACGAGAAACAGGGAGGCAATCAGGAAAACACCGGCTACACTCAGTATTACTTTTTTTCTGTTCATTGCGTATTCGAGGAGCGGCACATAACGATTCCTGACGTAATTCATAATGACGCTTTCCTTTTCCGGGTGTGGTTTCAGGAATAGAAAACAGAGAACCGGAATAACTAAAACAGAGAGAAACAGCGAAGAAAGCAGCGCTATCACAACTGTTATGGCAAGTGGTCCAAACATCTTCCCTTCAATTCCCTCAAGAGAAATAATCGGAAGGAACGTTATGGCAATAATCAATACGCCGAAAATACTCGGCTTCTGGACCTCAATCACAGCTCTAAGAACTGCAAAAATTGGATGTTCATCTTTACGCATCTCAGCAAAATGACGCTGCACATTTTCCACTGCTATAATTGTTGAGTCTAAAATCATTCCAATGGAGATGGCTATTCCGCCAAGTGACATTAAATTTGCGCTTAAACCGACGACCTTCATAACAATAAACGTCACAAACAGTGAAAGCGGTAAGGCAAGCAGCACGACAACACTCCCTCTAATGCTTCTCAGCAATAAATATAATATGATAAGAACCAAAATAGAGCCTTCAATCAGTGCCTTGTTTACCGTGCCGACGCTCGCGTTCACAATATCGCTTCTATCGTAATAAGGAGCAATCTTGATGCCTTCGGGCAGCATATTGTTTTCATTGATTTCTTTGACCTTGGCTGCTACCTGTCGTACGACTTCACGACTGTTTGCACCCCGCAGCATCATGACAATTCCACCAACTGCTTCATCTTTGCCGTTCTTCATGGCTGCGCCCATGCGCACGGCCTCGCCAATCCTGACCTGAGCAACATCGCGAATGTACGTCGGAGTACCTTTTTCTGATTTCAGAACAATATTTTCAATATCGCTGACATCTTTTATCAATCCGACACCACGGACAATGAACTGATCGGTATTTCTTTCAAGAATATTGCCGCCGACATTCTGATTATTGTTTCCGATCGCGGCATAAACATCATCCACGGTCACTGCATACTTCAGCATTTTTTCCGGCGATACGATCACCTGGTATTCTTTGAAGTACCCGCCGAAAGAATTGATTTCATTAACTCCGGGGACGTTTTTTAATTGCGGCGTAATTATCCACTCCTGAATTGTTCTCAGGTTTGTCAGGTAAGCAATTTTCCTGAGCGGGTCTTCTGGCATCTTGCCCTCAAGGGTATATTGATATATCTCACCCATTGCCGTGCCGATCGGTCCCATTGCCACTTCAACGCCTTTCGGGACTTTTTCTCTCGCCTCGGCAAGGCGTTCGAACACCAACTGACGGGCAAAATAGATATCAACATTATCTTTGAACACGATCGTCACGATCGAGAGGCCGAACTTTGTAACAGAACGCATCTGTTCAAGGTCCGGCAGCCCTCGCATTGCCATCTCAATGGGGTACGTTACATTTCTCTCGATCTCTACGGCAGATAGTCCATTGGCGTGGCTTACCACTTCAACCTGGATGTTAGTTACATCGGGAAAGGCGTCAATCGGCAATTTCAGATATGAGTACAGGCCAAAGGTTATAATCAGCAGCGATAGAAATATGACCATTCCTTTCTGCTTTAACGTATATGCAATTAGTTTTTCTAACATTAGTGTGCATCTCCCTCAAGTTCGCCTTTTTTAAGTTCCGACTTCAGTATGAACGAGCCCTTGACGGCAACCGGTTCTCCTTCCTTGAGTCCCATGATAACTTCCAACCGATTCCCAAACGTCCTTCCTGCCTCTATCTCTCTCCTTTTAAACTTGTCAGGTGCGGTTTGGACAAAGACATATTTTTTCGTTCCTTCTATCAGGGCTGCCTCTTCGGGGACGGCAATAAGCCGTTCAGTCCCACCGCTTGCTGCCTCAATCAGCACGGTGGCAAACATGCCGGGTTTGAGAAGGCCGCTTGAGTTGTCTATCGTCACCCTTGCCTTTTCGGTCCTTGTCTTTTCGTCTACCACGTCGCCGATATAGGCGATCTTCCCTCTGAATGTCTTGTCAGGAAAAGATGTAACTGATACCTTTACATTGGTGCCGAGTCTAAGGCGGGAAATATCCTTTTCGTAGACATCGATTACTACCCATAACGATGAGAGGTCGGCAACAGTGAAGAGCATTTTTTCAGAATTGACCACCTCTCCCTGAGTGACTGTTTTTTCAAGCACCACGCCACCAACAGGAGAAGTGACCGGAATAAGAGGGTGGTTTCCGTTGCCTTTTGCTGATTCAAACTGCGAGACCTCTACGCCGAACAGCCTGAAGCGCTCCTTTGCAAGGTTAATATCAGCCTCAGCCTCACCCAGTTCCTGCTTCGCCTTTAGGACATCTTTTTCAGGTGATATCTTCTTTTCATACAGGGTTTCTTTACGCTGGAGGTTTCTTCTTGCAAGCTCAACCTTCCCCTTTGCCTTAAGATAATCAGACCATGTCTGGTCAAGCTCAACGCTGTCGAGATAGGCAAGAACTTGTCCTGCTTTAACCCTGTCGCCCTGGGATGCGATGATTTTGACAGCTTTTCCTGTCACTCTTGGGCTGATCTTCGCAGACCTGTCCATATTAATCTCTATGGCAGCAGTTGCGGATAAAGGAACGGCCGCATTTTCGAGGGCAACTTGCCTGACCTCTATTCCCGAGGACTTCTGCTTTTCAGGTGACAGAGTCACAATGTCAGAATCTTCTTTTTCGTGTTCTCCCCCATGTCCGGCTTCTTTCTTCTCCTCTGCCGCTACTGCCTTTACTTCTTTGGCAGCTTCCTTTTTTCCACATCCTGCCGTCAATACCGCTGCACCCAGGACAATAAGGATTATCGCCAGCAGATTGTATCTGACATTAAATTTCTGTTTAATCATTTCACTGCACCTCCTGTGGTCTTTTCTATCGCATTAAGCGCAAGCTGCGTCCTCGTCTGCGCCTCAATATAGGCTAACTGTGCCTCGTTGGTGTCTTTCTGCGCGAGCCGCACTTCAAAGAAACCGATCTTCCCTTCCCTGAATGCGAGGTTCAAAAGCTTAAGGTTCTCGGCTGCTTTTACCAGTATCTCTTTTTTGAAGAGTGATAGCTCTTCGATGGCAGATGTAATGTCGTTGAAAGCCTGATCGATTTCCCGCTCAATGGTTTTTTGCAGACCCGTCGCTTTTATCTTTGCCCCTTCCGCTTTTGCAAAAGCCTCTTTCTTTTCGGCCTGCTTCCTGTCAAAGAATGGCAACGGGATCGATATCTCTAAGCCTGCAACATTCCGGCGTTCATCTCTGTCATAAAACCCGGACAGCGTTATATTAGGGAAGGCTTCTTTTTTTACCAATTCCAGAGCGGACTGTGTCTTCTCCATTTCAAATGTACTCGCCTTTGAGTCAGGCCGATTGGAAAAAGCCAATGTCTTCAGAGCGTCCTTGTCAGGCCGCGTCGGGGCTTCTGAAGGCAGATCGCCTTCTATGGCAAAGGACATATCTGGTGACAGACCGAGAAGTCCCTGCAAGACAAGAAGCGACTCCCTGTATTCCCTTTTCGCCAGAAGAAGCTCTTTTTTGGCCTTGCTCAGTTCAACCTCGGAAAGATTAACATCCAACCCTGAGACATCTCCGGCCTGGAACTTGATCTTTGTGTAGCCGAGGAGCTCTTCATTCAGACTGACGATCTCCTGCGCAAGGCCACTCTTCTTCTTGAACGCGAGCGCCTTGGTGAAGGCGTCTTTCACGTCGGAAATCAAAACCCGTTCTCTGTCCCTTATTTCTAATTTCACTCTGGCAAGTTCTTTTTCAGCAACAGCGATCCTTGCACTGCGCTGGCCTGCGACTTCGAATTCCTGGGAGAGTTTGAAGCCATAGTTCGTGAACTTCCCCCCGCCTTCCTCTTCCGGTCTGTCCTTCTTCGAGACATTGCCTTCGATCGTAGGGTTATTGATGAGCAGGAGCCGCGCCTTTTCTTTCTGACCCTTTGCGGTTTCTTCTTCAAGCCTGAGAGTCTGGAGATCAGGGTTTTTCTCAAGGGCAATGGTGACTGCCTGCTCAAGCGTCAATCCGTTTGATTCAATCGCTGCAGCAGGTGATGTGATTATCAATAATGCACACAAAATAATAACAGCATAATAAATTCGATCCATAAAATAGAAGCCTCCTTAGTGGACTAAGCAAATAAAGACAATGAGGTCCCTATCAAAAAAAAGTAAGACAGGGAAAGGAGGCTTTTCAGATCAGAAGGACAACGGAATGCAGACTGGCAAGAGCTTTATGATGTGAAAATTGAGGCGGATTGATATCCTTAATGAGATACTCATTAGGTGGCAAAGACGGAGACATCAAAGATAAAGACATAAGGGGAAGCGATTGCGTATAGTGCGAGACATTTCTTGTATAAGCCGGATTACTAAGAAACTGGATATCCATACAGGGACCACAAGCATCGCTTTCCATCTCGGCAAGCTGTGAACCTAACCTCGAACCGCTGCATGTATTGACGAACTCTACTGCTACATGTCCTTCTTTACCGAAACAAAGGAGAGCGCCTTCTGTACCTAAGAATGGCACTACGAGAAATAACACCAGCATAAATGCGGCCGGGAAAGTTTTTAGACAATATTCCTTGTTCATGAATTAATATAGCGCCATAATGTATCAACTGTCAATGTCAGAATCCTGTATGCTGATCCAGTACCCGCCAGTGTAGTAGGGCTTGGCTGCGATGTTATCAGCGCTTATGCAGTCCGACAGGTTTCGATGCCGGGCTTCCCCGAGTTCCAGGGCCACCGCTCATTAAGAAATAGTCACTGGCATTCATTTCCTGGCGGCAACGATGGGTTCTCCCGCTGTTTCATTAAAGCCCTTATCCCTGACGCTATTGAAGGTAACAAGAGATTTGCTGATATTCACAATAGACGGGTGCTCTTTCCTGCGCTGGATCGGGAGAGCAATAAAGTGCGTTTAAGACTTTCCGCATCTGTGGTTCGTGTGGAGCAGGAAGGCGTTCCAGAGACAGGAAGGGGCTTGAGTGTCGTTTATCGGAAGGATTCGAAGCTCTATCGGCTAAAGGCGCGCAGCGTGGTAATGGCCTGCGGCAGTCGTTTGACGAGAAAAGTTGTATCGGGCCTTCCTGCGGCTCATGCTGATGCCTATACTCATTTCCATGTGTGTCCTATTCTTGTGGCAAACGTTGCGATTACCAACTGGCGTTTCCTTTATCGGCTTGGCTTCACCGCCTGCAAGTGGGCTGACGGATTTGGATTCGGCTGTAACATCCGTAAGCCGATGTATGTGGGTAATTACCGTCCACCTTTGCATCCTGACAAGCCCACGGTGCTTACCTTCTATGTTTCCTTTCATCAGCCGGGACTCCCTATCGAGGAGCAAGGAGAAAGAGGGAGAAAAAAGCTGCTGGGGACAAGCTATGCTGAATTCGAATCCCGGATAGTTGGTCAGATGAAGCAGCTGTTCTCAGAGGCAGGCTTTATTGCAGATAAGGATATCGCCGGTATTATCCTGAACCGCTGGACCTATGCCTATGTAAATCCACAGCCGGGTTTCTATTTCAGCAAAGATGGCTTGCCTGTGCCACGGGATATTATCCGCAAACCCTTCGGGCGCATCGCCTTTGCTCATGCCGAGCTTAACGGGCATCAGCACTGGGTTGCTGCAGTGGATGAAGGCATAAGGGCTTCAAAGCAGGCGCTGGCATCTTTTTGAAAAACTGTTGTCAAACGACAGGGGAGATGTTGTAATCTATAAACATGGCGTTTAAAAATATAAAGTCAGGATTGGTTTTAACAGGCAGCCTCATTTTTCTGATTACCATAACATTTCTTGCGCCGCTGTATCACAGTCACAATCATATTGGCAATCATCACCAGGAATACAGCGATGATCATGATTTGCTTCTCGATGGATCAGGCCATAAAGGACTCGATGCAAATCATCAACATAACAGTTCGCATCTGCACATCAAGAAGGACATCTAATGAAGATTCATGTCGAAGACGGAAGGCTCTTCCTCAAAAGGTCAAAGAAAAAATATGACTGGATCATCCTCGATGCTTATCAGAATGACTATATCCCCTTTCATCTGACAACCCTTGAATTCCTCAAGGAGGTTAAGAGCAAGCTGAAAGATGGTGGTATTGTCGTTGCCAATATTACCGCGCCGTTCAGGAATAAGTTCTTCGATTCCATGGTCATGACTTACAAGGAGGCGTTTCCCCATGTCGCCATATTCAAGGGGAAGAAGTCGGCCAACTTTATCTTTGTTGCTACGGCAGGCAGTAAGATCAAAGACAAGGACAGCGTTGAAGCAAGGGCACGCAAAGTCCAGTCTGCGAAGAAGTTTGATATCGACCTTGAGGCTTATGCTTCAAGGTATGAACCCTCTGATGGTTATGAGTGGTCAGGCGCAAAGATACTGACTGATGACTTTGCCCCTGTGAATCTCTATCAGTACCAGAAATCAGGAGCGAAATGAGGAGGCAATATAATGATTAAGTTTGTCGTTTTCATCTGCGGGGCGATAGTCATGTCATTCGAGATTCTTGGCAGCCGGGTGCTTGCTCCGAACTTCGGCAGCTCAGTATTCGTCTGGGGCAGCCTGATAAGCGTCTTTCTCGCAGGGCTCTCTGCCGGATATTATCTGGGCGGAAGACTGGCCGATATTAATCCGTCTTACCGGGAACTGAGTCTGATAATTATCGCTCCGGGACTTCTCTTCCTGACGTTCCCCTTATACAGTGCTCCGATCTCGGACCGGATATTTATGAAGGATCTCGGTGTTCGGTTGAGTCCCCTGGTTGCTTCCTCGGTCCTCTTTCTGGTCCCCTCTGTATTCCTCGGCATTGTCAGCCCCTATACGGCGAAACTCATGATCTGCAGCCTGCATACATCCGGCAAGACTATTGGGACGCTCTATGCACTTTCGACCTTCGGAAGCATCATCGGAACTCTTATAGCCTCGTTCTATCTGATCACGCTGGCAGGGACGAATGCGCTAATCATGGGCCAGGGAGTTCTGCTTATCGCCTTGGCGATCCCGCTTTATTTCATGAATTTGAGCTGCACCATAGAACAGCCCGGCCCAACCGGTGGGATGGACAATACAAAGTGAAATTGAGACACGGTGTTAAAAACAGTAGCCACGATCATTTGCATGATGCCCATGGCCATGTCCACGGCGTCGTCGATCCTGCCGTTTTCACGACAGAGCGGGGCATATGGGCTGTTAAATGGTCATTCTGGGGCTTGGCTGTAACCGCTGTTTTCCAAGTCATTATAGCCCTGCTTTCAGGAAGTGTGGCACTCCTTGCCGATACAATCCACAATATCGGGGATGCCGCAACCGCGATCCCCTTATGGTTTGCGTTTACACTTGCCAGGAAAAAACCATCACAGCGGTTTACCTACGGTTATGGCCGCGTTGAAGACCTGGCAGGGGTTGCTATTATTCTTACAATCCTATTCAGCGCTGTAGTGGCTGGTTATCAGTCCATTGTCAGGCTTCTACATCCGCAGAAAGTGGACTATCTATGGATGGTTATTATTGCGTCAATAATCGGCTTCCTTGGCAATGAAGCCGTTGCTATCTTCCGCATCAAAGTAGGCAAGGAGATCGGCAGCGCCGCACTGATTGCCGACGGGCAGCATGCCCGCGTTGACGGATTGACCAGTCTTGCGGTACTCTTCGGCGCCGTCGGTGTCTGGTTAGGGTATCCGTTGGCTGACCCTATTGTCGGACTCGTAATCACCGCAACCATTCTCCGCATTGTGTGGGAATCCGGCAAGGCGGTATTTACCAGGCTTCTTGACGGTGTTGATCCGGAGGTGATTGATGAAATCAGACATGCGGCGAACCATACCCCTGGAGTGAAGGATATAACTGAAATCAGGGTCAGGTGGATAGGTCACAGACTCCATGCTGAAGTGAACATAGCCGTAACCCCTGAGCTTTCCGTTGAACGGGGTCATGAAATTGCGATGGAAGTGCGTCATCAACTCCTGCATCACCTGCGCTATCTGTCCAATGTTACGATTCACGTTGATACATTAAACGCTTCAGGAGAACATCATCATGGTATCCCTGAACATGCTCACGGCGATTTGCCACCCCATGCGCATTGGCCATAAGAAATAAAATAAGTCAGCGTCAGCTATGAGGACGACGGCAGAGCGTATCTGATAAACGGGAGCCCGGGCGAATAGGAGGCGAGGGACAAAAGGGGTCAGGTCTTGAAATATAAGTTCACGCTGGGAGTTACATAACGGTCATAGTGCGACCCCTCAGGATAGAGTACGAAGGGGCGGTGTATCAAGTCACTCCACGGGGCAATGCACGGAAGAAAATAGTACGTGATGATGGGAGCAGAAGAAACTGATATATCAAGACCTGACCCCATGATATGCACAGGGAAGGTTTCATGAGCATGATAAACAGGCCGCGTTTTATCTTATTTGCCGTCATTTTCTTTTGTTGCCTGGGAGCCGGACTTGTTCGCGCTGCCGAGACCCCTGCCGCAGGCGACAAGGACCTGCTCGATGCCTATAAGAGGATCGAGGCAAAACTGGCAAAAAGCTCTTTTGGAATCCCCCTTTACCTGGAGTCCTCTGAAGGCAGCAAAACCATACGTGTCGATACATACAGCGTCGTCGGGCACCCCTTTGCCGGGATGCGTGATGTGTTGCTGTCACCGGCCAACTGGTGCGATATAGCCTCGCTCCACCTCAACGTAAAGGCCTGCACCTGCAAAAACCTGAACGGGAACCGGCAATTGACGCTCTACCACGGCAGGAAATTCTACCAGGCCCAGGAAGACGCTTACCCGGTCATCTATCATTACCGGGTCAATGCCCTGGACTCCGGACATCTCGGGGTATCCCTTGCAGCAGACCAAGGTCCCCTGTCCGTCAAGGACCTCCGGTTAAACCTTGAAGCAATCCCTCTCGATGACAACAGGACATTCATTCATCTGAGTTGCTCCTGCAGTTACGGTTTTTTCACAGAGCTTGCTCTTAAGAGCTACTTCGCCACTCTCGGGAGGAACAAGGTGGGCTTCAGCGTTGTTGGAACCGACAGCAAGGGGAACCCCGAATACGTGGGCAGTCTCCAGGGCGCCATTGAGCGCACTGCAGTCCGCTACTACCTCGCAGTGCTCTCCTACATGGACAGCCTCCGCTTCCCTGAAGAGCAGCGTTTTGAGCAGCGCATCAGCCGGTGGTATGACCTGACCAGCCAGTTCCCCAAACAGCTCTTTGAGATGAAAAAAGAGAGCTACCTGGAGATGAAAAGGCAGGAGCACAAAAACAATTAACATTTACGGGAATTGCAAAGCCCTCCTCTTGCGCTGAGGTTATCCTTTCCCCTACAATAACCGGATGATCGGCCAAAAGATCGGGTTAATAGGCGGCAGCGGGCTTTATGAAATCGAGGGGTTTGAGATAACCAGGGAGGTTGCGGTGTCCACCCCCTTTGGGGAACCCTCAGCAGCCTACAAGATAGGGGAACTCGGCGGAAGTGAGATAGCTTTCCTGTCACGCCACGGAATACCACACAGCATCCCGCCGCACAAGGTGAATTACCGGGCAAACCTCTGGGGGCTCAAGTCCCTTGGAGTCGAACGCATAATATCCGTAAGCGCTGTAGGGGGAATAGCCGTGGAGATGAACCCCGGCGCCATCGTTATTCTCGACCAGATCATCGATATGACCTTCGGGGCGCGGCTGTCCACGTTTTATGACCAGGACAAGGTCACTCACGTGGACTTCACCTATCCCTATTGCAACGATATGAGGGGCCCGGCTGTCAAAGCCGCCAGGGACATCGGCTTGTCTGCGAGAGAATCCGGCGCCTATATCTGTGTCAACGGCCCGAGGCTCGAAACCGCGCGGGAAATTCAATTTTTCTCCATGATCGGCGCTGATGTGGTCGGCATGACGGCAATGCCCGAAGCAGCACTCGCGCGGGAGCTTGAAATGTGTCTCCTGGGAATCTCGGTAGTGACCAATTACGCTGCGGGGATATCCGGAACAAAGCTGACCACCACCGAAGTTGTCGAAACAATGAAGGGCTCTGTCGAAAAGATAAAATCCCTGCTCAAAGCCGTAATTCCCCACCTCCCCCCGGTGCGCGCCTGCGCATGCAAGCATGCACTGAAAGACGCTGAACTGTAATAAGGCCGGTCTGAAGCCCGAACTGCCTGTGATATTGCCGGAAAACAGCGCATCCCGAACGTCCGCCCCCCCTCAAATCCTTGACAGTATTGGTACAATCCTATTATCATATAGGGTAGACGGCATACCAATTTGCATTGTGTATCAGCAGTCCACGGCTCATTTCATATTGGTCATTAAGGGGGGGAGCTTATATGTCAGGGCATTCCAAATGGTCTCAGATAAAACATAAAAAAGCCCACACCGATGCAAAGCGGGGCAAGGCTTTTACAAAAATCGTCAAAGAGATTTCCGTTGCAGCGCGGGTCGGAGGCGGTGACCCCGGCGGCAATCCCAGGCTGAGACTCGCAATAGAGAAAGCCAAAGAAGCAAACATGCCCTCCGATAATGTAAAAAAAGCCATTATGAAAGGCACCGGGGAATTGCCGGGCACGACCTATGAAGAAAGCGTTTACGAGGGATACGGGCCGGGCGGGGCAGCCATCCTCATAGAAGTCCTCACTGACAATAAAAACAGGACCGTCTCGGAAATCAGGCATATCCTCTCCAAAAACGGCGGGAACCTCGGCGAAGCGGGTTGCGTCTCATGGATGTTCGAGCAAAGGGGATATATCCTCGTCGAAAAATCGAAGGCCGATGAAGATACCCTTATGTCCCTTGTCCTTGATGCAGGGGCGGAGGACATGAAGAACGACCCCAAAGAGGATAATTACGAGATCATCACTTTACCGGACAACCTTGAGGCCGTAAAAGAGGCCATTGCAAAAGGAGGCATACCTGTCTCACTGTCCGAGACTACAATGCTCCCCAGGAGCTATGTGCCGCTCGAAGGCAGCGCCTCGGACCAGATGATCCGGCTGATCGATGCCCTTGAGGACAACGACGATGTCCAGAACGTATACAGCAATTTCGATATATCGGACGAATCGGTCGCATTAAAAGATTAGAGACAACAGGTGAGGGGTACGGGAATTAAGCAGTAAACCGGCAAACTATTCTCAGCTTGTAACAACTCAGGGGACCTGCACTCCCTATTTTCCGCTTCCAGCTTATTAAGGAGCCATATGGGTGAATCCATACGTATTACCTTTAAGAGAAAATTCCTTGCAGGGCTGATAATCACCATTCCCATCGTCTTTACGGTCCTGGTCCTTTTCAGCTTATTCAGATTCGTCGACGGCATCCTGAGCCCTTTTTTCGATATGCTCCTGAACAGGCACATTTCAGGCCTGGGCTTTATCACGGCTATAGCGTTTGTCTTTCTGGTAGGCATCATCTCGACAAACGTATTCGGCAAGAAAATGCTGGGGTTCATGGAAAAGATCTTTCTGCACATCCCCGTATTCAAAAGCATATACACCGCCATAAAACAGCTGGTCGACGCCTTCTCGCCTGAGAACAACACGTCCTTCAAAAAATTCGTAATCGTCGAATATCCGCGCGCAGGGGCCTATGCGTTCGGCTTCCTGACAAAGGAATGCGTGGTGCAGTCCGACGGCCGTGAGCTGTGCTTCAAGGCCATATACATACCGACAAACAACCTGTATCTCGGGGAAGTCGTTCTACTCCATGATGCAAGCATCATTTACACCGACATCCCGATAGAGGACGGCATCAAAATAATCCTCTCGGGCGGAATAGCCGCCCCTTCGAAAATACTGGAATCCCGCGAATCTCTTAAGAACACTACACCCATTACATTACTGAACACGGAAAGGAGTTCCTAGCGTGAATCTGGCAACAGTTGTCCTTGCAGCAGGTCTCGGGACGCGCATGAAATCCGCGCTTCCTAAAGTCCTCCATAACGTAAACGGGAAGCCTATGGTACAGCACGTCATCGATTCCCTGAAGCAGTTGCGATCAGGAAACAATATCGTGGTAATCGGCCCGTCCGGCAGCGGAGTGAAGGACGCCCTTGCCGGGTACCCCGTTGCCTTTGCCCTGCAAAAAGAGCCGAAAGGAACAGGAGACGCACTCAAGGCGGCTGCACGGCAACTGAAGGGCTTCAGCGGGACACTTCTCATCCTGAGCGGGGACACACCGCTCATCAGCGCCGCAACACTCAGGAACCTCCTCAGGCTCCATGCGAAAAACAGGGAAGATGTCTCGATTATATCCTTTATTGCCGAGGGTCCCCATTCCTACGGCAGGATCATCAGGGAAGGGGCAAAGGTCAAAGCCGTTGTAGAGGCTGGAGACGCCGATGAGTCGCAAAAGAAAATCAATGAAGTAAACAGCGGCATCTATGCCCTTGAATCCCGTGTGCTGGCTCTCCTGGGAGAAATAAGGGTCAACAAGGCAAAAGGGGAATACTATCTCACCGACATTATCGGGATAGCGGTGCGGAAGGGCCTCCGGATAGGCGCGCACATCCTCGGTAACGAAACAGAGCTTACCGGCATAAATACACGCGAGGATTTGTGCAGGGCCGCCCATTACAACAGGGAGAAGATCATCTCTAAGTGGATGGAAAGCGGCGTTTCCTTCATGGACAGGTCATCCGTCTTTATTCACCCCGACGCAAAAATCGGCAGCGATACGGTCATTTATCCCAACGTCCACATAGAAGGCGGGACGATCATCGGCAAAGGCTGCGTACTCTACCCGAACACAAGGATCGTCGACAGCGCCATCGGGGACCATGCGGTTATAAAGGATTCCACGCTCATAGAGTCGTCGGTCGTCAAGCATAGGGCGGCAGTGGGCCCTTTTGCACATGTCAGACCCGGATCCGTAATCGGCGCTTCCGCCAAAATAGGGAACTTCGTCGAGGTAAAGAAATCCGTAATAGGCGCCGGGACCAAGGCATCCCATCTCAGCTATCTCGGCGATGCCGAAATAGGGGAGAACGTGAACATCGGGGCAGGAACAATAACCTGCAATTACGACGGCAAGGAAAAGCACAGGACCCTCATAGGGGCCGATGTATTTATCGGAAGCGACACCCAGATCGTGGCGCCGGTAAAAATCGGGAAAGGGGCATATGTAGGCGCAGGCTCAACAATTACCAAAGACGTCCCACCCCTTGCGCTCGCACTGAGCAGGACCGTGCAGAGACACATCGAAAATTGGGCGCTGAGGAAACAATCACAAGCAACAAGCAAAAAATCGCGGGTTAAAGAAAAAAAACTACCATAAAAAGGAGGACCTGAGTGACTCGTTGCTTGTCACTCGTTACTGACTATGTGCGGAATAATCGGCTATATCGGGAATCAAAACGCCATTCCTATTGTGATGGACGCTCTGAAGCGTCTTGAGTACAGGGGATATGATTCTGCAGGGATTGCCTTCCTCTCGGAAAAGGCAGTGGAGGTAAAACGATGCAAGGGAAAGATCAGCGCATTGGAGAACCTTGTAGCCGGCCTCAAGGCCGGGAGCAATCTTGCCATCGGGCATACGAGATGGGCGACGCATGGGAAACCGTCGGACGAGAACGCCCACCCGCACAGGTCCGGCCGGGTAGTAGTCGTCCATAACGGCATTATTGAAAACTACGTGGACCTCAGGCACAAACTGCAGGAAGAGGGATTTCAATTCACTTCCGAGACCGATACGGAAGTGCTCTGCCACCTTATCAACAAGCACACGGCAGCGCATACGTTCGAGGGAGCAGTCAGGGCGGCTATCATGGACATCAGGGGCGCATATGCCTTTGCCGTCATCAATGAGGACGAGCCTGACAAAATCATAGCGGTAAGGAAAGAGAGCCCCCTGGTCATCGGCCTCGGGGAAGGTGAATATTTCCTCGCATCCGATGTCCCCGCTTTCCTCAACCATTCAAAAGAAGTGATCTTCCTGGACAACAATGAAATGGCCGTTCTCCACAGGGACGGGGTTACCATAACGGACCTTGAAGGGAAGCCGTTGAACAAGAGCGTTACGACAATATCGTGGAGCCCGTCGATGGCGGAGAAAGGCGGCTACCGCCATTTCATGCTGAAGGAAATCTACGAGCAGCCCAGGTCCCTGGCGGATACGATCAGGGGCAGGGTCCTTCCTGAAAAAGGAGAGGTGTCCATCGAGGAATTCGGCTTCACTCCGGAGGCCGTCAGGGGAGTCGATAAAATATTCATCATCGCATGCGGAACGTCGTACCATGCAGGAATCATCGGGAAATACATTATCGAGGAGCTTATACGGGTCCCCGTGGAAGTCGATATCGCTTCTGAATTCAGATACAGGAACCCGATCATCGACAGGAATACGCTTTTCGTCGCAATCACCCAGTCCGGGGAGACGGCAGACACCCTGGCAGCTTCACGGGAAGCAAAAAGGCTTGGGGCAAAAGTCCTGAGCATCTGCAATGTGATAGGCAGCACCGCGTCCCGCGAATCGGATTTCGTCTTTTACACCCATTCCGGCCCCGAAATCGGGGTTGCGTCAACCAAGGCCTTCACAACCCAGATAGTATCCCTGTATCTTTTGGCGATCGCCCTGGGAAAGACAAAAGGGACTCTATCGGACGAAACCGCTTCGGGGCTCATCGAGGAACTCCTGCGCCTTCCCGCCAAAGTGGAATCCATACTGGAACTGGACGGGCAGATACAGGCAATTGCTAAAGAGTTCTTCAAGGCAAGGAATTTCCTTTACCTGGGCAGGGGCATAAACTACCCGATAGCCCTTGAGGGCGCGCTGAAGCTGAAAGAAATATCCTATATCCATGCGGAGGGATATCCTGCGGGGGAGATGAAGCACGGCCCCATAGCCCTCATTGACGAAGACCTCCCCGTAGTTGTGCTCGCCCCGTCGGGGAAACTCTACGAAAAAGTCGCCTCCAACATGGAGGAAGTCAAGAGCAGGGGAGGAACCATCATAGTCATTGCCTCGCGCAACAACAAGGCCGTAGAAAATCTGTCGGGGCATTCCATACTCATAGATGAAAGCAACGCTTACCTCAATACCGTATTGCTGACTATCCCGCTGCAGCTCCTTGCCTATCATGTTGCGGTCCTCAGAGGGTGCGATGTAGATCAGCCGAGAAACCTTGCAAAAAGCGTAACTGTTGAGTAAAGCGCGGCATATGTGGAGACAAATGCAGGTAAGTACCTTGTCTTTGTTTGCAGGAATTTATTATAATTAAGGAGATCACGATGGCAAAGGAAGTCTTATTAGAGGATACCAACTCCCTGCAACGGGAAGCGATCCTGCATACGAAGGGGCCCTTGCTTGTACTTGCCGGTGCAGGCAGCGGAAAAACAAGAGTAATCACCTGTAAGTTTGCCCATCTTGTAAAGAAAAAGAAATTTGTCCCCGCGTCAATCTTTACCGTAACCTTTTCACATAAAACAGCAGATGAGATGAGAGAGAGGATCTCCCAGCTTACGGAAAGCGATGTCAGGAATACCTGGATCGGCACATTCCACTCCCAGTGCAACAGGATCCTTCGCAAAGAAATAAAAGCGCTCGGATATAAGTCCGACTTTTCCATTTACGACGAGGATGACCAGTGCAACCTCATCCGCCACATCCTCAAGGAGCTCAATATCTATGAGGCCCTGTACAAGGGCGTCTCGTCACGGATCGGCATCCTGAAAGCATCACTGATCTCCCCGGAAGAATTCCTGTCCCAGGGAGACGGGTTCAGCTTTGATGAGAAACTCGGGAGGGTATATCTTAAATACCAGGATGAGCTGAAGCGCTGCAACGCCCTTGACTTCGACGATCTTATCATGTCCACGGTCAGGCTCTTTGAAGAGAGCCCCGACATCCTGAAAAAATACACGGCCCTGTTCCCCTATATCCTGGTGGATGAATTCCAGGATACAAACAAGGCCCAGTACCGGCTCCTGCAGCTGCTGTCCTCAGCCCACAAAAGCATCTGTGTCGCAGGCGATGATGATCAGAGCATCTGTAAGTTCAGGGGCGCTGAAGTCAACAACATCCTGAGCTTCGAGAAGGATTTCCCCGAAGCGACGATCATAAAGCTTGAGCAGAATTACCGGTCGACCCAGAACATCCTGGATGTGTCCGGCGCGGTGATCGAAAAAAACCCGGACAGGGAACCGAAGAAGTTGTGGACGGACAAGGGCTGCGGGGACAAAGTATGCTATTGCAGGTTCAACACTGAAGACGAGGAGTCGAGATACGTTGCCAGGACCATTAAGGACCTTTACCTCAAGAACAACTATGAATACGACAACTTCGCGATCCTTTACCGGATAAACCTCCAGGCCAGGGCCATAGAAGATGCACTCAGGGAGGAAGATATTCCCTACCATGTAATAAGCGGCACGAGTTTTTACCACAGGCGTGAAATAAAGGACCTCCTTTCCTATATGAGGATAGCCCTGAACCACAACGACAACGTGAGCATGAGGAGGATAATAAACAGCCCTCCGAGGGGCATAGGAGCGTCCACCATATCAAAAATCGAGCAGGAGGCGAAGAAAAATTCAGTGGGCCTTTTTGCTGCAATGAATACTGTTCTCAAATCCAACAGCATAGCGCCGTCGCTCAAGGAAAAGCTGCAGGATTTCGTTAAGGTCATCAATACGCTTTCAGCCGCCACTTATAAGACCGCTGCCGACATGCTGAAAGATATTGTTGAGCGGACGGGCTACATAGAGGACATAGAGGAGGAAAGGCTGCAGAACATCATGGAGCTGATAACCTCAGCTGAAAATGTTTCTGTAAAGGACTTCCTCGAAAAGGTGTCTCTCACGCCGCCCACCAGCGGCGATGTGCCAAGGAAGTCCTCCGTATCGATGATGACCCTGCATTGCGCCAAGGGCCTGGAGTTCCCTGTTGTGTTCATTGTCGGAGTTGAGGAAGGGATACTCCCTTATTTTAAGGCAATAGAAGAACAGTCGGAAATGCAGGAAGAGCGCAGGCTCTTTTACGTCGGTATGACGCGCGCAAAGGACATCCTCTGCCTGAACGGGGTAAAAAAGAGAAAGCTCTACTCTAAAGTCCAGGATCAGGAACCTTCGAGATTCCTGGTAGATATCCCAAAAACCTGCTGTCAATGGGTAGAGAAGGCAGTTCCCCAGGAGTCGGCAATGGCGCTGAAACCCACCCGCCTGGCGCCGAAGCTTTCCGCTGCGCACGCTTATATAGTGGGGAGCAAGGTGAAGCATCCTGCATGGGGCGTGGGAATCGTACGGGATTGCCATGAAGACGGCGGAGACACAAAAGTAACGGTCAATTTTCCGAGCGTGGGGCTCAAGCGGCTCTCCGTCAGGCATGTGCACCTCGAGAAGATGTAACACCTTACCGGCACATTGCAGGCTGTAAATAAATGCAGCGAGGACACCGGAGTCTGATTTTCGATATGCAGGCATACTTTTCAAATGGAGCGTAACGGCGAATGAGGATAACAAAAGAGGAAGCACGGCACATTGCGAAGCTCTCAAGGCTTTCCCTGTCCGAGAATGAAGCAGGCGCCTTCAGCGGCCAGTTAAATTCGATTATTGAATACGTGGAGCAGCTTAATAAACTCGATGTCGGCGCCGTAGACCCGACATCCCATGTAATACCCCTCAGGAATGTGATGAGAGAGGATATTCCCGCTGCCCCCCTGCCTAGGGAAGAGGCGCTGAAGAATGCGCCGGACGCCACAGAGAAATTTTACAGGGTCCCGAAAATAATAGAGTAAAGATAAATGCCGAATAAAAGGTGAAATTCTAAATCCTAAACACGAAACTCTAAACAATATCTAAATTCGGAATTCAAATGCTCCAAACCGTTTCGAATTTGGGTCATTTGAATTTGTTTAGGATTTCGATATTCGGATTTAGGATTTGCCGTTTTTGCTTCGCAGGAGGAGTAATGCTTAGATGCTTTTTGCGCTCAAAGATACACATGGCTACCGTTACCGAGTCGAATCTCGCCTATGAGGGGAGCATTACCATAGACAGGGAGATCATGGACATGGCGGGGATCCTTCCCTATGAGCAGGTGATGATCAGCAACCTGAACAACGGGGAGCGGTTTGAGACCTATGTGATCCCCGGCAGGCAGGGCTCGCGGGAGTTTTGCCTGAACGGGCCTACTGCGAGGAAAGGGGTCGTAGGGGACCGGATCATAATTTTTTCCTACGGCTACATGAACGAACAGGAAATAAAAGACTTCAAGCCGCAGATCATCAAGATCGACGGCAATAATAATCCGTTAAAGGCTTAGCCCTTACCTGCATTACAGGTCCCCACCATTTGCATCACCGGATTAGCACGAGATGATTATTTTATCCCGCCGCCTTGCAGGGGCCGGATTTTATGAAAATTGCTGCGGGTGTTACGGGGCCAGGTAACGCCCTGGCCCCCTACAGGCGGATTTGAACAGACCTTTATTTCCTCTCCGGCACTCACCATGCTCAAAGGGAGTTTTAATTTTCACAAAATCCGGCCCCTGCAAGGCGGCAACACACAAGTGGTCAGTCAACGATGAAATTGTAGTCCCCGTGCGGTTGCATCCACCGGAAGAGCCCGAAAAAAAGGAGAGGGCTGTTGCCCTCTCCGCAGCGCTAGGAGGGTCAGGAAACAGGGTCTTTCGCCCCTTTAATTATTCTTAAAACTTATACGCAACCGTTGCGAATATGATGTTTGCATTATATGACGGAGCGCTGTACGCGCCCGTCAGATAGTTGGCGCCTCCGGAGGCATACGTGTACTGATAATTATTCAGTTGGGCATCGCTGTACCTGTAGCGTTCGTATGCATACCCGGCCGATACGGAAAGCGCCTTCGTTACGTTGTAAATCACCTTTGCCGTCAAAGAGCTCTTCTGGTAATCATCCAGGTTGTCAAGATCAATGTTATCGTTGGTGCGTCCGCCGGTGAGCGCCGCGGCAGTGAGATAGGAAAAGTCGGCATGTCCTTCGGAATCCATGTAGTCATACCGAATCCTTAGCGTCACCACACTGGGAACCACGTAAATATCGGCTCCCGCTCCAAAATTGTAGCTCTCATCTTTTTGTGTCACAACCCAGTTGAAATTCGTTGCATTGCTTGTGTCGGTTGGAGCCAGAAGCGTTGTCCCATTGAAAGGATTATTTCGCTGGAACTGGTGCAGTTTTATTCTCTCGTAATCGTAATATGCGGAAAGCTTCAGCAGCTTTCCGAACGTATAGTCCGCATCGATATCGATCTCGTTACGCCTGTCGTCCTGCAGCCCGAAAGAGGCGTCTTTGTAATCCGTCTTCTTATACTTGTACCCGATGCCGACAGAAAGGGCATCCAGCGGATAGATGTCGGCCCCTATCTTGAACGTATCCCTGTCTTTCGGCGCTATATCGAACCGCCTGAGATACTGTTCATAAATGTTCTCTACGGGGTTGTCATCAACTGAAGGGACCAGGTGGTCGATGCGCCTGCTCAGCCTCTCGTATCCAGCCCTGGCTGTCATAAAGCCCGGGCCGCTCCACCGCACATCAACCGCATAAATATTGTCCCTCGTTTTTTCCACATCCAGCCTGTTGTCGAAGTGCGTATCGACATACCGGTATGACGGCAGGATGGTCAGGCGCATGGGCAGCCTGACCCCGGCTTCCACGCCGTAAGTGTTCCTCTTATAGCCGAACAGGTCATTCGTAAAGGGGACACCGGCTACGGTGGCGAACGTTACAGGATTGAGGGTTGTGCTCGATAAAGGGTCGGTCGTTTCAATCTCATCCGATTTATTCTTCCTCTGGTAATAGTTGTAAATCAGCTTCCCGTCGATAAAGGGAAGCGGATGGGCAGTCAGGGCAAACGCATAATTATCTGTATCGGTTTTCCCGTTGAAGACAGAACTGCTGAGACTGGTGAGAGTATCGGCAGTCCCTTCAAAAATATACGATGTCAGGAGATTTGCATTCGATTTCGCCCTCGCTGTGGAGAGGTTCACGTTAAACCTGGTATTCATAGGCAAACGGATACCGCCCTTGAAACCTATTTTATAGTACTGGTTATCGGGTGGAAGAGTCAGATTGTCCGTCGATAATGCCGTAGGGTGCTCAAAACTCAGGAAATGGTTCTCATTATCAAAATCGCTGTAAAAATACTGCACTGAGGCGAAGAGGGGTTTAGTAGCATACCCGAGTTCGACATTCAGGTTGTTCGTCCGGTAATTGATCGGCTCGGGAATCTCAATCGCCGGGCCGCCGGGAGTTGTTATGGAGGCGCCGGCCGGTTTTATACCGTTCCTCTCTTCCCTTGCCGTCGCCGCACTGAGATAAAACGGCTTTACGGTATCAAGTCTGAGTCCTCCTCCGTACTGTTTTCTTCTAAGAGAATAATCAAACGTTTTCCACGTTCCGGTATTGGTATTGGGCGCACCGGTAAGATTGTTCGTACCGGTTCCCGAATAAAAGCTCTTTGCGCCATAGGTAATATTGTGAGGGATGTCATTATAGTCGAGAAAGAGTTTCCCCTTCCCCCACGCACCGGCATCGAAATGATAGTTCTGGTTATCGAAACCGATGTTATGCCCGGAGCCGTCAATAAAGTAATTGCCCGTGTCGTATCCAAGCCTGATGTCCGGGTACACTCCGGATTTTATATCTCTGTACTCATTGAATTTAGCCTTATTCCCATTGATATCGGTAATCCGTCCCGTCAGGCTTGCATATCCTTCCAACCTGTTCTCCTCTGCAAAAGCCGTGGAGAGGAGCAGCAGGCAGATAAACGTCGTCAGTATCGCAGTTCTCAATTTCATATCTCTCCTCCCCTATCGTACGAATCTCTTCCCATGCGTAGATGGGCCGTTGCTTCCGTGAATGTTCGTGTGGCAGTTGAGGCAACTGCGCGCAACCAGCTTATTGCTGACAGTTCCTCCCGCCGGCGGATTGAATGTATTGAACCTTGTATAGGGAGCTCCCGGATGACCTCTTGTCTCATGGCAGCTCTGGCAAAGCTCCGGAGTTTTCTTGTCAAGGAGCCTGTTATGGTTGCTGCCGTGGGGCGTGTGGCATATCAGGCAATTCTCATCAACAGGAGGATGCTCCCACATATACGGCCCCCTCTTGTCCGCATGGCATTTGTAGCAAAGCTCGTTGACCGAATCGGCCTTTATCATTTTCGAACTGAATGTGCCGTGCGGATCGTGGCAATCGGTGCACCTGACCAACCCTTCGTTGATGGGGTGGTGCGATTGCTTGTTTGTCATCGCGTTGATATCCCTGTGGCAACCGTAGCAAAGCCCGGGAGTACTCATCTTCAGGTTCTCCGGCCTGCCCGAGTGCGGAGAATGGCAGTTATCGCAGGAAACCCCGGCCCTCTTGTGCATGCTCAGATCCCAAAATGCCAGGTGTTCCGTCTCCTCGTGACATGAAAGGCATCGCGCAGCCTTTTCGTCCGCAATTTGCTTTCTGCTGAAAGGGAATATGCCGGTCCCTTTCCCGCCGCCCGCACTTACGTGGGCTGCGCCGGGTCCGTGGCACGATTCGCATGCATGCTTGTTGGCCGGACTCCCGGGAATAGCCTTCTTTGCATGGATAGATCGCGCATAGCTCTCGTAGTAGCCTTCGTGGCAGCCTTTACAGACGTCCGCCCCCACATAACCGGCATCTCCCTGTGCACTGCCCGGGGAAACCATGCCGAAGGAAATCAGAACCGGAAAAAACAATGCTGTAAGAAATCTCGACAGGTAGAAAAGCTTTCTCATTCTCATCCTCCATTTTCCGCTCGATATCGTTTAATTTTTATTCATTAACCGTGTATGGATAACCGCTTTTGCAGCAATAGTTTTCTGCGGAGGACCGCTAATTTAAATCATAGCAAAGGTTTGTAGCTTGTCAAGGTTTTTTTACATTCCTGCTCCGGATGGGGCGGCAGACACATCTTTTGCAAAGCAGGATGTCGGTATAGCTACATATTCAGGGCGCACCGAGTGGGAGAAAAAAAGGGAGGGCGGAACCGCCCTCCCTTTTCAAGAGTGTGAAGAGACTTCCAGAACCTGTACGTGGCCCCCACGAATACCGTGTTTGCATTGTATGAGGGATTGAAATAAGCGCCGGTGAGGATGGGAGTCGGACTTATTGCTGGTGTTGTAGTACGTGTAGAAGACCTTGGCATCGAGGAACGGGACCGGGTTTGAGGTCAGCGTAAAAGCGTAATTATCAGTATCAACCCTCCCGTGGAAAAGCGTTGAATTTGCCGTAGCGCCGTATAAAGCCAGAAGAGGGCTCAGATCGAAATCCGACTTCCCGCGCGCGGTGCTGAGGTTTACGTTGAACCTGGTGTTCAACGGCAATCTCAACGAGCCCTTGAATGCCAGCTTGTAATACTTGTTGTCAGGAGGGAGCGATTCAATATAAGACGCCCCCCTGCGGTGGTCTGATTGGTTATGGTCCGGAAATCATCGTTGAAATCGCTGAAAAGATAACTGACCGAGGCGAATAACGGCCTGACCCCCTTTTCCAAGTCAACTATAAGGGGGTTGTTTCTTTTCCTCCGCCGCTTACTATGACTCCCAGCCCTGCATTTCCGGAAGAACGCATTTCAATATATGATTTGCAATGTTGCGGGCTGCAGAAGATATTTTCCTCTCATTATGCTTTTGAGAAGCCCCCTTCATATAGGGGACAATTCCTATAAGCGGCACCGGTGACAATTCCCTTAAAACTTCCGGATTTGTTTTTTCGGCAAGACCTCCTTCAGGGGGAAGCGCGTAATTGATCACAATCCCGAGCACTTCAATCTCCTCCCGCAGCGCATGTTCAATTGTCAGGAGGGTGTGGTTGATGGTTCCCAGGGAGGGCCTTGCAACCACAATGACAGGGAGCCCCAGCTCCCTGACAAGATCGGACATGAAATACCGTGATGCGTGATGCGCAACACGACCAGTAACGAGTGACGAGTGACGAGTAACAAGTAAAGGATCTGAAGACGGTGACAAGTCTTTGTCGTTAGTCTTTAACTCGTTACTTGTTACTTGTAACTCGTTACTGTCTTTAGAGTTACTTGTTACCGATGACTTGTTACTGTTTTTTATCGGCGCCAGCAGTCCGCCTGCTCCTTCAACCACCAACAGATCATATTTTTCCGAAAGCCTGTTGCAGGCATTCATGATCTTTTTGATATCGACAGGCCGCTTCTCCAGCCTGGCAGCAGTCATGGGCGCCAGGGGGCGCTCAAAACGAACAGGCGCAACCAGGTCAAGTGGATCATCCATGCCCGCTGCTTCCCGGAGAGCTATCCCATCGGCCGGTATAAGCCCGCCTGTTTCCATTTTGAGATCTTGTATTCGGGATTCGGAGTTTGCCTTCCCGCATCCTGTTTCAATGGGCTTCATCGCACCGGCACGGATTCCCCTTTCCCGGAGCGCCCTGAGTATCAGGGCAGATACGACCGTTTTGCCGACTCCTGTATCAGTTCCGGTTATGAAAACGCCTTTAGGCAGCAGGGCCTCCTTCCTACCAGAGCTCACGCAGCAGTACATCCAGCTCAGAGTAGTTGCTGAAACATTTGTCGGGCTGGAGGCCGTTATAGGCTTTGCATTCGGACCTGAAAAGAATGAACTTCATGCCGGCTTTTTTTGAGCCGACCAGGTCTTTTGCCGGATTATCTCCAATGTATATCGATTCTTCAGGCCTTACCCCAAGCCTTTCCATTGCGATCTGAAATAATCTCACGTCAGGTTTTTTAAAGCCGAACCTCGATGACAGCAGTTTGAACCTAAAGAACCGGTCCAGGCCGAGCATCGAGATCTCGGGTTCCGTAAAGACCCACTGGGCATCGGATATGACAGCCGTCTTATACCCTTTCCCGGAGAGAGAACCCAGCGCATCGTACATTCCGGGGAAAGCGGCAAAGTGCCTCCGCGCCAATGCCCTGAAGAGCATCGCCACACCCGCCACAACACCTTTGGTATACCTCTTCTTGCCGTACCTGTGCATAATCACGTCAAACACCTTGAACACATCGACTTCAGGATACATCTCGGGGCTGCTTTTCAAGGTCCGCTGCACCTCATCGGAATAGGCTTTTTTCAAAACATCCGGGGGGACACCGACACGGTAATACGATAGATACCGGGACAGGGAATCATAAATCCAGGGGTCGCCCTCATCGGTCCTTATGTCGATGAGCGTGCCGTAGAGGTCGAAGAATATCGCCCTCTTCATGTGAGCCGCAACCCCCAGGTAAGGCAGGCAAAGGCCTCGCGCGCAAGCCGTTTTCTGCAGGTCCGGTCAAGATAGCTGTTTCGCGCTATGCGCAGCTCGGTCAACGCCATGTAAAAGGGGTTCCGGGCAGTAATCTCCCTGAACGCTCTCTTGCAGTCACTGAAATGGCCGGAGTACCTTTTGAGGAAATGCCTGATGAACGGCTCCGAGGCACAGGGGTCGCCTGTCCTCCACAGAAAGGCGTGCTTCAGCTCGCCGCATACCATACCCACATCGTAGGCCATATCGCTGCTCCTCATCCTTTCAAGATCTATTGCCACCACATTGCCCCTCCCGTTAAATATGAAGTTTGTCGGCGTGGCGTCTCCATGTACTATAACACTCTTTGCCTTCTGCAGGAGTGTCCTGTTCAGCCATGTATCCATAAGCCTCAGATACCCTTTGCTTTCACCAGGCGCCAGCACTCCCTGCGCCTGCAATTTGCCGAGCACCTTTTGAAAATAGAGGCTCACCGGATCAAGATCAACCCTGGCCTTTGCTTCTGTTTTTACATGCAATGTATAAAGGAAGGAAGCAAGCTCCGACAGCCTCCCCTTCAGAGAGGCGGCATCTCTCTCATAAATGGCCCGTTTGAGATAGTAGTCAAGACTTCTGCCGTCTATGAATTCCTCGATAAGGGCAAGTCCGATACGGTCATCTCTTGCAATGGGGCGGACGACATAGTTCGGGAAGGTATCAAAGCCGTATCTCCTTATCTGCTGCAGATTATCGAATTCTCCTTTTATCCGGACGAGCCTTTCCTGTTTCGTGTCGTCCAATCTGAAGAATTTACCGATGATGGCTGTTTTCGTTTTCCCTTCCGTGTACTTGTACACCTTGCGCGAGGACATCCTGTTTACATGGAAATACGGTTCCCTCACGTCAGGACATACGCAGGAAGTGAGTATCTCATAGAGGGGATCGGCATAATCGAGCTTGCCAAGGTATGGGTTCTCCATATATAAGAGAATCTTAGCATCTGGGCTGAAAAAATCAAATAATCCTGCTGTCGAGGCAGAATACCTGTCCCGTTATGTTGCGTGTGCCTGCAAGATAAACGACAAACCGCGCTACCTCCCCCGGATCGGAAAGGGTGTTTAACAGGCTGTCCTGTTTTGCCTTTTCCAGGGCATTGCCGGCGACTGCTCCCATTGCCGTGGGCATAAACCCCGGCAATACCGCATTGACCCGTATGCCCTTTTCAGCCAGTTCCCTTGCAGCAGTCCTCGTGAGCCCCAGCAACGCTGCCTTTGAAGCGCTGTATGCGGCCTGCCCCTCCTTGCCCTTCAGCCCCGAATAAGACGATATATTTATGATATGCCCGCCCTCCTTCATCAGGGGAACAAAAGCCTTTATGCTGTTGAAGACCCCCTTGAGATTAACGTCCATTACGCTGTCCCAGTCCTTCTCGCCCTGCTTTATGAGCAGCGAGTCCCGGGTAATGCCGGCATTGTTGATAAGCACATCAAGTCTTCCCCAGCGCCCGGTAATGTCATCCGCCATTCGCAGGACTTCGGGGTACACGCTCACGTCAGCCCTGACGGCCATGGACGAAGACCCTAGTTTCCCAACAATTTCCCCGGCCCGTGCTTCCGACCTGCGGTAATTGACGGCCACCCTGAAGGAGTTTTCATGGAGAGCAGCAGCCAGTTCACTTCCCAAACCGCCTGCGCCGCCTGTTATGAGTGCGACCTTATTCGTCATAAGCCTGGTATTCATGTTATAATTTCAGGTAATTTTAAGCAAGTGGGAATACGCGTTACAGCGTTCATCGCGTTTATCGGGTTATAGCGGAGAACGGAAATCGTCTTTTACACTATTATCCTTTTTTTACACTGTAACGCTCAACGCGATAAACGCTGTAACGCTTTACCGGAACCGGAGGATGTATGACACGATTCGAAGAAGTCCAGATGCGCATAGCTGAATCTGCAAAGAATTATCTCGAGATATTCAACATGCAGGTTTTCATAGAACAATTCACCCTCGACCGCGAGAGCAGGTTTTCCCTGACACTGCCCGACCTGGAGCCGCCTTTTTTCATATCAACGACCCTCGCCTTTACCTACGATGCCTTCCAGACAGGGATGACTCTCTACGAGGACAGCGAAGACGACGGAGACATGGATGTCGACACCTCGCTGGAACTGGAGTTTACGATAAAACTCCCGGTCATGGAGGACTACCCCGCAATAGAAGAACTCATCGAAGAGATAAAAGAAGAATATCCCGACACGGAACCGGTCCTGACCGCCAGGGAGACCCTGTTGATCGAGGAGCCTTCAAGGGAGTACGAGATATCTTACCTGTATAATGTAGATGCGGATGACATCATTGACGCAGACCTCCTCGACCAGATATTCAATGAGCTGAAGGAAATCATGGAACTCATCTACAAGAGGACAAAAGATTACATAGACCTGTCATGGTACAGAGAAGAGGAAGAGTAGGCGTCCCGCTTGAGGATATCGACTTTGTCCTCCTGGATATGGATGGAACGCTTCTGGACAGGTATTTCGACGACTACTTCTGGGAACACCTGGTACCGGAAAAATATGCTGAAAAATACCAGGTGACCTTCGGGAAGGCAAAGGAAGTCCTGCTGGCCCTCTACAAAGCCCATGAAGGCACTCTCAACTGGACGGACATTGATTTCTGGTCACGGGAACTCAATCTGGACATCCCGGCGCTGAAAGAGCAGATAAAGCACCTGATCGAGGTGCATCCCCATGTCGAAGACTTTCTGAAGGCCATGAAGGAACAGAAGAAAAAGGTCTATATGGTCACCAATGCCCACTACAAGGCGCTGGACATAAAACTGAAAAAGACGAAAATCGGCAGGTATTTCGATAAATGCATCACTTCATTTGAAATGGGATACCCCAAGGAGATGGTAGATTTCTGGGAAAAGACGGAGCGGATGCTGAAATTCGATAAAGAGAGGACCCTCTTTATCGACGACACCCCCCGGATATTAAAAACGGCAAAGGCCTTCGGGATCAGATACCTCTTTCTCAAGACAGGGGCCAACTCAAAGAGAAAAGACACGCCCTCCGGCGACTTCCCGGTGCTTAAGGATTTTAAAGAACTCCTAACCCTTTCTTAAGCCATGCCTCCACTTTCCCGTTAAGGGGATACATGTTGAAGTATGCCCCGGCCTTGTTCTCCTCAACAGCCTCACTGAGCATTTCCTGCGGGATCTCCCGGACCTGGGCCACTGTTTCCGCATAGTCGGCAGCAGTGTGGCGCATCAGGAAGAGGGCCGGTTTTTCGCCCATGGTATCGATGTAAAAGATATATCCCTTGATCGGTTCCTTTGCCGTGACCCCCTCTGCCGTTGCCGTGTACTTCGGCTCCATCAGATCTTTAGGCTGGAGGTCCCAGCGTATGTTCTCTATCATATAAGGCTCTTTTTTAATGTCCTCAAAAGACCTCATCTCACCGTACATCATGGCTCCACCTCACATCTTTCCGGCAGGTCCTCCGAGGACCATTTCCGGAAGTTTCCTGAAAATGTTTTGCAGCAATCGAAGACTGCTTTACTCCCTTCCCGTTCAGCCGTCAGTGGATTCAGGCATTCCCCGCGATAGGGCCGTCCGGGCTGTTTTTCCTGTAGACCTCTGCGGCCGTAATTCCGATATCCTCCAGCATTTCAAGGTTGGTGGCATTTACTTTTTTCAGAGGCAGTTTCAGGGTATCCGCGACCTGCTGGAGGAGAATCCCTTTCTGGTAATGCATTTCCGCAATCGTTACCTTGAGGGCGTCCTCAAAAATAAAATTCCTCAACGCCCCATCCTCGACATCAACAGCGTTGCAAGCCTCATTGAAGCTGAGCCCGTTTTCAAGCCCGCTCCTGATTTTCGCCATCGCCTCATTGTAGATCTTTGTTTCCTCGTCCGTATAGTGCTTATATTCGAAATCAGACATAAAAAGCTCCTTTTATATGTTTACATGAACTTTAACATAGCCGGAGCAACTTTGGCTATTCACTTCAGAGGTAAAACAAGGATATAGCCTCGCTCTGCGGACAGAAGCGATCAGACACGGACCTGCCTCTGCAAAAAACAGGGGGCATTCATCCCTTCCCGGAAAGCGTCACAACCTCATGCCTCAGCCCATCGGCGAAAGACTGGTATATATCACCTGCGCCTGTTCTTTTCGCAGGGGCCGCTGCTGACGGGGTCAAAGCCTTTCCGAAGGTCACCCTGATTCTGGCAGGCCTCAGGAATTTCGCTTCCCTCGGAAGCGCCTTGAATGCCCCGTCAATGTAAGCAGGAACAACAGTGGCGTTCAGTTCCAGCGCCAGCACCCCTATCCCTTTCTTAAAAGGCATGACGCTGCCGTCAAAAGACCGCCCCCCTTCGGGAAACACGCAGAGGGACCGGCCGCTCCTGAGGACATATGCCGACATCTGGAGCGCCTTGTGCAGATAGGTTTCCGCGTCTATCGGAATCACGTGGGCCAGCCGTGCGAACCAGGCCTTAAAGCCCCCGGTAAAGAATTGCCGCATCCCGAGGATATAAAGCTTCCTGAACATTTTGAAGGGTACGGATGCAGCAATAAGAAAGCCGTCAAGGTAACTCGCGTGGTTGGGCGTAATGACAAAGGGACCCTCTCCGGGGATATTTTCCATGCCCTTCACTTCCAGGCGAAACACTGTTTTAAAGAGGACCTTCAGCGCCAGGAGGATCACGAAAACAGCGGCCAGTTCGATAAAACCGTGGGAGTACCCTATTTTCCTTGCATCTTCAGGAGTGGGCTCCTTTTCAAGGATTTCCCGCCAGGAAAGGGCCCCGGTGTCAGGTATCCTGCCTGCGCCCCTGTATCCCCTGAGCGCTGAGACGACATCCCCGACTGTCTGTATCTCCGCAATAAATGTA
>JAJZPZ010000006.1 GCA_021847795.1 Nitrospirota bacterium
TGGACATGGGTAAGATGGTCACTCCGGATGCCCCGATGAAAACGAGCGGATTTGCAGACACGGAACTGAGGGGGATATACAAGATCAGCAGCTATATTACCGGCAGCCTTGGTTTCAGCCTTCCAACCGGCGACATCAACAAGACTACAATAGCAATGAACAAGGAATATCGCGCACCGTATGATATGCAACTCGGGTCAGGCACCTACGACCTCAAACCTGCGCTGACCTATGCCGGTCTCAGCGATGACGCTAAATGGAACTGGGGGGGCCAGGCTATGTACACCTATCACATGGGTAAAAACGACAACGGCTACAGTCTCGGGGACAGCTTTAAAGCTACCGGCTGGCTCCAGCGCGCTTTAGGCCCTGCCACTTCCTGGCTGCGCCTGGCCTTCAGCGACACGGGACGGATCAAGGGGCAGGACCCGGAGATCGACAAACTCATCCACCCTTTGACTGGGATGGGGGCGCCGATGCCCGATGCTGATCCTGCAAACTATGGCGGACAGCGGCTCGACGCCCTGCTTGGCCTGAGCCTCCAAAAGGGCGCTTTCGGTGTCGGCCTGGAAGTCGGCGTGCCGGTCTATCAATACCTGAACGGCCTCCAGATGAAAGCCACCCGGTTTCTCACTGTCGGGCTGCAGGTAATGTTTTAGGCGCTGGATTGGTCCGGGCTTTGCAGCAGGGCCCAAACTCTGAGAGTTCTTTCTGCGGGGTGGCCTTGTGGTTTTGAGAAACAAGCGCGGCGGGCCGTTTTCGTTGCGCAACCAGATGCTTTAACATGACAGATTAAATAAGACTATGCGGAGAAAGTCTTCCCGTCCGGAAGAAGGGCCGGCGCCAAGCTTCAGCAGGAGCTGGTACCAGTCCTTTCCTTTTTCCTGGAGCTCCGGCAGGCCTGCTATCTTCTCAGCTGATTGTTTTCGAACATGGACCTCAGCAGGATGGCCCTTGTTGCGGCATGCCTGCCCATTTCACTGTCAGGGGCGACCTTCATCTGCAGGATATATTCATTATAAGCCGCAGGGAGATTGTTGAGATGCTCATAGGCAGTTCCGAGCACGCCGTGCACCCCGGGATGCTTCGGTTGCGCATCGGCAAAGGGCTTTAAATACCGGACGGCATTGTTGTAAGATCTTGTCCTGAAATACACCATGCCCAGATAGTATGAGGCCGGCAGGTCCTGGGGGAAAACGGAAAGGGCGCGCGTCAAAGTCCTCAGGCTCTCGTCGTAATTTCCCTTTTCATACTGGAGAGCGCCTAACCCTCTGAGGGCCGGTTCGTAGCCGGAGTCAATGGACAGGGCAGCATTAAAATTGCGCTCCGCCTCGAAGTATTCCTTTTTCTTCAGATGTATAAACCCCCTGAGCGCGTGGAATGAGGGCTGGTCCTTGTTAAGGGTTATGGCTTCGGATATAAGAGAGCCGGCGCCATCAAGATTGTCCTTACGGAACGCCTGCACTGCCTTATCATAGAACCCGAGATATATCTCATTGACCTTTTTCAATTCCGCGATCTTTTCCTGAAAGCGCTCACGGAATTTTCCGTCGCCTGTAACGAATACCGGGGACACGCTCCTGATGATCTGCTCTATCTCCCCGATCCTTACCGAAGTCCTGGGGTGTGTTGCGAGCAGGTCCGCAAAAAGGCCTTGTTCGCGCTTGTCCTTCCCCAATGCCTTCATGTATTCCTGGGACACCCTTTCGAGATCCCGGTGAGCATTCACAGCGTTCCAGGGATCATACCCGAGCCTGGCCATGTAGAGGACACCGAGCCGGTCAGCTTCAAGCTCATGGCGCCTGCTGTATTTCAGGAGCAAAAGACTGCCTCCCGCAGAACCGACATTCATTGCAAGGTCAGAATAGCCTCCCCCGCCCAGACCGAGTCCCAGACCCGCCAGTCCCGCCTGCATCACCATCGAGGAGGTCAGCTGCTCAGCGGTATGCCGTGCAGACACATGGCCCATTTCATGGCCCATGACAAAGGCAAATTCCGCCTCGTTGTCGAGCCCTGCAAGCAATCCCCGTGTGATCACGACATAGCCGGGGACGGCCCAGGCATTGGGCACAGAGCTGTTCTGGATTGCGAAGGAAACAGGCAGGTTAGGCCGGTGCGATACCCCGTGAATCCTGAAAATAACAGCTCCCAGGTATTCCTTTAATCTTTCGTCCTTATATTCACCGCCTCCGCCCTCCTCTCCCCAGAGGGCGTTCGGGTAAAACTCCTGCCCCATCTTCACTTCCCGGGACTCGGAGACCAACATCAGCTCCCGCCGTCCTGTTACAGGATTGATTGCGCACCCAACCAGTAACACTAAAAACAGTAACGAGTAACAAGTGACCTTAAAGACAGTAACGAGTGACGAGTGACGAGTAACCTCTTTAGTAACAAGTAACAAGTGACGAGTAACAAGTAAAGGATCCGAAGACAGTGACAAGTCTTTGCCGTTAGTCTTTAACTCGTTACTTGTTACTTGTAACTCGTTACTGTCGTTAGAGTTACTTGTCACTGTTTTTAAGGTATCTTTCGGGGTTCTCGGTTAGGCACTTCATGACAGTCCCTCTGTCGAAACCAGCTTCAATCAACAGTTCCGCAGCTTCAGGAATAGTCAGTGCGCCCCCCAAAAGCCTGCCGTGCATATCAGCCACCCCCTGCCCTTTTGTGAATGGGGTGGTCTCCTTGACGGTATCGGAAATAATGATGACCCTGTCGGGATTTTTTGCGCTAAAAATAAGCTCCAGTGTCTTAGGGTGAAGATGATAGGGATCTGCAATGACCTCGATGTAAATATCCTGGTTCGTGAGCCCGAAGCCGGCAAGCCCGGGTTCCCGGTGATGGAAACTGCGCATTGCATTGAAGATGTGGGTTATCCCTTTTGCCCCGGAGTGAAAGCCCCTCTCTGCCTCACTAAAGGTCGCATCGGAATGTCCCATGCTCGCAACAATTCCTTTATCTGCCATTTTCCTGATAAGTCCGGCCGCCCCATTCAACTCCGGCGCAATGGTGATGATCTTCACCATATCTTCAAAGCCCTCTATAAGCTCGCTCAGATGGTATTCGGTGGGCTCAAGAAAGGTCATGGCATTCAGCGATCCGCACCTGGAAAAATTCAGGAACGGACCTTCCAGGTGAACACCGAGAATAAATGATGAGTGACGAGTAACCTCTTTAGTAACGAGTAACGAGTTGCGAGTAACAAGTAAAGGATCCGAAGACAGTGACAAGTCTTTGTCGTTAGTCTTTAACTCGTTACTCGTTACTTGTAGCTTGTTACTGTCTTTAGTCTTTAACTTGTTACTGTCTTTCTGGCGTTCCATGGCCTCTCTGACCATCATCATGTTTTCTCTCATGATCCTGATCTTGGCCGGATATATCGTAGGAATTATCTCTGAAACTCCCTGTGCCCCCTGTATCCGGGCCATCTCAAGGATATGCTCTGCAACAGTAGTCCTTGTATCATAGCCGTTTATGCCGTGGGTATGAACATCGATGATTTTCATGAACCTATGATATAACACCGGGGACCCGCATGGCAAAGGTTTTGAAACTCCCGGTATGTTTTGCTATAGTTAATCTTATGCATGCTTTCCTGAGAGAAAAATGACATATTCAGGCGCCTGGGATGAAACAACGCTGGACAGAATCCTGCTCAAGGCATCGGGGCTCAGGGATATTGGGAAACGGATGGATTTCCTTTCCGGACATTTCCTCAGTGTCCCCTATAAAGAGTCCACCCTCATCGGCAGCTTCCATGTCCCGGAAGAGTTTGTCATAAACCTTGAGGGGGTAGACTGTTTTACCTTCATCGATTATATCGAGGCAATGAGGATGTCGGCATCTGTTAATGAATTCCGGGAGCAGTTGAAAAAAGTGCGCTACCAGTCAGGAAAGGTGTCCTACGAGAACAGGAACCATTTCTTCACCGATTGGGCTGCCTTCAACTCCGGCTTTGTACAAGACGTGACCGCACAGATCGGAAACCAAAGGGCAGTGCCGGTGAAAAAAGCGCTGAACAAAAAGGAGGACGGGGCTTTATTCCTTGAAGGCATTCAGGCAAGAGAGCGGGCGCTGCACTACATTCCCTCTGAGTCCGTTGACAAGGGTGTCGTAGATGCCCTTGAGACAGGAGATTACATCGGCATCTATTCAAAAATTCAGGGGCTGGATGTTTCCCATGTAGGCATTTTTATTCAGCGCAGAGATGAAACGCACCTGAGGCACGCTTCATCCGTTAAAGAGCACAGGAAAGTCGTTGACCAGGACTTTATGGAATACCTGGAAGGCAAACCCGGGATCATAGTGCTCAGGCCGAAGTAAGTATCTTAAAGCGTAAAAACCAGGGCAATTGCATGATAAGGTCGGGTGAACTTATAAGTCCTTGAGATTGCCGCGCGGAGTTTATCCCGGTGCGTGTCGGGACTCGCAATGACTGTCATTCCACCCCGTCATTGCGAAGGGTCGTATCCTGAAGCAATCTCGTTGTTTTTTATTGAATTGCTGTTTTGATGCAATTGCCCTGCTTCGGCGCCATGATCTCTTTAAAGATTTTTGCAATAATATGCATAGGAGATAGTATAATTTTCTATAAGGTCTTCAGGAAGGAGGCGAAAGACCGTGAGGCGTAAGGCGTGATGCGTAAAGAGCAAAAGACGCTGTTGCTCATCACGCATTACGCATCACGCTTCACGGCCGTTTACTATGAAAATTCTTGCAATAGACACATCAACCATGCTGGGCGGCGTAGCGCTGATGGACAACAATGTTCTTGTTGCCGAGGCGCGGATGAACGTCAGGCTCACTCACTCGGAGCGCCTTATGCCCGGGATCAGCCATGTGCTTGATTCCTCAGGCCTCCGGCTCGGGGACATAGATGTCTTTGCCGTTGCTGTCGGACCCGGGTCGTTTACCGGCCTCAGGGTGGGGCTCAGCACAGTAAAGGGACTTGTTTATGCAACCGGTAAAAGGCTGGTTACCGTCCCTACGCTTGAAGCGTTTGCGTGGAACGTCCCGTTCAGCAGGCACCTGGTTTGTCCCCTGCTTGATGCCAGGAGAAAAGAGGTGTACGCAGGACTGTTCCGATGGACCGGCAGTGATTTCAGCAGGGTCGTGAATGAACAGGCAATCAAGCTGGAGGACCTCCTTTCACGCATAAAGGAGCCGGCCGTTTTTCTCGGCGAGGCCGCAATTCTCTACAGGGAAAGCATTCAGGGCGCGCTGGGCGACAAGGCCCTTTTCGCCCAGCCCCAGGTCATGGTGCCTTTTCCCTCGAACGTTGCGTATCTGGGCATGAGGAAGGCAGAAAGGGGAGAGTTCGACGACCCGATCAACCTGGTCCCCCTGTATCTCAGGCGGTCTGAAGCGGAAGTAAAGAAGGGCCGGGGCCTCTAGGCAATGAGCCCCAAAGGCTTAATAATTCTTTTCACTGTACCTTCCGGGCCCTCGCCCGCTGCCTATTGCCAGGACTGAGATGAAGATGAAGACCATAGCTATCCGTGAAATGCTGCCCGAAGACGTCCCTGAAATTGCGATGATAGAGAGATCGTCCTTCAGCGCCCCCTGGTCTGAGACCTCTTTCTACAGCGAAGTGTACAACAGGCATTCCATAACACGGATTGCCGAACTCGACGGCATGATCGTAGGGTATATCTGCGTAAAGCAGATAATAGATGAATGTCACCTCATGGACCTGGCAGCACATCCCGATCACCGCAAGCAGGGGATCGCGACAATGCTCCTCAACAACGTGATTGCTGATCTGAGGTCGGACTGCAGGCGCATGTACCTTGAAGTGCGGGCATCCAATGCGGCTGCCGTAAAGCTCTACGGGAAATTCGGGTTCAAGACCGTGGGGATAAGAAAGAACTACTATATGCACCCGGAAGAGGACGCGATCATCATGATGCTCACAATCGAAGCCGATGCGCCGGCCCAGGCGCGACCTAAGTGACGTCCCGTGCCCCGTAATTTTTCCCGATCCACTTCAGATACTCTCCGCTCCTGATGCTCTCAGCCCACTCCATGTTCTGAAGGTACCACTGCACCGTATGCTTCAGTGCAGCTTCATAGGAGCAGGCCCTGCTCCAGCCAAGCTCATTCTTGATCTTGTCGCAATTAACGGCGTACCTTCTGTCATGGCCCGGACGGTCACCCACGAATTTTACGAGTTCACTGTAGCGCCGGACGGCAGGAGCTGACTTTTTCAATTCCCGGTTGTCCTTTGCCGGATACAGTTCCTCTAGAATTTCGCAGATCCCGTTCACCACGTCCAGGTTCTGCTGCTCGCATTCTCCGCCGATGTTGTAGGTCTCTCCGACCCGGCCCTGCTTCAGGATCTGCCATACTGCAGCGCAGTGGTCATCGACATAGAGCCAGTCCCTTACGTTCCTTCCATCGCCGTAGACCGGCAGCGGCTTGCCTTCAAGGGCGTTCAAAACGGAAAGGGGGATCAGCTTCTCCGGGAACTGATAGGGGCCGTAGTTGTTCGAGCAGTTGGAGATCGTCACCGGCACGCCATAGGTATGGAAATAGGCGCGCACAAGGTGGTCCGATGCCGCCTTTGATGCCGAATAGGGGCTTCGCGGGCTGTAAGGGGTTGTTTCATAGAAATACCCGCTCTCACCGAGGGAGCCGTAGACCTCATCGGTGCCGACATGATGGAACTTCACATCTTTCCTGCCGCCCCAGGAGTTCCTCGCTGCTTCAAGGAGATTAAAAGTACCGGTAACATTCGTGCTGATGAAGACCTTCGGCCCGTGTATCGACCTGTCCACATGGCTCTCGGCAGCGAAATGCACTACGGCATCCACCTCGTATCTCCTGAAGGTCTCTTCAACTTTTTTGTAGTCACAGATGTCTCCCTTCTCGAAGAAATACCTGCTGCCGCCGAAGCGCTCATCCACGTCTCTCAGGCTCATGAGGTTCCCTGCATAAGTCAGGCTGTCGTAATTGATGACCCGGCCTTCGAATCCGGTCTTCTCCAGGAGATACCTGATAAAATTAGAGCCGATAAAGCCTGCGCCGCCGGTCACAAGGACAACCGATGGTCCGGATAAAGCAGACGCGCCGTTACTCATGAGGGAATGTCTCCTTAAAAAACAATTTCACTCCTTCCTCCCACCCCGGTATCTTCACCTTAAGTTCCCGTGAAAGCCTCTCATTGCTCATTGCAGAGAACCCGGGTCTTTCTGCAGGAAGCTTAAAGGTTTGCATCGGCACAGGCCGCATGGCCTTTTTTATGCCGGACATCTTCATGACCAGGGCCGCCCATTCAAAGCGCGAACAGGAACCGCTGCTGGTCAGATGGTACAACCCCCGGAGGTCATGGTCCAGGGCCATCAGCGTTGTGTCGGCTATGGTATAAGTGTATGTCGGGACCGAGATCTCGTTATCAGCGATCTGCAGGACATCACTCTTTTCCGACCAGCCTATGAGTTTGGAGATAAAGTTCTGTTTTCCCTCCCCGAATACCCAGCTCACTCTGAAAACAAGGGATCTGCCGGCGCTCTCCAGAACAGCACGCTCTCCGTCCAGTTTGCTTTTGCCGTACCGGTTCAGCGGGTTCGGCACATCCGCTTCCGTGTAGAGGCCGTCACTCTTCTTCCCGTCAAAAACATAATCGCTGCTGAAATGCACCAGGAGCGCCTTATGTTCCCCGGCAGCGTCGGCAAGAAGCGCAGGACCCGAGGCATTCACCGCAAAGGCATTGCCGGGCTCCTCTTCGGCCTTGTCCACCAGGTTATATGCCGCGCAATTGATAATAACATCCGGCCCGTATGATTCACAGATGCTTCTAATCTTTTGCGGGTCGGTAATATCAAGATCGGCTTTTTCAGGCGCCAGGAAGTCCGCTCCCCTTTCCCCGAGCCTCCTGATAAAGGCCTTTGCAAGCTGGCCGTTCTTTCCAGCGATGAGATATTTCATAATTTAACCATAGCGAATAAATGAGAAATCCCAAATCCGAATATCGAAATCCTAAACAACATCTGAATTCAAAATCCAAATGCTCCAAACAGGTTCAGAATCCGGGTCATTGGGACTTCGAATTTGTTTCGGATTTAGAGTTTGCCGTTTATTTGGGATTTTCCTTTCCTTCCCGGTATTCAAAATCATTGTCCGCATCCCGCAAGCACGGCAGCAGCCTGTCTTTTGCCGACAGGACCGGCGCTTCAACAGGCCAGTTGATGCCGATAGCAGGGTCGTTCCAGATGATTCCCCTGTCATGCTGAGGAGAGTATTCCCCGGTACACTTGTATATGATCTCCGCCGATTCGCTCAGCACGAGAAACCCGTGGGCAAAGACAGGGGGGACATAGAGCATGCTGCGGTTTTCTGCGGACAGTTCAATGCCGGACCACTGCGCGTAGGTCGGAGAGCCTTTCCTGATATCAACCGCCACATCAAAGATCCTTCCCCTGATGCACCTCACCAGTTTGCCCTGCGCATACGGGCCCTTCTGGTAATGAAGTCCCCGCAGCACTCCCCTGTCGGATTCCGAATGGTTGTCCTGGACAAAATATTCCTTAATTCCTGCAGCCGCAAAATCGGAATGCTTGTATGTCTCCATAAAAAATCCCCTGCCGTCCTGAAAGGCCTTCGGCCGGACAACAATCAATTCAGGGATTCCCAGTGTTTTGAATTCAAAAGGCATCGGTCCTTGTCGCCTCCCCTCAGCTCAAAAGATCCAGCAGGTATGTCCCGTATCCGCTCTTCTCAAGGGGCCGGGCAAGTTTCAACAGCTGGGCCTTCTCAATGTACCCCAGTTTATATGCTATCTCTTCAATACAGGCGATTTTCAGGCCCTGTCTCTTTTCAACGGTGGCGATAAATTCCCCGGCTTCCAGGAGGCTCTCATGGGTGCCGGTATCGACCCATGCATAGCCCCTTCCCATGAGTTCGGCCCTGAGCTTTCCCTGCCGGAGATATTCTTTATTGACGTCGGTTATCTCCAGTTCCCCGCGCTCCGATGGTTTTATCTCTTTCGCAACTTCCACGACGCCTTTGTCGTAAAAGTAGGCGCCGATTACCGCATACTTCGATCTGGGGGCCTTCGGTTTCTCCTCCAGGGACAGAACATTGCCGGAATTGTCGAATTCAATAATACCATATCGTTCGGGATCATTTACATGGTAGCCGAAGATAGTGGCGCCTCCTTTTGTCTTAACATCGACAACGGCCTTATGCAGCAGTTCAGTAAGGCCGTGTCCATAGAAAATATTATCGCCGAGAATAAGACAGACATTATCATTGCCGATAAACTCCTCCCCGAGAAGAAAGGCCTCGGCAAGGCCGTTCGGGCTCGGCTGTTCCTTGTATGAGAAGCTGAGCCCCAGATGGGAGCCGTCATGAAACATATCCTTAAAGCGCGGCAAGTCCTGGGGAGTGGATATGATCAGGATGTCCCGTATCCCGGCAAGCATCAGCACGGACAGTGGATAATAGACCATCGGCTTGTCATAAATGGGCAGCAGCTGTTTGCAGACAGCCCTCGTGATCGGATAAAGTCTTGTGCCGCTCCCGCCTGCCAGGATTATACCCTTCATCGGATACCCCCGATATAATTTCCAAATCCTAAGCACGAAATTCCAAACAAATTAAAAACTCTAAATTCAAAGGCCTCAAACAGGTTTTGGATTTTGAGCCTTCGGATTTGCCTGGAACTTGGAATTTTGAATTCAGGATTTTTCCTCACTTGTTCACCTGCGTGCATTTTACCATATCGAGCTTCATGAATCTCATGCAGCTGTTGCAGGATATGCAGTCCGCCTTTTCCTTGCCGTTGAGGAATTTCAGGGGCAGATCAGGCTCCCTTATGAGCGGCCGGGCCAAAGAGATGAGGTCGGCATCTCCCTTCATAAGGATATCCTCGGCAAGCGACTGTGAGCGTATGCCGCCCACAAGTATGACCGGGACGCCCAGCTCACCCTTAAACAGCCTTGCGGCGCCCCTGAAATACGCCTCCTGCTCAGTGTTCATTATATTTACCTGCGCCGTCTTGCTGCCGGACTCGTACATTCCGCCGCTCACTTCGATGGCGCTGATCCCGAGATGCTCAAGGCGCCGGGCAGTCCTGACACTGTCCACGGCTTTCAGCCCGCCTTCGATGAAGTCGTCGGCATTCATCTTTATCATGATCGGGTAGCTGTCTCCAACCTCTTTCCTGATATCCTTATATATCTCTTCGAGGAAATGGAACCTCCGCTCCTCATCGCCTCCCCAGTAGTCATTCCGTTTGTTCGTATGGGGTGATAAAAATTCATTGATCAGGTAGCCATGTGCCCCGTGCAACTGCACGCCGTCAAACCCGGCATACAGCGCCCTTCGCGCAGCATCCCCGAAAGCCTCTATGATCTCCCATATCTCCTCGTTGGACAATTCCCGGGGGGTAATTTTTGTAGAAGGGTCGTATACCGCGGAAGGGGCGACAGGATTTTCCCCGCCGAGGAGCGCGGGAAAGCACTGCCTTCCGCCATGCACAAGCTGGATGATTATCTTTCCGTCAAGCCTGTGCACTGCTTCCGTGAGGTCCCTGAGCTTATCTATATAGTGGTCATTATGGATGCAGATCATCTGCGGGACCGATCTTCCCGATACATGGACAAGGGCGTTCCCGGTTATGATCAGGCCGGTCCCTCCCCTGGCAAGGTCTTCATAGAATTCCATCAGCGACCCCGTTACGAAACCGTCCACGTCCGCCCTTTTTTCGTAAGTGGCGGAACGGACTATGCGGTTTTTCACATCAAATTTTGCAAAAGAAAAAGGTTCAAAGAGCACCGTTCCCCCCCAGCAGGACCGCCGTTTTAATTGCCTCTATCATGCTCGATGGCTCGGCAATCCCTTTCCACGCAATGTCATAGGCTGTGCCGTGGTCGGGAGAAGTCCGGATGATCGGCAGGCCGATAGTTGCATTGACCCCTTTATCGAAAGCTATCATTTTCAGCGGTATCAATCCCTGGTCATGGTACATGCAGACTATTATATCAAATTCACCTTTATAGGCTTTATGGAAAAGCGCATCAGCCGGATAGGGGCCTGATACCGGGATGCCGGCCGCCTGCGCCTCACGGACCGCCGGGGATATTTCCCGGAGTTCTTCCTCCCCGAAAAGCCCCGCCTCCCCTGCATGGGGATTCAACCCGGCAACGGCAATTTTCGGGTTCCTGATGCCCATCATGCCGCATGCCCTTTGTGCCAGGACGATTGTCTTTGCAACACGTTCCCTTGTTATCATCCCGGGAACATTTCCCAGGGCTGTATGAATAGTTACAAGGATGACCCTCAAAGGGCCCCCCGCGAGCATCATTGCATAGTCGCCGGTATTGGTAAGTTCGGCGAGCATTTCCGTATGTCCCGGCCAGGGGAAACGCGCCATTTTCAGCGCCTCTTTCGATATCGGCGCAGTCACCATTGCATCAACCGTCCGGTCCAGCGCAAGTTCGGCGGCCTTTTTAATATATGCAACAGAGGCCCTGCCGCCTGCCGCAGAAGGGCACCCTCTCTCAAAGCCACGGTAAGTGACCGCCCCGATATCGATAAAGTCGATGTCGTTCAGAGTGGCAGGTATGCCGAGTTTCTCAATAACCTCTTCCAGCACAGTCCTGTCCCCTACAAGCACCGGACGGCAGATTTCGGAAATCTCTTTCGCAAGGATTGCCTTGAGTGCTATTTCAGGGCCTATCCCTGCGGGATCACCCAGTGTTATAGCGATGCGCTTCAGCAGGGCCATCTCACTGCTGAAGAATGTTCACGCCTTCAGGCGGATAGAATTCGAACACTTTTTCTCTGATGCCGGTATTGATCTGTACATCCTTGAGGGATATCTCGATCTTGTTCGCAAGATTGTCGGTAATAGTCATGCCCCCGATAGGGAAGCTGCCGGATGAGACAATAAGTTCGATGTATGCAATGTTGCCCATGGGCTTTTTCGGCTTCAGGACAAGCCCTCCCTTGTTTGCCGACACCGCGAATTCTTTTTTGACGTTTCCCAACCCGCTCAAAAGGGCCAGGGGCGCCTGTCCGTAGGTCGCCCTGTCGAACTTTGCCGTAAAGACCTGCTTCTCATTCTTCTGGTAAATGATAATATCCTCGCCGGTAACATAGATGACCTGCGGCTTGTTTCCCCCGTATTCCCATTTCATCTTCGGGGGTTTTATGAAAAACCGGCCCTTGTAGGCGTCGGTCCTTTTCAAATCTTTGATAAAGCTCTTCTGGGTAAAATTTCCCTTGATGTCCTTTATGTGCTCATACGCCTTCTGGATCCGCGCAACCTCATCATCGGCAGAAGCAGCAGCAGCGAGCAGCGGGTAACAAGCGACAAAGAAAAGAGATATGAGCAAAACCTTAAAAGCGCGTGTTTTCATCCTATCCTCCTGTAACACCTTGAAAGCCGGTACAGTTATTATATTACCTTCTCCCTAAAAAGTCCCTCGGTTTTCCCGCGCCCTTTGGCGGCCCGACGAACCCGTCCTCGGCGAGAAGTTCCATCATTGATGCGGCCCTGTTGTACCCGATCTTGAACCTCCTCTGTATTGAAGATATGGAGACCTCCCCTGCGGATTCCGCGAAATCGATCACCTTCTGATACATCTCATCACGTTCGTCCGCCTCGCCTGCCGCCTTTTCCTGGGCTTCCAGCACAACGAGTTGTTCAAAGATCGAGTAGTCCGGCCTGCCCTGCGATTTCACAAATCCGGTTATATCGTTTACTTCTGTTTCACTGATATATGCGCCGTGAATTCTTACGATCTTTACCCCGGGCACCATGAAGAGCATGTCTCCCATGCCGAGCAGTTTCTCCGCTCCCTGGCCGTCAAGGATTGTCCTTGAGTCTATTTTTGATGTTACCTGGAAAGATATCCTCGCAGGAAAATTCGCCTTTATCAGTCCGGTAATGACATCCACAGAGGGCCTCTGCGTAGCCAGGATGAGGTGTATGCCCGAAGCCCGCGCCATCTGCGCAAGCCGCGCAATGGCGGTCTCCACATCGTTGGGAGCAGTGAACATGAGGTCCGCCAGTTCATCGATAAACACCACGATGTAGGGCAGCCTTTCTTCTTTGGGCGCCTGCCTGTTGTAGGTATCGATATTCCTGGACCCCTTTGCAGCAAGAAGCCTGTAGCGCCTTTCCATCTCGAAGACCATTTTCTTCAGGGCATCGGAGGCCTCCTTGGGATTGGTGATGACCGGGGAGATCAGGTGCGGGATGTCTGCGTAGGAGGACAATTCCAGCAGCTTGGGGTCGATCATCAGCATCTTCACTTCATCGGGCGAGGCCTTATACAAAAGGCTGACGATCATGGCATTCACCGAAACGCTTTTCCCGGAGCCCGTGGCGCCTGCGACCAGCAGGTGCGGCATCCTCGCAAGGTCCGTAGCAACCGGGTTGCCGAAGATGTCCTTGCCCAGTGCAAGGGTAAGCAGAGAACTGCTCTTTTGGAAGTTGTCGGATGAGATTATTTCCTTGAGGACAACGGTTGCGCGCTGCCTGTTCGGCACCTCGATGCCGAGGGTCGACTTGCCTGCAATGGGGTATACCCTGATGCTCGGGGCCTTCAGGGAAAGAGCGAGATCATCGGAAAGAGAGACGATCCTGTTTATCTTTACGCCTGCGGCAGGCTCGAACTCGTACATGGTCACCACAGGGCCTGGATTGGCGCCCCGCACCTTGCCGAGGACCCCGAAATCGGCAAGCTTTCTTTCGAGCCCGGAGGCCGCTGCATTCAGCTCCTCTTTTGCCGGTCCCGATACCCCGGCGCCGGCCGCCAGGAAATCCAGCGGCGGGGTCCTGTACCCGTTTTCGCTGCGCGGCTCTTTCGGGGCAGGGACTTTTTCCCTGGGGGTTTTCTCCCTGGGCGGCTTTTTCGGAAGCGGCAGCAATGAGCCTTCGGCATCGACCACCTCGCCTTCAGGCACAGTGATGATGATGCCGGAATCACTGTCTTCAGGTCCCTGCGCCTTTAACGGTTGCGGCGCCTTTTTCCTCTCCAGGAAGTACGCGAACAGGGAGACGGGGCTCATCAGGATAAGAGATACGAGGATCAGGGTAATGCTGAAAATATATGCCCCGAGGTTCGAGAGCAATCCTGCGCAGGAGCTTGCCAGGAGCAGGCCGGAAATTCCTCCGGGAGGATCGATATGCAGGTGAATAACCTTTGCTGTAAGCTGGAAGAGCATGGAGAGGGCCGGCAGTAAAAGGATGGCGCCGAGCAGGTGTACCCTGCTTTTGCCCTTTCCCAGTATTCTCCTTATGCCGTAGAGGGAGAACAGCACAGGCGCCAGGTAACCGGACAACCCGAAACCTGAAAAGACGGCATCCGATATGTATGCCCCTGCAATGCCGCCGTAATTTCCCGGCCGGGCATTCGAAAAGGTGAAGAGAGAGGTCTCCCACCTGTTGTAGGTGACAAGGGAGACGGCAAGATAGATGCTGCCGAGCACCGCAATGACCCCTGCTACCTCTTCCATTCTCCTGTTGCCGGCAGGAGGTGTTTCCGGCACGCCCTGAGAGTTTATTGCTTCAGCCATACTCCCATTATTATAACAGCAAGGAGAAATCTATAGTAGGCAAAAACATCCAGGGGGTGTTTCCTCAGGAAACTGAGGAGGAACTTAATGGCAAGGACACCGAAGATGAAAGATGCCGCAACCCCTGCAAAAATCACGTCGGCATGGAAGAATTCCGGGCTTTTCAGCAGTTTTCTCCCTTCCAGCAGCATTGCTCCACCTATTACCGGCGTGGAAAGGAGAAACGAGAACCGTGCAGCCGATTCACGGGAGAGGTCCCTGTAAAGGCCTGCAGTTATCGTGATGCCCGACCTCGATACTCCGGGTATAAGCGCCAGGGCCTGCGCAATGCCGATAAAGATCGAGTCACCCGGGGAGACACGTTCCTTGCCTTTCCTGCTGTGCTTTTCCGCAACAAGCATGACCACCCCGACAAGCACCAGCGAGGCGACAATCACCAGCGGACTCCTCAGCGCGTGCTCCACTATCTTCTGCAGCAATATGCCTGCAACCCCAGCGGGCACTATTGCAATCGCCAGGTACAGCAGCATCCGCCTGTCCCGGATAAAGAGGTCCATCCAATCTTTATAGAAGCACACCAGCAGGGCCAGAAGCGTGCCTCCGTGCAGCGCCACATCAAAAGGAAGGGTGTCAAGCTCTCCTCCCCACCCGAAAAACCAGGGGAAAAGGATCAGGTGTGCAGTGCTGCTTACCGGGAAAAATTCGGTAATCCCCTGTACAATGCCGAGAATGATTGCTTTGAAGATTTCAGTATCCAAAAAACTCCCCTCTCAGAAACAAATTCTAAATCCTAATATCTAAATTCTAAACAAATCAGAAACCATTTTGAATATTTGAATTTCGGCATTGTTTAGGATTTCGGATTTAGAATTTAGGATTTCTCTTCAGATATCGAATTTGTCCTTTTCAGCAAGGGCCTTGAGGTCGGCAAAAATTTCCTTTGAAAAGGGGTTCAGCTCCCAGGCCTTCTTAATGGCCTCGATTGCCTTGCTCTTGTCGCCCATCTCCAGATAGGTTTTCCCCATATGGTAGCAAGCCTGGGCATTGCTCTCGTTTATTTTAAGGATTTCGCCATACAACCCCAGGGCCTTTTCCGGCTGGCCCACTTTCCGGTATGCCTCTGCAAGGCTCTGCATGATCGAGGTGTCGGACTGGTTCTTGCTGTGGGTCTTGATCAGCACCTCCAGCGCCTTTTCGTTCTCGTTCTTCGACAGGTACATCTCCCCGAGCAGGTGCCCTGAAGTAGAAACGTCCCCCCTGATATCGGAATGCGCCTCTTTCAGCATGCCCTCTGCCTTGTCCGCTTCGCCGGATTTATAATAGAGCTTGCTCAGCGCAATGAGCCTCTCCGAGTTGGCGGGGCTTATGTTATGCGCCATTTCGTAATATTTGATCGCGGACTCCATATCCCCGAGTCCTTCGTGTATTTCGCCGATGGCATTGTACGCTTTTACGAACATGGGCTTCTTGTCGATGGCCTCTTTATAATATTCGATGGCCTTGATCGTATCCCCCCTGGCTGCGGCCAACTGTCCGAAGCAGTACAGGATTGCAGGGGAACCGGGGACGATTTCCGAGGCCTTTGTAAGTTCCTCTTCCGCCGCCGGAAGGTCCCTGCTTTCGAAAGCCTTTTTGAAATTCTGCATATGGAGGTCCACCGAGGAGGGATTGAAGCGTTTGCTCAACACCTTCGCAATCTTGTCCTCAAGGGCGCCCATAATGAAGGGTTTTATAAGGTATTCGTTTGCCCCGCCCTCCGCTGCTCTCGCAACGGTCTCCTTCCTTGCTTCAGCAGTAACGAATACGAAACTGATATTATCGTATTTTGTATTTTCCCGCACGGTCTTAAAGAGCTCCAGCCCGGTCATTTCAGGCATATTCACGTCAGCGATAACCAGGTCGATCTTCACCGTCTTGATGATTTCCCAGGCCCTTTTGCCGTTTTCAGCCAGGACAACGCTGGTAAAGCCGAGCTTTGACATCATGCTGTTGATCGTTGCGCGCATGGACGCCTCATCATCCACGACAAGGCAATTTATTTTGAGATGTTCCATCGGGACTGACATTACGGTACGACCTCCTCCAACGTTTCAGGCAAGTTGAATACAAATCTTGCCCCTCCCTCCCCGGAATCTTCAAGCCGGATACTGCCCCCGTGGGCCTGGACAACAAGCTTGCAGAATGTCAGCCCCAGTCCCGTAGTCACCTTTCTCAGCCTGGCGCCGCCTTCTGCCTGGAAGAACTTGTCGAATATTTTTTCCTTGAGTTCATCCGGCACGCCCGGGCCCTGGTCGGTAATACTGACCACCAGCTCTCTTTTGTCCTCATCGTGCCCGATCCCGAGGGTGATCTTCGCAGCATCAGGGGAATGTTCAATGGCGTTTATCAGGAGGTTCGAGATCGTCCGGCCTATCAGGTTCTCATCTATATAGCAGAGGTGCGGGCCGCCTTCCAATGCTGCTTCTATATTTCTCATGGAGAGGATATTCTTGAATGAGGCAACCTCCCGTTTCGCCAATTCATAAATGTCGGTTTCTTCCCTGAATATCTTTATTTTGCCCTCTTCCAGCTTCATTACATCTAGGATGTTCATGACCATCCTCTGCATCTTATAGACATCATCAAGAGCGAGGTTCACGGATTCAAGCTGCTGCGGGGCAAGCGCATCGTAGCTCAGCATATCAAGATTGGCCATGATGGTGCTGATCGGCCCTTTCAGGTCATGCACTATAAAACTCGTCAGGTTCGTCTTCAACTCATCGGTCTTCACAAGCCTCATGATCGTGTCCTCAAGCCTCTGGAGCTTGGCTTCCAGCAAGCCCTTGGTCTGTGCCGCATAGAGATAGATGGCGAGATGCCCGACCACCTCCACCGCTGTTTCCTGCTGCTTTTTCGTAAGCTGCCTGCCGCTCTTCGAGTCGGTAAGGTTCAGCACACCGATTTTCCTGTCGCAGTACTTAACAGGAAGGCTCAGGGAAAATTCAGAGGAATACCTGGTGGCGTCCAAAGGAATAAAGTAGGAGAGCCTCTTCTTGTCCGCATAGAACGGGGCGTCATCAATAAGCGCCCGGGTGGCTATGGTCACATCCGAAAGCTTTCTCTTGAAACCGATGATGGCGGGGTTTGTCGCGGCCCTGACCTCAAGGGTAAGGTCCTCCTGATTGATAAGCATGAGCGAACATTTCTCAACCCTGAAATAGCCTGCCAGGAGGCTGACGATATCCTGCAGCTTGCTGTCGAACACCACAGCCTCCTGCAGCAAGATACTTCCTATCCGGTAAATCAGCCTCTCAATAGTAACGTTCGACATAGGGTACTATAGCAAATTTCATATAACTTATCACTTAGAGTTCCATGATTATCGGCATGATCATCGGCCTCCGGTCCATGGTGTTCCTCAGGTACTTCTTGAGCGTGGAGCGAAGCTTTGCCTGTATAAGTGCGGAATCGGACAGCGCATCGTCCTGAAGGCCCGCCAGGGCGCCGACCATCAGTTCCCGGACCTCGTTAATGATGTCCGGCGATGCGTCCTCGAAGATAAAGCCCCTTGATATGATCTCCGGCCCCGATACAATCCTCTTGGTAAGCTTCTCTATGCCCACCAGGACGATGACGATCCCGTCATGTGCAAGCCTCCGCCTGTCCCTGAGCACGATGTCTTCCACCCCGCCCGAATCCTTGCCGTCGATAAATATCCTTCCGGCAGTCACCTTGCCGTTCTGGTTAATGCCGCCTTCCGTGATTTCGAGGACCGTGCCGTTTTCCAGAATGAATATATTCTCTTTGCTCACTCCCGACTTTTCGGCAAGCTTTGTGTGGTACTTCAGGTGCCGGTATTCCCCGTGGATCGGCACGAAGTACTTGGGTTTCACCAGGTTGATCATCAATTTCAATTCTTCCTTGGAGGCATGCCCTGACACATGGATTTCAGAAACCTTTTCATATATCACGTCGGCGCCCCTGCGCATCAGGTGGTTGATGATTTTCCCGATCGAGCGCTCGTTGCCGGGGATCATTTTCGCGGAAAGGATGACCGTGTCTCCTTCTTTAACCTTTATATGTTTATGCTCATCCATGGCGATCCGGGACAGCACGCTCATAGGCTCTCCCTGGCTGCCGGTCGTTATGATCACCACCTCGCGGTCGAGCAGGTCTTTCAGGTCTTCCAGCCTGACCCAGGTGCTCTCGGGCATCTTCAGGTAGCCGAGATCCAGGGCAATCTGCGAATTGGCGACAACGCTCCTGCCGCACATGATCACATGCCTTCCATGCTGGACGGCAACATCGATCGCCTGCTGTATCCTGTGGATGTTCGAGGCAAATGTGGAGATAATTATCCTCCCCTTTGCCTTTGAAAATATATCATCAAACGCCCTCCGCACCTCTTTTTCCGAAAAGGTGAAGCCGCCTTTTTCCGCATTGGTGCTGTCGGAGAGCATGAGCAGCGTGCCCTCTTCCCCGTATTCAGCGAATTTGCGGAAATCCATAAGCTCCCCGTCGACCGGCGTCGGGTCCAGTTTGAAATCACCTGTATGGATAATATTGCCGAGAGGGGTCCTGATCCCGAGGCCTACGCCGTCCACAATACTGTGCGTGACCCTGATGAATTCAACGGTAAAGCTCCCGAGGGTGACCACATCCCTCGGCTTGACGGAAATGAGGGGGATATCGAGCAGTTCATACTCCTTCAGTTTCTCCCTGACCAGCGCGAGGGTAAGCGGGGTCCCGTAGATGGGCACCCGGACCTCTCTGAGCAGGAACGGCAGGGCGCCTGTGTGGTCCTCGTGTCCATGGGTAAGGATAATGCCCCTCAGTTTGTCCTTGTTTTCCACGATATACGAGAAGTCCGGGATGACAAAGTCCACACCCAGCATGTCCTCTTCCGGAAACATCAAACCTGCATCAACGATGATCAGGTCTTCTCCTGAAGCAGATGAGCATTGGAATGCAGTCATATTAAGGCCGATCTCTTCAAGACCGCCCAGGGGAATTACCAGGAGGGAATTATTATTCATTTCAGCAGGGTTCGCCTTTTATCTCCACCGTTCTATCAACTGCTCGATGCTGATGTCCCCGTCGATAATCTGGAGGATCATCGGCTTGGTTGTAGGCGCATCGGTTTTGGATTGCCGGATCTCGATCACCTTTTCCTGCACACTGAAGAAAGCATCCACTGCTTCGGGATCAAACTGCTTCTCACGGTGCTCTTTAATATAACTCAAAGCCTGCTCGATAGGCCATGCCGCCTTGTACACCCTTTCGGAGGTTATCGCGTCGAAAACATCAGCAACAGCGACGATCCTCCCGGACATCGGGATATCCTTTCCCTTCAGCCCCAGCGGATAGCCATTGCCGTCCCACCGTTCGTGGTGGGTAATCGCGATCTCCCTGGCAAGCTCAAGAAGCGGCAGCGTCGTTCCGCCCAGGATCTTGCCGCCGATGACCGTATGGAGCTGTATTATCTTGAACTCGTCCGCCGTCAATTTGCCGGGTTTGAGCAGGACGCCGTCAGGGATGCCGATCTTGCCGACATCGTGCATCGGCGATGCGTACTTCATCATCATCCGCTGCTCCCGGTTCAACCCCATCTCTTCCGTCATAAGCTTGATGTAATCCGCTATGCGTTCGATATGCCTTCCGGTTTCGTCATCCCTGAATTCAGCGGCCTTGCCCAGCCTGATGATGACCTCCACCTGGGTGTGCTCGAGCATCTGGAGCTTTTCCAGCAGGTTCGATTCCATGACATCCAGGGAGGTGTTGAGAAACTCATCACGCTCTTTCAGCTTGAGCATGTTGCCTACCCTGGCCTTGAGTTCTTCAACAAAGAAGGGTTTCGTTACATAATCATCCGCTCCCATGGACAGGGCCTTGACAATGCTCTGCTTGTCCGTAAGCGCGGAAAGGACAATCACAGGGAAGTAATTTTTCTCCCTTACGTCTTTCAGACTCTCAAGGACATCAAAGCCGTCCATTATCGGCATCATAAGATCGAGGATCAGCAGGTCAGGCATCCCGTTTTTTGAAATGGATTCGATAAGTTCCTTTCCATTCTCAGCCTTTCTGATGACCATGTTCGGGTCATTTCTGAAAACAGACTCTACGAGTTCGATATTGATGGGAACATCATCAGCTACGTATACGGTCCTTTGCATTACCCTCTCCCCAAAAAATTTTGCAGATACTCAGCTATCCACGGCACGCCACAGCGCTACTCCCCTCAGCAGAAAGCCTAAGGATTCCAACAACTTCAGCAATCACCGGCATCATATTCCCGTGGTCGCCGGTACGCATTATAACATCTATACCCCTAGAATGTAACTCCTTTATTGCGCCACGGAACCACCCCGGGAATGCCCCCTGTTTGCCGTAATACATTTCAACAGCGGAAGGAGCAGGCGGCACAGGCAGTGCCCGTTACCGGCAGGTCAATCTTGCAAGCCATTATTTATTTTAGTAAAGAGAGGGTTTAAAATGCAAAAAACGGCGAGGGCCATTGCAAAGCCCCTATTTACCTTCAGGGCTGAAATATAATAGTTGTTTAGTATAAAATGTGTCTTATTATTAATACGTTTTGGCAGTGGAAATAAAACGTGCCGGAATTGAACGAAGATAAAGACAGAGGCGCACAAAAGAAAAGGTCATTGTTTTAATGATTGATGCAAACAAAATAAACATTTTCATTAAAGAGGGCGAAGGTCTTACCATTGAATTCAAGGAGCATTTTACCCCGCGAATTGATGAAGACATGGTCGCATTTGCAAATACTAAAGGAGGGGCCATTCTTCTGGGAGTCAGGGATGACCGGACTGTAAGCGGAGAAAAACTGACGAATGATCTTAAAGCCCGCATCAATTCTGTTGCAAGAAACTGCAATCCGCCGGTCCAGGTAAAGATAAAGCAATTACATAACATTATAGCCATAGAAGTGCCGGGTGGCGAGGAAAAGCCCTATAGTTGCAGTTCAGGATATTTCAGAAGACTTGACGGCACAACACAGAAGATGACCAACCATGAGCTGCGGATAATGTTCCAGGAACATGGGACAGCTCCATTTGAAGAAAAGATCAATAAGGATGTTTCATGGAAGAATATATCAAAGGAAAAGATACGAAAGTTCCTCAAAGAAGCGGGGATAAGCATCGGGAAGGTAGCTCCGCGGGACATTCTGACAAGTCTAAGCATAGCCCTGGACGACAAAATTACAAATGCAGCCGTGCTTTTCTTCGCTGAAAATCCACGCAAGTTTATTCTTCAATCGCAAATGACCCTGATTGCCTTCAAGGGGAAAAGCCGTGTACATATATATGACAGGCAGGATGTACAGGACGATCTTCTTACCCAGTTCAATGCCGCCGTGCTCTTCCTGATGAGACATTTAAACCGCCGCAGCGAGATAAAGGGTGTGAATCGCAAGGACAGCTATGAGATCCCCTTTGAAGCATTGCGTGAGGCGATCGCCAACGCGATAATCCACCGTGATTACAGTATCCGGGGCACGAGCCTCATGGTCGAGGTGTACGATGATAGAGTTGAAATAATCAACCCCGGCGTATTCCCCGGAGAGCGGAAGAAGGACTTCGGCAAAATATCCGTAAGAAGAAACGAACGCATCGCCGATCTCTTTTTCCGTATGGACAAAGCAGAGCGGGCAGGAACAGGAATAAGGAGAATGAAGGAAGCAATGGCTGCAGCAGAACTGCCTGCGCCCCGCATCCTTCAGACAGGGTTTTATACCATTGCATTTAAACGGCCCTTGGTGACAGGAACAGAAGCAATGGAAGAGAGGTTGGGTGAAAAGTTGGGTGAAAAGTTGGGTGAAAAGTTGGGTGAAAATGAAATAATGATTTTAGAAATTATAAACCAAAATAAATTTGTTACGATACCGGAGCTTTCAAAATCGCTGAAGGTAAGCACCACTGCCGTAGAAAACAATATCGCAAAACTGAAGCAAAGGCATCTATTGAAACGCATCGGTCCCGCTAAAGGCGGGCACTGGGAGATCATAAATGACTGAATTTCAGCAGATTACTACGGCAGCACCTTTGCAAAATAAAGGAGAGGAATGCCGACTTTAACATGGCTGACACGCGAAGCTGATATCAGGCTTGCTCAGAAGGCACCCTATCGTCTATTGGAATCCGTGCCTGAATTGTCATATGGCGAACAGCAGACGGAAAACATGCTGATTCAGGGGGACAACCTCGATGCTCTCAAAGCCCTGCTCCCTTATTATGCCGGAAGAGTAAAATGCATCTATATCGACCCTCCGTATAACACCAAGAGCGCTTTTGAGCATTACGACGATAATCTCGAACATTCCCAATGGCTTTCCCTGATCTATCCTCGTCTTGAGCTTTTGAGGGAGTTTTTATCAGAAGACGGCAGCATCTGGGTATCGATAGATGACAATGAAGGACACTATCTCAAAGTTATTATGGATGAAATATTTGGGAGAAAAAATTTTGTTGCCAATGCGTTATGGCAGAAGCGCACTTCTCCTGACGCAAGATTGGGACTTGGAGCGGCCCATGACCATATTCTTGTTTACGGAAAGAGTCCTGACATGATGAAGATGAATAAGCTTTCATTAACGGAAGCACAGGCAGCTAACTATAAAAATCCCGATAATGATTCAAGAGGGGCATGGGTTTCGACTGATTTCACCGCACAGGGGTGGCGTCCAAATCAAATGTATAAGATCATTGCACCATCGGGCACAAAATATGAGCCGCCCGGAGGTAGGTGTTGGGCTAATATAGAATCGGAGTTCCATCGACTTAATAGTGACGGGAGAATCTGGTTCGGCAAACATGGCAAGGCGCGACCGCGAGTAAAGAGTTTTCTCTCCGAAGCTCAAGGGGTAAGTGCTTGGACATGGTGGCCCAACACTGAAGTAGGGCATAACCAAGAATCAAAAAAGGAAATCAACAGCCTATTTGGTACCGATGAAGCGTTTGACACACCAAAACCCGAGCGTCTGATAAAACGTATCTTCGGGATCGCCACCAACCCTGGCGACCTCGTTCTCGACTCCTTCCTCGGCTCCGGCACAACATGCGCAGTTGCTCATAAGATGGGGCGCAAATACATCGGCATTGAAATGGGCGAACATGCCGTTACGCATTGCGTGCCTCGTTTGAAGAAGGTTATTGACGGCGAACAGGGCGGCATTTCAAAAGCAGTCAACTGGCAGGGCGGCGGAGGGTTCCGCTTTTATCGATTGGGCGACGCTGTTTTCGATGAAACCGGGAAGATCAATTCAAGCATACGATTCTCCACTCTTGCTGCGCACATATGGTTTTGCGAGGCAAAGGCTCCTCTCGGAAGACAAGCCGACTCTCCTTTACTGGGAGTTCATAACGAAACAGCTTATTATCTCCTTTTCAACGGGATTCTCGGTGATAAGCGACCGGCCGGGGGAAATGTCCTGACAAGCAGGGTCTTGAAAGACCTGCCGCCCTTTGAGGGGCCGAAAGTTATTTATGGCGAAACAACGCGGCTGGGTGCCGAGCGCCTGCGCTTTGAAGGCATTACATTCAAACAGATTCCCTATGACATAAAGGCACGGTGACCATGGACTTTGAGCTGAAGGATTACCAGAAGACATCGCTGAAGGTTTTACGAAAATTCCTTGAAGAAGCGCGTATTGTCGGACCGGAGCAGGCTTTCAATGATACCCTGAAGGAAAGAGAACCTGATAGTATCCATCCTCGATACCGCAAGGTAGAGGGACTTGAAGGAGTCCCTTACGTCTGTTTAAGACTTCCAACAGGCGGCGGCAAAACCGTTCTTGCCGCATATAGCATTGAGGTAGCAGCCCGAAGCTATCTTGAACAAGATTATCCTGTGGTCCTCTGGCTCGTGCCTTCAAATACCATCAGGGAGCAGACCCTGGAGGTATTGAAAAGGCCTTCTCATCCCTGCCGGGAAGCGATTAATGATGCGTTTGAAGGAAGAGTGGCTGTATTTGATATCTCCGAGATAGAGCAGATTCGGCCTAAGGATATAACTGAAAAGGTTTGCCTAATCGTCGGAACTCTGGCTACGCTTAGGATGAAGAGCACCGAGGGACGAAAAATATATGCTCATAATGAAAACTTTGAAGCGCATTTCTCGCGTGTCTCTCAAACCAGGCCCGGTCTTGAACGCATAGAGAAAGGTCCCGATGCCGGTAAGATAAAATTCTCTTTTGCGAATCTTTTGCATATTCGCCAGCCCCTTATCATTATGGATGAGGCCCACAACGCCCGAACCTCTTTGACCTTTGAAGTGTTGCAGCGCGTTCGTCCGGCCTGCATCATTGAGTATACTGCAACTCCCGATACCGGCAAGGCAAGCGCCAGCAATGTGTTATTCCGCGTTTCCGCCTCCGAGTTGAAGGCTGAGGATATGATCAAGCTTCCAATAATGCTTACTGAACACAATAATTGGCAGGAGGCGCTTCGCGATACCATATTGACCCGCAAGAAGCTTGAACTGAAAGCAAAAGAAGACAAAGCTTATATCCGGCCTATTGCACTGATACAGGCCGAGAGCAAAGATAAAGAAGTAACCGTGGAAGTGCTGAGGCAGCACTTGATTGAAAATGAAAAGATAGATACTGAAAAAATCGCTATTGCAACAGGAAACCAGCGTGACCTTGACGGGATTGACCTTTTTGATCCTAAATGCAAAATAGAATATGTAATCACCATGGAGGCCCTTAAGGAAGGTTGGGACTGTTCTTTTGCATATGTCTTCTGTTCAGTGGCGAATATTCACTCCAGTAAAGATGTAGAGCAATTGCTTGGAAGGGTGCTGAGGATGCCCTATGCAAAAAAACGCTTGCATGATGAACTGAACCGGGCATATGCACACATATCGTCCCCTGATTTTGCCCAGGCAGCAAGTCAATTGCATGATCGTCTTGTGTCCATGGGTTTTGAAGAAGAGGAGATAGACGCATACGTCCAACACGCACAACCTGCTCTCATTGAAGAAGACGATGGCCCCTTACTCTCTTACAAGCCCCCCGTCCCCTTGATCTTGACAGTTCAGGAAGAACCGGACCTTACCTACATGACCTCAGAAGAAAAAGCCCGGATCGATGTGACAAGAGATGAAACCGGCCAGGTGCAAGTTTCAGTTAAGGGGGCTATTAGTGATGAAATGGCTGAAAAACTCATCAATGCAATTCCGGCGACGCAGCTTGAAAATGTCAAAAAACTGGTACATGTTTACCGCACCGCTCAAAAACGCAATCTGACTCCAGCCGAGAAAGGAGAAACGTTTACTGTTCCCAGACTCTGCGTATGGATTCAAGGCGAATTGGAACTTGTCGAAAAAGAGCTGTTTCTCGATGCAAAAGGATGGAATATTCTTGACTATCCTGCTGAACTTTCAGATGCTGAATTCTCGATCAATGAAGCTGCACGAACTTTCGAAGTGGATGTCCAGGGCAAACGGGTGGTTTACGGGCTTGTTGATGATTCGCGGCAATTGGATTTAAGCGATGTTCCTACTGCATTAACAGCCTTAGACCTGTCCCGCTTACTCGATAAGCAGGTGCGCCAGCAGTTTGTGCGACAAGAAACAATGTTGGAGTTCCTGCGGCGTACAATTGCTTATTTAATGGACAAGAGAAAATTTGAACTTGCTGCTTTGGTAAGGAGCCAGTATCCACTGGCAAAAGTACTTGCCGGAAAAATCAGGGCTTATTATCAGCAAGCACATGAAAAAGGCTATCAGGCAACTCTTTTCAGTTCTGCGGCAGCAGTTGAAACAAGTTATCATTTCCCGGTTATTTTCACTTTGGACAATTATTGCGCCAATTCTTACTATAAACAGGCTCCTTACAAGTTTCGCAAACACTTCCATCCTCTCATCGGTGAGCTTGAGTCAGCAGGAGAAGAATTCGAATGCGCAAAAATATTGGACAGCATCCCACAGGTAAAGCATTGGATCAGAAACATTCCCAAATCAAAATATTCCTTCGGTCTTCCTACATCAACAGATATGTTTTATCCTGATTTTGTCGCAGAGTTATCGGACGGACGTATTTTTGTAGTTGAGTATAAAGGCAAACAATACATATCCAATGATGATTCTAAAGAAAAGCTTAATCTGGGCCAATTATGGGAAGATAAGAGCAGCGGCAAAGGGCTTTTCCTGATGGCGGAAAAGAAAGATGCTTTGGGTAGAAATGTTCATAAACAGTTGATGGACAAGATTGAAACTACTGGGTGAAAAAACTGGAACTTTTTACCAGCGATTATCACTAAGTCTTCTAAAGCAATAAAATCGCGCACAGCATAAAAACCGTCCGTGACCAAACACAATAAAGGGGACGGGTACATTAAAGTAGTCGCCTGGAAAGCAAAATACCGTTCCACACATAAACCCGGGCCACAAGCCATACGGGCTTTTATTTGACTTGCAGCCGTCCTTTCTGATACTTTATTGATAAATACGGGGCGATGGAGTTCGCCGTTAACCGTCCGGTTCGGACTGATGACTCCTACTCTTAACAGTAAAGGGTAGGAGTTTTTTAATGTCCGCAATAGCGCAATAAGTAAGCCATGGAGATGTTGTAAATGATCAAAAACTACTTGATAATAGGAGCAGGCGGGTTTATCGGCGCAATCACCCGGTATGGAATGGGGGTATGGATAGGAGAGAAATGGGGGAGGACCTTTCCCCTCGGCACTCTCATTATCAACGTGAGCGGCAGCTTTTTCATCGGGCTCCTGATGACCCTGTTTACCGAGAGGTTCATGGTCAACCCTTATTGGAGACTCTTGCTCGTTGTCGGCTTTCTCGGGGCTTACACCACCTTTTCTACTTTTGAATACGAGACGGGCAAGCTCTTTAAAGACAGTGAATTTGTGCTTGCATCGTTTAATGTGATACTCAGTGTTCTTTTGGGATTTGTTGCATTAAAAACCGGGGAAATGCTCGCAAAAATATTATAGGAGAAATCAATGGTAACAGAAGGCCCTGCAAAAAAGCTTACCGTGTACGTGGACGAAGCGGACCATTTCGGGGGGAAGCCGGTCTACGAGGTCTTGCTGGATATCTTTTACAAAAAGAGGATTGCCGGAGTGAGCGCATTCAGGGGCGTGGCAGGATACGGTACCGACGGGGTTTTCCACACGGCCAAAATGCTCGAACTGTCTACAAGCCTCCCGGTAAAGATTGAGGCCGTGGATTCCGAGGAGATGATCAACAAAGTGCTGCCCGACGTCTACCATGTGGTGGAAAAGGGGCTTGTCGAGGTGACCGATACGACCATTGTCAAAAGCCGTCCGATGTCGCTGAAGAAAGAGCAGGAAAAAGGAGAGCATATGAAACTCGAAGGCAAGGCAAAGATGCTCAGGATAATCATAAGTGAAGACGACAAATGGGAAGGCGAGCCCCTGTACGAGGCGATTGTCAAGAGGCTCATCATGAACGATATTGCCGGGGCGACTGTTTATAAGGCTATCGCGGGCTATGGTCCGCACAAGAGATATCACAAAAAGAAAACGCTTGCCGTTCACGGGGAATTACCCGTACTTATTACGGTGATGGACACGGAGGAGAGCCTCAACAAAGTCATTCCCATCCTTGATGATATGGTGAATGAAGGAATAGTCGTACTGTCGGACGTAAATGTCATAAAATATACTCATAGGGATGCAAATCCCGAAACATTCTAAGCAGGCGATGGAGTTCGCCGTTAACCGTCCGCATCAGGCGGACTGATGACTCCTGCTCTCGGAAGTGAGGGTAGGAGTTTTTTATATCCGGGCAAAGGAGGATGCCGACCATGGATTTTACAGGAGTTGAACCCTCTGCGATATCATCGAAATATACTCACCTGAAGAATGAGCTTCTGGCCTGTATCGATGATATGCTTACTATTCAGGATATCCGTGGGTGTCCCTGTGAGGAATTGCGTGAAAAGGTTCGGACAAATACCTTTAACCTCGTGGTGGTGGGCCAGTTCAAGCGAGGGAAAACAAGCCTCATCAACGCGCTCTTAGGGGCCGACATATTGCCTGTAGCCGTAGTGCCTCTTACTTCCATAGTTACAATCATGGCTTACGGCGAGGCGTTGAGGGTCAAGGTTTATTTCAACGACGGCAAGGATGCCGAAATCAAGCCGGAAAATCTGCCGGAATATGTCACGGAAAAAGGGAACCCGAAAAACGTTAAGGATGTGAGCGAAGTGGTCATTGCCTATCCTTCATCCTATCTCAAAGAGGGTGTCCGGCTCATTGACACGCCGGGCGTGGGTTCCATCTACCAGCATAACACGGACGTGGCTTACCAATACCTGCCGAAATCCGATGCGGTTATCTTCCTCCTGTCCGTTGATCAGCCCATGGGAAAAGCCGAGCTGGACTTCCTCAAAGATGTGAAGGAATATTCGAATAAAATCTTTTTCCTGCTCAACAAGGCCGATTATCTCTCGGAAAGCGACTTGAAAGAGTCCGTCGATTTCTCCAGAGGCGTGCTCAAAGAGGCGATGGGTGCAGATGTCGGAATATTCCCCATATCCGCGAAACTCGCCCTGAACGGTAAACTTTCCGCTTCGGAAGAGATGCTTCAAAAGAGCCTCCTTCCCCAGTTCTCGGAAATGCTCAACACCTTTCTTATGAATGAGAAAGGAAAGGTACTGATACTCTCCGTTGCCGACAACCTCCTGAGGTTCCTCTCCCATGCAAAATTCGAGCTGGAGCTTGAGATGAAATCCCTTACAACACCCCTTGACGAGCTCCAGCAAAAGATCGGGGCATTTGAGGCGAAGAAACAGGGAGTGCTCCTTGAAAAGCAGGATTTCGATATTCTCCTCGACGGCGAAACAAAGAGGCTGGCCAGGGACATCCTCGACGAGGATCTGACGATGTTCAGGAAGGACCTGCTTGCACATGAGCAAGTCCGTCTGGAGGAAACGTTCGCCCGGGCGAAAGCGCTTCCGTCCAGAGAACTGAAAGGCGCTCTTGAAGAGATGGTCATAGATCATGTTAGACAGGCGTTCAACACCTGGAGGGTCATGGAAGACGACAGGCTCGCAAAAGCGTTTGAGGCGATTTGCAGGAGATTCGTGGTAAAGATAAATGACGCTGTTGATACGCTCCTGAAATTTTCTTCGGATCTCTTTGAGATCCCCTTTGAAGCGGTCAGGACCGAGGCGCTCTGGTCCGCAAAATCACGGTTTTACTATAAATTCAAGGAGCAGCCCGGCGGGATTGAGATAGTCTCCTCTTCATTGACGCTCGCGCTGCCCAAATTTATCGGCGACAGGATTATCCTTAAAAAGATGCAGGAGTACCTTATCCGGGCCATTGATCTGCAATTGGGAAGGTCGGGGAATGATTTCGAGGAGCGGATACAGAAAAGCAAACTGGACTTCAGATGGGAGATGCTCCAGAGGATCGAGGCTACAATAGGAGGGATCAGCGCCGCTATAGAGAAAGGAATAACCCGGAGGAACAGAGGGGGAACAGAGGTTGAGGAAAGGCAGAAGTTACTGTCAGAGGCAGCAGATAAACTGGAGGGCGTTAAGAATAAGTTGATGCATATAAAGGCCGGGGCAATGGAATGAATAAGGGCGGAAAGACATTCGGGTTCGGGGAAATACCGGATAAACAATAAGGAGAAACAGAGGACTCATTCCTGGCTGATATCACTGTTGCGACAAATGCGGGCCAGCTCAAGACCGGGGCGCCGGCACGGTCGGAAAGGTTAGCCAAATACAACCAACTGCTCAGGATTGAGGAAGATCTGGGGCCTGAAGCAGTATTCAGAGGAGACCTTGCATGGTAGGGAAGAGAGGTACTCATTATGCTTGAAGTGGATATCCCCGGATTCGGGTTTGTGAGACTCCATCATTAGGTATCCGATTTCACGGGCGCTCACGCCTCGACGATTGATGCTCTTGAATTGCTCCTGAATCGGAAAAGGTTGAAAGCAACGCTGCGATTTTAAACGGCAGGGCGCGTCAGGGTTTAGTATTCTGCTCTCTTTCGATGGCCAGGGCCTTGTTCTCGACAATAGCCCGCACCACCTTCGCCCTGGCGCTGGTAAGGAGCCTCTGGATGGTGCCCCGGGAGATTCCCATCTTTTCTCCTGCCTTCTGCTGCGTCAGCCCGGTCAGGTCGCACAGTCTCATAGCCTCCAGCTCGTCACGGTAGATGGTAATCCGTTGTAATTCCAGGGCAGGAATGCCGACAGGTTTGTAGATTATGCCTTTGTATCCTTCAAAAGGACAATTGCATTTTCTCGGTTTCTTGTAACGCGGTGACATACGTTGCTATTTTAATCATTGTATGCCCTTTTAATCAAAGCCCCCCAATGCCCTGCCGGACTATGAGCTTTTGCCGCCCATGGGCAATCTGATCACCTCACTGATACTCGCCTTCTCCGGACGTATAAGATCAGTGGTGCGCGCAGCCGCCCTCTGAACTGTGGCCTCCGCAGCACTGCTGCATGGTAAGCTCCCGAAGTTCCCGTGACTGCAGCAGGTTTATGTTCTCCCTTATGCTCGCCGCCTGCGCCTGAAAGGCCTTTATCCCAAGCTGATTGAGCCTGCTGAGCGCTCCTGCGCCGATCCCGCCGACAACAAGGACATCGATCTGCTGCCCGTCGATTGCCTTCATCGGATTGCATGCTCCGTGTGCGTGATGCAAGTCCTTGTTTACTACCGTGGTTACATCATCCGTTTCCGTATTGATAACCACAAAGAAAGGCGCTGACCCGAAATGGTTGTACACCCTGCTCTCAAGACCCTCATTGTTTTGAACCGGGAAACATATTTTCATATCACTACCTCCTGATATTTTGTGCATATGCACATTATATGAGAGATTGCCGGCAAAGGTCAAGTAAAAACTGAGGGGGTGAATGGCGGCCGCTCTTCTTCCTAAAGTTTCCCTCACGAAAAAACGATAATAAGATGAACGATGCGTTACAGCAAACGCCATAAAAAAGGATACAAACAGATGAACAGCTTTACAACCCCCGGCCCGCCAACTTCAGCGCTCCGGATAACAATCCCTGCTTTGGGACCTCCGGGAATTTTGTATGGACAGACCCCTTAATTTGTGCTATGAGGTTAGTAGATGCACCCATCAGACAGCACGGGGCTGCCCGTGCTTATACCCTGTCGTTTAACAAGGAGCCTGAGATGAAAAGAACCGTATTTCTCTTTGCCCTTCTCTTCTTTGTCCTGCCGGGATGTGCGCTTGTAAACCTGTCGCTCGTGCCCGAGACAAAGAACCTTGAGGAAAAAGTGCTCGGGGGCGAGGGCAAGCCCAAAATACTTCTCATCGACCTGGACGGCATGATCTCCTTCAAGGAAGAAACAGGAGGCCTGAAGCTCAGGACAAGACCCTCGAAAGTAGCAGTATTCAAGGAAGCGCTCCGCAAAGCAGAAGGAGACCCGGATATCGCGGGCGTGATAGTGAGGATAAATTCGCCGGGCGGAGGCGTTACTGCAAGCGACACCATATACCACGAACTCATGAGCTTCAAACAGAAAAGGAAAATACCTGTTTACGCATACATCATGGAACTCGGCGCATCCGGAGGATATTATATAGCCGCTGCCTCGGACCGAATCATCGCAAGCCCCACCGCAATTACGGGAAGCATAGGCGTTATCGCCATGAAATTCGATGCGGAAGATCTCTTTTCCAAGCTGGGGGTTTCCAATGAGACTTACAAGTCGGGCTCGAAAAAGGATTTCTGGTCGCCCTTTCGCCCGAGCACACCCGAAGAACAGAAGATGCTCCAGGACATAGTAAACAGGCTCTTCCTGCGCTTTGTCCGGGTGGTTTCCGCAAACAGGCAGAACCGCCTGACGGAACAAGAGGTCAGATCCCTTGCCGATGGCCGCATACTTACAGCAAGCGAAGCCCTCGAGGCAAAGCTCATCGACCAGGTGGCTTACTTTGACGAGGCAATCGACACCATGAAAAAATCGCTCAATGTCGTGCAGGCCAGGGTGATAACCTATGCCCGGCCCGAGGAATTCAAATCAAATATATATTCCGACATGCCGCTGCCGGGTCCGCAGGTCATCAACCTCATCTCAATAAATGCGGAGGAGCTTTCGGTTTTTTCAGGGGTGAAATTCCTGTATCTCTGGGCCCCATAGGCAGCAAGGGCCGGGGAGAATGCAGGGAACACGGACGCGTTTTATCCGTGAAAAAACCGCGGCTTGGCAGGTATTTAATTTTTGCCTGCAGGATTTATTTTTATTGCTAATTATCCGCCGACGTGCTAATATATAAATAGAGTTTCAGAAGTTTTTTGACCATATAAGGCCACAAAGACTTTAGCTTTGTGGCCTTTTTATTTGTGCCCTTCTGAAAGTTCAAATAACAAGTAAGGAGGTACGCACAATGACAGAAGGAACAGTAAAGTGGTTCAATGATTCCAAAGGCTTTGGCTTTATTACCAGCCAGGACGGCGGCGATGTATTTGTCCACCACACTTCCATTCAAGGCAATGGCTTCAAGTCCCTTGCCGAGGGTGACAGGGTCAGCTTTGACATCGAAAAAGGCCCCAAGGGCCCCAAAGCGATCAACGTTGTAAAACAGTAAAAACCCCGAATCCCCCTGTGACAAGCAGGGGGATTCCCTTTTTTTGAGGAGGCACAGATGGGCAGAAAGGAAAAGGACGCCGAAAGGCTCGAAAGAAAGCAGCAGAAGCTTGAAGCAAGTCCGATATCCGCAAAATATCCCGATGTTTCCTCTGTTGTTATTTCCATGAACTACTACCAGAGAAATTCAACCCTGGTATTCATGCAGCGCACAGTCAACTTCTTCCCCGGCAGTCCTGCCTATTTCCTCATGGAATGCGTGAAACACGATTGCATGGGAGGCGGCTTTGACCTTGATCCGGTTGTTACGGGCATGATGAAAGACCACCTGGAGTCAGGGAAAGGCGAGCTTGTCTGTCCCGGGAACAATGCCTCGGGCCATGCGCGGGTCGACTACACGATCTCCATTCAATACACCAAATAACGGCTGCGGGCCAACCCCGTGGCATTACCTTCAACCCTCCCCGGAACAGGTGAACAATCAGGGAGAACTGACAGCGCTGTTGCCCCGTTTGCCATCATCAAACCCGATTTTCCAGCGCAATAGCTTTGCCCTTCCCCTGCCTGCGTACCGCTTCCTAAAATATATGATTTACGCTATCATTAGATAGTACATGCTCTCATCTTGTCCGCGGCAGCACCCATCATAACTCTCTTTACAACAACGGTGAACATGCTGGGCAAAGAACTCGATATCGGCACTGTCTCAGGTCTTTCAGAGCCGGAAGCTGCACGGAGATTGAGCGCGGAGGACTTCAACGAACTCCCTTCTTCCAGGAAGAGGAACATCCTCGCCATTGCATTCGAAGTCGTCCGGGAGCCGATGTTCCTGCTCTTGATTGCAGGCGGTGTTATTTATCTCCTGCTGGGTGACATCCAGGAAGCAATAATGCTTCTCGGCTTTGTCTTTAAGGGTAATACGGCACCGGGCCTGCGTTTATGCATTTAGTTCAGCTTCTACAGATGCATAGATACCAGTCCGGCGCCATTTGCGATTAGAACTTCACCTTCGGCGCTTCGCGCTCTGCTGCGGGGGTCTCGAAGTATTTAGCTTCGCCCACGCCTGCCAGCGCGGCAATGAATCTGCCGGCAAAGGTCCTCCGGTAGGAATTCAGGGTCTGCACATCCTCGTTATACCGCTTTCTCTCGACGGAGATCCTGTTTTCCGTGCCCTCCAGGCTGTCCTGCAGTTTCAGGAACGATTCACTAGCCTTCAGCTGCGGGTAGGATTCCCTGAGCACAAGCAGCCGGGACAATACCCCTTCCAGCTGCTGAGACGCCTGTATCTTTTCAGCAGGCGTCTTTGCCTGGAAATATTGCGTCCTGGCCTGTGCGATGTTCTCGAATACTTCTTTCTCATGTGTTGCGTATCCCTTTACGGTCTCAACGAGATTCGGGATAAGGTCGTATCTTCTTTTCAACTGGTTGTCGACCTGCGCCCACTGCGCCTTCACCTGCTCATCCATGGAGATGGCCTTGTTGTACTGGCCGATCACCCAGCTGCCGATCCCGGCGCCGATGAGCACAATAATACCAAGGACTACAAGTGCTGTTTTCAATCCGCTGTTCATAAAAACCTCCCGTGTATAAATACGAAATAAACACAAACTCTAAATCCTAAATCCTAAACAAATCCCAAGCACCAAATTCCAAACAATATCTAAATTCAAAATTCAAATGCTCCAAACACGTTTCGAATTTCGGTCATTCGAATTTCAAATTTGTTTAGAATTTGGATATCCGGATTTAGGATTTGCCGTTCTAGTGTTTGTCGTGCGTTACCAGCCTCCTGATGCGCCGCCGCCGCCGAACCCTCCTCCTCCGCCGCCGCCGAAGCCGCCATCACCACCACCGCCGAAGCCGCCGCCCCCTGACCAACCCCCTCCCCCCCTGCCGGAAGAGAAGAAGAGGAGGATGCAGATCCCGGGATGCTTGATCGCGAAGATCATCACCACAATGAGGACTGCCAGGAGTATGATGCCTCGAAGAGGACTGATCCGGTACTCTGCGCCGCCCCCGTACTGCTCATAGTTTTCGCCCCGGTCAGGCAGCCCTGTGATGGCAACTCCCTCGTTGGAGGCGATGGTCCTGACAATGGCGAGGGCAGCTTCAGATATGCCGGCGCTGTAGTCGCCCTTTCTGAAATTTGGGACCAGGTACGCCCTTCCCAGGGAGCCGACAAAACTGTCAGGCAGGACCCCTTCAAGTCCATACCCCACCTCAAAGCGGTATTTCCGCTCCTGAATTGCCACAACCATCAGTACCCCGTTGTCTTTTTTCTTTTGCCCGAGCTTCCATTTTTCTGCGGTCCTGAGGGTAAACTCATCGATGCCTTCGCCATCAAGGCTCCGGACAGTGAGAATGACCATCTGGGCTGTGGTCTTCTGCTCAAGCTCCCCGAGATACCCGTTCAACTGTGCTCTCGCGTCATCTTTTATGACACCTGCAAGGTCGACCACATAGTCGGGAGGAACCGCAGGGGGCTCAGGAGTGGAGGCATAGGCTGCAACAGGAAAAAAAGGGAGCAGGAGAACGATAAGCAGTAACACGTGGCGAATAACAAGTAACGGCATGTTATCTTTTAACTTGTTGCTTGTTACTGATGGCTTGTTACTGCCTTTAGCGTTACTGTCTTTATATCTGAAGATCTTCAATAGTCCTGTCCACATCTTCAAGCACCGCATAGTAATCCTCAAAAATGCGGTGGATCTCCTCGCCCGAGGGCTTCTTAACCCCGGATCTCACCATAAGCAATCTTTCGAAAACACCCGCATCTATGGACGTCAGCTCCTGGAGTGTCCTGATTGCTTCATGCCGCTTGACCGGGGACTCCTTGCCGAGGAGATAAATGAGCGCCCTGATTAAAGGCATGCACCCGACGATAGACCGGGAAAGGATATCGGCGAGCGCCCCCTTCTCTCCGAGCGATGAGATATAACTCTGCCTCAGGCCGATGAGTTTCACCTTTATCTCCCGTTCGCACTGGAGCCTCAGGTGGCCCTTTTCAATGGGGAGATTGCCGAATATGTCATCTCCCATAATGGTCTTGTGGATCAGCCTGAAATCGTGGAACTCCATGGGAAAGGCATCGAGAGAATTACGAATATGCTCAGGTGTCATGATCAGGGGGGCGGCAATTCCCTTTTTCCTGTATTTTTTCCCCAGGGAGGCGATAAACCTGAGAAAACCGAAATCAACTTTCTCAAGGACAATTACGGAATGGATGACGGAAGTCTTTTCCTTAAAATCAGGGGTGACGGCGCTCCCCACAAGGTGAATGGAATGTATGCTTTCAGGACACTCCTTCAGCATCTCTCCGAAAAAGGGGGTTATACGGTCCGCTACAACCGGGTTGAGGCCGACAAGATGCATTTCTTTCATATCTCAGAATTATACCAGGTGACGCCTGTTTTTGCATACACGATCTATAAAGACCGTGATGCGTGATGAGTGATGCGTGATGAGTGATGAGTTGAAGGATAAAAGCCCGTTACATCTTACGTCTCACGTCTCAGGGTCTTTCTACTCATCACCCATTACGCATCACTCATCACTGCCTTTAAGCTCTTCACATCTTGAACAGCGTGAGCGGCTCGGGCGCCTTCTTGCCGTCCTTCCGCCTCCCGTTTTTCTTTGCAGCGGGCGCCGCCGTTGCAGGCCTCTTTCCCACGGGCGCGGCCGCCTTTTTTTTCGGCTTTTTTGCTGTTTCCTTTTTTACCGCCTTTTTTGCCGCTTTTTTTGCGGCCTGTTCTGCTGCAGGCTTTCCGGCTGAGGGCTTCTTTGCTCCGGTCTTCTTTTTCCGCCTTGTATTACGGTAGGGCATGAAAACATAGAGCGGGCATTCAGTGGTCCTGCAGTCTGAAATGCCGTCTGCATAATAGGACATGCAGTCATAGCACCGCGCAAGAATTGCATCCTTCATTGCCAGGTCTTTCCCTTTCAGGTAGTTCATAAGCTCTCTTCTGCCGTGAGCAGAAACGCCGTGTTTTCTGATGGACTCAAGTTTTGTCATCTGTTCCCTCGTAGTGTGCATAATAAAAAAGCTTTTTACAACATCCGGATAACCGAAGGGAAGTTATGGAGAAAGAGCATTTCAGGACTACGGCTTTCAGAGAACCGACTACAGCGTTCCGAAGACAACTGCCTCACTGTCCCCCTGCAGCCGGCTTGCGCCCGGTCTATTGCCGGACCTGTACACATCAATACGTCAATTAAATTGAACTCTCCCGGTTAACCATGCCGGCCTTTACCAACATTCCGATATAGTATACATTTGTATATCTTATAATTTCAAACAGGACCTTTCAGATAACTTTCCAGCCTTGTGTGCGCCGGCGAAAGCACAGAGTGCTCCTTAGTGCGCCCTGTTGTCGGTTTCCGTTTTCCGGACCTTTGCACAAAACTGCATATTGACTGATACCATCTGCTGCTGGACCTTCCGGTAAGAGATGCCGAAGTCCCTCTGCAGCGCCGCAGCGATATCTGCATACCTGCCGAAGACCTCCCCTACACGGGAAGCGCTGTACTGGTGGACAAATTTCCTGCATAAGGCATGGGCCTCATCCGTTTCCATATACGGAGTCCCCCGAAGGGCCCTGTCGACCTGGAGCGCAATCTCCCCCTTCAACTCATCCGATTCATCTCCGTTGACGCGCCTTTGAAAAAGCTCCCCCACCTTAAGGAGATCACCCTCCAGGCACTTGTCGAATCCCGTGCAGTTCATGCAGGAGCATTTCAATTCGTCTTTCAGAGTTTCAATGAGATAGGTTTCCAGGATGCCCCTGAACAGCTCGTCCTGCTCAGGGCTCTTTATCTCCAGGAGCCTTGAAACAAAGTCAGCGCTCTCTTCGGCAACCGCGTCCGGTGTCTCTTTCACTCTTTTTGAATTCTCCGAGCCTATTATGCTGCTCGCCAGGATGACATAATACCTCAGGTCCTCCGGGAACATACCGAGCTTCTTCCTGAACTCCCTGGCGCTCAGCTCGTAAAGAACGGCCAGAGATGAAAAGGTCCTCTTGTCCGGCATTTGCGTATCCCCTTCTTATTTATACAGCATTATCATATCGTTAAATTCCTCGGCCCCTGCCGCCTCGCCGAAGAGGAACCCCTGTATCCCGTCACACCCGCTGCCCTGCAAAAAAGCAAACTGGTCTTCGGTTTCAACGCCTTCGGCAACCACTTCCAGTTTAAGACTATGGGACATGGCTATTACCGCCTTGACAATGGCCTGGTCATCCGGGTCCGTTGTAAGTCCGCTTATAAAGGACCGGTCTATCTTGAGCTTCTGGATGGGCAGTTTCTTGAGATAACTTAAGGATGAATAGCCCGTGCCGAAGTCGTCTATGGAAAAGCTGACACCCATGTCGTTCAACCTGGTCATATTGAGGACTGCATGCCGCACGTCCTGCATGGCAGTGCTTTCGGTTATTTCGAGTTCCAGGAATTCAGGGCGCATGCAGGTATCGCGCAGTATCCGCGAAACCATCTCCACGAAATCAGGCTGCTGGAAACGGCCTGCCGAGATATTCACGGTTACTTTGAGGAGAGGATATCCCGCCTCCTGCCATGCCCTGTTCTGGGCGCAGGCAGTGCGCAGCACCCATTCATCAAGGAGCATGATAAGTCCGGTCTCTTCGGCGAGAGGGACGAACTGCTTTGGACTGAGCAGCCCCCATGCAGGATGCTGCCACCGCACCAACGCCTCTGCACAGATTATCTGCCGTGTCCGGGAACACAACTGGGGCTGGTAGCGCACGATGAGCTCACCCCGCTCAAGGGTCTGCCTGAGGCTGCTCTCCATGGCCATTCTTTCGATGGTCCTGGTGTTCATGGCAGAATTATAAAACTGGTAATTGTTCCTTCCTGTTTCTTTTGCGTAATACATGGCCACATCGGCGCTCTTGAACAGGGTATCAGCCTGTTCCCCGTCACCGGGATACAGGCTGATGCCGATGCTCACGGTTATATGAAATTGATACCCCTCAATAAGATAAGGCTCCCGGATACGCGCCTGGAGCTTCCGTGCCGTCCTGTATGCATCCTCTTCTTGGGTGATGTGATGCAGCAGTATGGTATATTCGTCTCCCCCGATACGGGCAACCGTGTCCGACTCACGGACACAGGACTTCAGGCGGCCTGCGACCTCTTTCAGCAGCTGGTCACCGGCCTTGTGTCCCAGAGTATCGTTGATGTTCTTAAAGCGGTCAAGGTCGAGGAAAAGCACGGCAGTCATGCTGCGTGTGCGTTGCGCCTGGGCCAGGGCAAGATTGAGGCGGTCCATGAACAACATTCTGTTGGGCAGCTCTGTAACCAAGTCGTAGTAGGCCTGGTATTTAATCGCCTCTTCCATCATTCGTTTCTCTGTAATGTCCAGGCAGGAGATCATGATGCAGAGGGGCAATTCCATTTCATCTCTCACCACGTTTGCACAGAACTGGACATCGAAAAGAGAGCCGTCCTTTTTTTTCCCTTTCACTTCTCCGATGTATGTGCCGTTTTCGAGGATACGCTCGATTATGCCGGCAGCTTCTTCCGGACTTTCCAGGAATTCCGACACATGCCTTCCCAGGATTTCCCCCTCTCCCGCGAAGCCCCACATAGTCAGGCTCGCGCGGTTTATATAGGTAAGCCTGCCGGCAAGATCGGAGGTGGAAATGCCGTTGATCGAGGTTTCTATGGCTTTGTGTTTTACCATGAGGGATTTCTGTACCAGCTTGCGCTCAGCGATCTCCTGTTTCAATTTCTTGTTGATAACCGAGACCCTCCTCATATGGAGCCCCATCCGCTGCGCAAAGAAAACCGCAGCCGCAAACCCCAGCAGAATAAAACCCAATGCGGTATTGAACTGCATAGGCGCAAATTCCGGATGCGCCAGCACCACAGCCGGGATCTGCGCATACCATCCCGCCATTACGGCAAGGCCGAGGACCGCGGAGATTGCTCCCGCCAGCGCCGGCACATAGGTTTTAAGATTATCTCTTCTTTTCACAAAGCCGCCTCTTCATGGGCCTTCAGCAAAGACCCCTTTGATATCGCGCTACGGTCCGGCTACGGCCGCCCAATTGCGTGGCTGCACCCTTCCGGAAGATGCCTGACAGAGAAAACAGCCGGCCCTTGCCGTCGGCAGATACAGAAGCTGACATTATACCAAATTGCAGGGCCAAGTTCCAACGCCACCGGGATTCAACTTCAACAGCAATTCCCCGCATGCGGAGAATTCCACGGGCCTATTTCAAAGCCGGGATTGCCGGAGGCCCCCGCAGTTCATTCATTCAGGTCTTTCGAAACCTCTTTACCAACAGTAGCTTTTTTTGGAAATAGCGGTATAATACGGGAAAGTTCGGGATGGGCGCGCGTGCAAAAACGCCAGCGCTTGCAAAGACCATCAGTCCGGAACAAAGGAGGCAGAGATGAGTCAGGATGATACGTTCAGAACCACATTGAGAGGGTATTATTATGCCGCCGGCATTTTGGGGAACCAGCAGAACGACCCGCTCTGCTGCAATTGCGCCGCCTTTGCAAGGACAGCAGAGGCCATTATCAACAGCTTCTTCAAATTCCAGAATACCCATGCAGCCGAAAGGAAGAGGCTTCCCGAGGAGTTCTCGACGCTTTTCAACGATATATCCGACAGGGTTGCCGTTATCGGGCAGCCCGAAGCCCCCATACGGCAGAAGAAGGCAGGCAACTGCAAGCTTCCGCAGGGAGTCTGTTTTACAAAAGAAGTCGCTGTTTTTTTGGAGAAGATAAACTGATAGCTGAAAAAAGCGGTATTGGGTTGTTATGGGCGGACATGATCATTTTATGGCCGGACGGCCTGTATTCCCATAGCCTCATGTACCGCACCCCGGATTCAGAAACTTACGGACATCATGAGATATTGAGAATTGATGCCCTTGTTGCAGTGATACAGATGGCCGTTGGAAAGGTGTCTCACCCTGTAAGAGAGGCTTGCCGGCCTTCCCTGGAATGTGAATTCAAGTCCGGCGTTTGCCATGGCGCTGAAAAGGAATGGACCTTTAAGCCTGTCTCCGTCCAGATAGGTGTGGGTTGAATAGTTGATTCCCCCGCCGATTTCAGCAAAGGGCCTTACCCTGCCCTTGGGTAATATAGCCCTGAAAAACGGCGCCACTCCCAGCACAGCATTAAACTTGTCATGAAAATCGATAAATTCCGCATTGCCCTCGATCCGGAACCTCAGGAAGCCAGTTCCCTTCACCGGGATGGAAACCGCGGGAGCAAGGAGAAGCTGCCTGCTGTCGAGGTTGCTAAGACTTATGCCCGGGCCAAGGGCGAATTCGAAACGATGCGGACTCTCCGCTGCAGAGCTTTCAACCGGAAAACCGAAAAACAGGACACAGCACAAGAACAGCAATAAAACGCAGCCGGCCCGCCTTCCCATAAGCTTCTCCTGTTATAAAGTGGAATTCCCGGAACGAATATTAAACGCAGAGCTTTCTTTCTCAAGTGTAGCCGATTTTTTACTCAAGGGGAAGAAGTAAATGATAAGGGCAAGCACGAAATCCTAAACAAAGGAGAAATTCTAAATCCTAAGCACGAAACAAAATGAGAAATTCGAATGCTCAAAACCGGTTTGGACTTTGGTTATTTGAATTTGTTTAGGGTTTGGTGCTTAGGATTTAGAGCTTGTCTTTTATTCAGTGCATCCCCGCAGGAGCGCTGCCTTTGCCTCTCCTCATGATAAGGAGGAGGGGGAGGATGCAGATCATGATGGCGCTGACTATAAAGAAGGCATCATTAAAAGAGAGCATGGAGGCCTGCCTGATAAGCTGCCGGTAAATATTTCCCAATGCCCCATAGTGGGCGGAGGAACTGTCGAATCCCCTGAGCCGGAGCATCTGCGCGCCCTGCTGCGTTGCGATCTGGTATGCCCTGTCAAAAGGCGTCAAATGCTCCACAAGGCGTGCCTGATGGAACTGGCTCCGCCTCGCAATAACAGTGGTGACAAAGGCCACTCCGAAGCTGCCCCCGAGGTTTCTCAGGAGATTGTAAATCGCCGTCGCATTCCCCATATCTTCCTTTTTTATGGTGGAGAGGGTGAGAGTGGTCAGGGGGATAAAGAGAAATCCCATGCCGACCCCGAGCACAATCCTCGGCCAGAGCAGGGTGACGAAATCAGCGGAGAGATCAAACCGCGACATCATGTGCGTCGCATAGGCGCATACTATGATCCCGAAGGCCAGAAGCCCCTTGGGATTGACCTTAGTGACCAGCCTCCCGGCTATAGGCATTGCAAGCAGCGTTGCGATGCCGCCGGGCCCGAGTACCAGCCCCGCAAGGGTTGCGGTGTATCCCATCAAGGTCTGGAGGTAGATGGGGAGCAGGACGATACTGGCGAAGAGATTAAAAAAGGCAAAGAACATCACGACATTGCCGGTGCTGAAGGAGACATTCCTGAATGTCCTGAGGTCGACAACAGGGTGCTCCGCAAAGAGTTCGACGACAACAAAGAGTATCAGGGACACCGCAGAAATGCAGCTCAGCCAGGCGATGAGGGGCGAAGAGAACCAATTATCCTGCTGCCCCTTGTCGAGGACGATCTGGAGGCAGCCGAGCCCGGTGGCAAGCAGGGCGAGGCCCCAGTAATCTATCTTCATCACCTGGCGCTTCATATAGGGCGGGTCAGTGATAAAGAGCATGGCCATGAGGATGGAGATGATGCCTATAGGTATATTGATATAAAAGATCCAGTGCCATGACCAGTTGTCCGTAATCCATCCCCCGAGCAGGGGCCCGACAATAGGGCCGAACATAATGCCGATCCCGAAGACGGCCATTGCCATGCCGTGCTGGCGCGGAGGGAAAGATTCGAGGAGGATGGACTGGGAAATGGGCTGCAGCGCGCCGCCGCCGATACCCTGCAGTATCCTGAAGACGATAAGGCTCTGGAGGTTCCAGGCAGAGCCGCACAGGAAGGAACTGGCGGTAAAAAGGGATATGGAAAAGATCAGGTAGCGTTTTCTGCCGAAGAGCCTGCTCAGCCACCCGGTAATGGGAATGATGATCGCGTTTGAGACAAGGTAGGAAGTGATCGTCCACGTCGACTCATCGATGCCTGCCGAAAGGCTCCCGCGGATATGGTCGAGCGCCACATTGACCACGGACGTATCCACGATCTCGATGAGGGTCGGCAGCATGACCGTAAGCGCGATGATCCATTTGCCCCATTTATTCATTATGACATCCCGTAGAGGTCAACATCCGGTTCTCCGAGTCTTCTCATTTAACCATTTTCACAATCTAAATCCTAAATCACAGGCACATGCAGAACAGGGCAGCGGGGCAGGGTACGGAAAAGGCTTTCCCTGCGATACCCTGAAGTATTAGCCAACCACCTCTCAAGCCTTACTGAGAAACCACTTCTCCTGCTCTGGAAGAGAATCGTCGCCAAGTGATGATAATCTCATCGCATTGGAAAGTTTTTTCCGTACCCTGCCCTGCTGCCGCTCCACATCTCAATTTTCCCACTCCATAAGCTTTATATGCTTTGGGTTTGGTGCTCATGGTTTTGAATTTGTATCTACAACGACCGTGGGCTCGACAGACATGCCGACCCTCAGCACGTGTCCTGAATCAGTGTCTTTGTCCAGGAGTATCTTCACCGGCACCCTCTGCACTATTTTCACAAAATTGCCCGTAGCGTTTTCAGGGGGGAAAAGAGAAAACGCCGATCCCGTGCCTGCCATTATGCTGTCTACCTTGCCGGTGAATTTCTTGCCGGGGTAGGTGTCGACCCGTATCTCAACGCCCTGCCCTGACCTGATCTTTTTCAGTTGCGTTTCTTTGTAGTTTGCAACGACCCAGATATCGCCGAGGGTGGTAAGGGCCATGAGAGGCTGGCCCGCCTGTATCTGGTTGCCCCTTTCCACGGATTTCTTGGTAACATAGCCTTCCGCAGGCGCATAAATCTTCGTGTACCCGGCATTCAGCTCCGCCGCTTCAAGCCGCGCGGCCCTCTGCTTTATGGCTGACTGCTGGGAAAGGCCGGCAGACTCAGCCTGCCTGATCACCGCCTTCTGCGCTTCAACCGCTGTTTCGGCCTGTTTCACCTGCTCTCCCGCAGCTTTTACCCGTGCAAGAACAACGTCATAAGCGGTCTTCGTCTTTTCGTACTTCTCCCGGGAAATCGCATCCTTCCGGAAGAGCGCTTCAGCCCTCTTTGCGTCCCTTTCCGCCTGGCGCGCATCGGCATCCTGGAGCTCAAGATTAGCCCGCGCAGCTTCAACACCGGCCTTCAGCTCTGCCAGCCGCTTCTTTGCGGTCTCCACCCTTGCTTCATCCTCGGACAGCTTTGCCTGTTCCTCGCCCAGCGCTGATGCCGCATCTTTTACGCTCACGTCATAGTCAACGGGATCTATCTCAACCAGCAGATCACCTTTTTTCACATGCTGGTTGTCATCCACATATACCGCTTTTACCGTGCCCTGCACTTTTGCGGCAATCGTATGCACCCTGCCGTCGATAAAAGCGTCGTCAGTCGAGATATGGGTAGCCTTATATCCCAGGTAAAAATAGAGCGCCATTGCCCCGACCACTGCAACAACGGCGAAAATAACGGCAGCGATCTTTTTCTTGCTGTTTTTCTCTCCGTTATTTTCCGTCTTAGACTCTTCCATGGCTCTCCTCCATCAACTTTTTCGTTTTCTTTTTTGATGCAAACCCGGAGACGGTTTTTTAAATTCCGTCGCCCTTTCTCCTGCACCTCTGAGTTCTATGTGGTTTAAATTCCTCTTTCATCGTCATTTCCCGCCCATTGCCCTTTCCAGGCTTGACTGCGCGACTTTGTAGTCGGAGAGGGCCTGTATATATGCCGTTTTCGCATTGCTGTATGCGACCTGCGCATCAGTCACCTCAATAGGGCTCCCAACGCCTGCTGCATACCTGCCGTTTGCAATTTCGAGATTCTCCGTTGCCTGCCTGACAGCCAGTTCGGATGTAGGCACCCTGTTTTCGGCCTCCTGCAGGTTCAGGTAGGACTGCTGCACATCGAGCAGCACATTCTGCCTGAGGAGTTCCTCATTTGCCCTGACGACATCAAGGTTCGACTTTGCCTCCCCGACCTGGTGCTTTGTCAGGAACCCGCTGAAGACCGGCATGGATACGGTTGCACCCACGTTCCAGCCTTCATTAAGGGGAAATTTCGACCCGCCCCAGTTGTAAGCGGCATCCCCTGTTACGGTCGGGTAATAGTTTTTCTTTGCCAGTTCCACAGTCTGCTCCGAGACCTTCCTCCGCGCAGCGAGCGCCTGGATGTCGGGCCTGTTGCTGAATGCCTTTGCGAGCGCGGCGTCAAAGGTCATGCCGTATTTCCTGAATGCAAGGTCGTCTACAATCGTGTAATCAGGGGCATCGGGCACGCCTATGGCATTGTTCAGGTTCACTGCGGCTATTTTCACCGCGTTGCCGGCCCTGATCAGGTTCAGCTTCGCATTGCTCAGATCGACTTCCGCCTTTGTGACATCGAACCGCGGCTTTGTGCCCACCTCATAAAATCCTTTTGCCTGCTCAAGGTGCTGCTCAAACTGCCCCACTGTTTCGGCAGCGACGTCCCTGTTCTTTTTTGCCTGCAGCAACGAGTAATAGGCCTGTTTGACATTGAAAACGATCTGTTCCGTTACGTTTTCGAGGTCAGAGCGGGTGGCATCCACATTGAACCGCTGGATACTGACCTGGGTCGAGGTCTTCCCGAAGTCGTAGATATTCTGCGTCAATTGGGCGCTGCTCGTATATTGATCGAAGGAGCCGCCGCCTGCAGAACCCGATAGTCCGCCTACAGGAGAAATCCTGGAGTACCCGCCTGATACCGACACCTGCGGAAAGTAGTTGGCCTGGGCCTGTCCGACCCTGCTCCGGGCCGCGTCCACCGTATTCATGGCCGCGATGATATTGGGCTGCCGCTTTTGCGCTATATCAATGCATTGGGCCAGGCTGAGCGTTTCGCCTTTCTTTATGATCCCCTCGTCCGGCGTTTTTGACACGCCTGCGGCCTTGGGAAGCCCCTTGCCCGGATTCACAGGAGAAGAATCCTGGGCGCCGGAAACCCCACCCGACAATTGAAAAATCACCAAAGCCGTTACTCCCCAAAATGCCGCCATACGCATAGATTTCATCATCGTTCCCTTCCTCTTCTATCAAAAGTAATAAATATGAATTTCCAAATTTCAAACATGTGCAAAAATCGGCAGCGGGACAGGGTACGGGAAAGGCTTTCCGGCGATACCCTGAAGTATTCGCTAACCAGGTCTCTAGCCTTCCTGGGAGGCCTACTTCTCTTCTTCAGAAAGACAATCGTCGCCAAGCTGTAATAATCTCATCGCGTTGGAAAGGCTTTCCTGTGCCCTGTCCCGTTGCCGCCCACATCTCAATTTCTCCACCCCATTTATCTTCGTCTTTTTTGGAGATTTGTCTTTCTCATTCGTACCTCAACGCCTCTATGGGGTCGAGGAGTGACGCCTTGTGGGCCGGGTAGTACCCGAAAAATATCCCGGTCAGTCCCGAAAAGCTGAAGGACATCAGTATTGACGCTGCCGAGACAATGGTGGGCCAGCCCGCAAGCATCGAGAGCACCTGTGAGCCGGTTATCCCGATAATGATCCCGAATATACCGCCGATGAGCGAGAGGATCAGCGCCTCGATGATAAACTGCAGCCTTATGTCCCATGTCTTTGCGCCTATGGCCATGCGTATACCTATCTCCCTTGTCCTTTCGGTAACGGAAACGAGCATGATATTCATGATCCCGATTCCCCCGACAAGGAGAGAGACCGAGGCGATGGCGCCCAGGAGCAGGGTCATCACCTTTGTGGATTGCTCCGCTGCCTGCATCATCTGCGTAAGGTTCCTCACCGAGAAATCATCGTCCTGTTTCTGCCCGATGTGGTGCCTCTGCCTGAGCAGTTCCGTTATCTGTTTCTCCGCCGGCAAGAGATCGTCGGCCCCCTTTGCCTTCACCATAATGATTCTCACCATTCCAGGAAAGGAGGCGCCGAAAAGCTTTTTCTGCGCCGTTGTCACCGGGATATAAATAGTATCGTCCTGGTCCTGCCCGTTGGGCGACTGCCCCTTTTCACCGAGCACCCCGATAACGGTAAAGGGGACGTTCTTTATCCTTATGTTCTGCCCTACCGGGTTTACGCTGCCGAAGAGGTTTTCCACAACCGTCTGCCCCAGGAGGGCCACTTTCGAGGCGCTTCTGACATCCTCGGCGGTAAAGGACCTTCCGGCGGAAAGGGCCCAATCCCTGACCTCCAGCATGTTGGGGGTGGTCCCTACAACTCCTGTAGACCAGTTCAGGCTGCCGTAGATGATCTGTGCAACGCCATTGTGGATAGGGGCCACACTCTGCACTGCCGGGCACTCCTTCGGGATCGCCTCCGCATCAGCCATGGAGAGCGTGGGCTGGGTCCCCATTCCCATCCGCACGCCGCCTGAGGTAGTGGCGCCGGGGAGTATGATCATCAGGTTGCTCCCCATGCTCGATATCTGCGCGGAGATCCTCTGCCGCGCGCCGGAGCCCACTGCAAGCATGGCAATGACCGCGCCGACACCGATGACGATCCCGAGCATGGTGAGGCCCGACCGCATCTTGTTGACTTTCAGGGACCGAAGTGAAATCTTTATTGTCGAAGGGATATTAATCATAAACCACCCTCAAAATTCCAAACTCTAAGCGCCGAATTCCAAACAAATTCCAAATCCGAAACACGAATGTCCGGAACTGTTTTGAATTTAGGTCATTTGAGTTTTGAATTTGTTTAGGATTTAGAGTTTCGGATTTAGTATTTCTTCTCATGCCTTTGCCACCCTTTCATCACTGATGACGCGCCCGTCCAGGAATTTTATCACCCGTTTGCTGAATGCCGCGATATCGGGCTCATGGGTCACCAGGATCACGGTGATTTTGGATTCCGCATTCAGCTTTACAAAGAGCTCCATGATCTCAACGCTCGTCTTGGTATCAAGGTTCCCTGTCGGCTCATCGGCAAAGATGATGGGGGCCTCGTTTACAATGGCCCGAGCAATGGCAACTCTCTGCTGCTGTCCGCCCGAAAGCTGGTTGGTGTAATGGTTCTCCCTGCCTGCAAGCCCGACCACCTTCAGCGCTTCAGATGCCCTCTGCCTCCTGTCCTTTGCCGGGACACCGCTGTAGAGCATGGGCAACTCCACATTCTCCAGCGCGGAAGTCCTCCTGAGCAGATTGAATCCCTGGAACACAAAACCTATTTTCCTGTTCCGGATGTCCGCCAGCTCGTCCCTGTCCAGGCGCCCGACGTCAATCCCTTCGAGCAGGTATTGCCCGCTGCTGGGTTTGTCCAGGCAGCCCAGGATATTCATAAACGTGGATTTGCCCGAGCCCGACTGCCCCATGATCGCAATGAACTCTCCTTTTTCCATCGAGAGAGACACGGAACTCAGCGCATGCACCGCAATGTCGCCGAGGCTGTACACTTTTGAAATTTCATGCACTTCAATCAACGCCATCTCAGAACATCCTTGGTCCGGACTTGCCTGCCGCGCCCTTAGTTTTTGCAAGGGATTCCACGATCAACTCCTGTCCCTCTTTAAGATCGCCGGTCAGCAACTCGGTGTATGCGCCGTCGCTGATCCCGGTGGACACCTTGACGCGTTTCGGGTTTTTATCTCCCAGGACCCAGACGCTCCTGCCCCTTTCCTTCGGATCAGTCGCCGCTGCCTTGCGGCTCCCCGGCATACTGAACCTCAGCGCGGCATTGGGTATCCGGAGGATGCCTTCCTTATTCGATATGATGACGGAGAGATTCGCCGTCATACCGGGTCTGAGTTTGAGGTCGGAGTTGTCCACTTTGACCACCACGTCATAGGTGACGACATTCTGGACGGTTATCGGCGCGTTCCTGACCTGCGACACCCTTCCTTTAAAGGTAATATCCGGATAGGCGTCTACCGTAAACTCAACCTGCTGCCCCACGCTGATCCTCCCGATGTCCGCTTCTGCGATGTTGCTGTCTATCTGCATCTTGGTAAGGTCCTGGGCAATGGTGAAAAGGGTCGGGGTCTGGAAACTCGCGGCAACGGTCTGCCCCACATCCACATTCCTCGAAACAACGGTCCCGTTGACAGGGGAGATGATCCGCGTATACCGGAGATTGATCTCAGACGTCCTCAATGCCGCCCCGGCCTGGGCCACCTGTGCCTTTGACGCTCCCACCTGTGCCTTTGACGTATTGTAGTTCGTCTCTGCAGTGTCCAGATCGCTCCGCGCAATCAGGTTCCTTGCAAAGAGTTCCCTGTTCCTCTCCATGGTCCTTTTTGCGTCTGCAAGCATGGCCTCGGACTTGTCCAGGTTTGCCTTCGCTGAAAGCAGGTTGGCCTGTGCCTGCGCAACCTGTGCTTCGAAAGTGGCGGGGTCTATCAGCGCGATCACCTGCCCTTTTTTGACAGGCGAGTTGAAATCAACATACAGGGTCTTTACCGTGCCCGAAACCTGGGTCCCCACAAGGACGTTCACCACCGCATTCACCGCGCCCGTGGCAGTTACCGCCGATTGTATCCTTCCCCTGGTGACCTTTTCCGTCCTGAACTTCGGCTCAGTGTCCCTGTTGCCGAACAGCGCAAATACAGCCGCTGCAAGGACCACTGTAATCACAATACCGTATATCATCTTCTTTTTCATTGTCCGTTCCTCATCTCCCTTTTACCTGCAAACTTCCGCCGGTTTCGAGTATGTCCGGCCCGCCTCATTTATTTGTATTCCGCAACCAGGTCGAAACCCATCGCATACATATAGCCTGCACGGGCGCGCCTGAGTTCGTATTCAGCAATATAA